>CAZETG010000071.1:0-1107 GCA_964514875.1 uncultured Candidatus Saccharibacteria bacterium | reverse complement strand
GGTCTAATACTCCTTTCAAGTTGTTTTATACCCCTGTTCTTCTAGAGAGAAAAACTCGCACCAGTTGAGTTTTTAGATGTTTCTTAGCGCCTCGATGACGGTCAAGCTTGTGTTTAATGGCGCTATTAATGCCTTCCAGTGTGTTATTAGTGTTCGGTATATTAAGCTCTGGATATTGCTCAAAAGTGTATAAATACTTGAAGTTACATTGTAGACTACGCACAGCACTTCTCGTCTTTTGATGTGTCCATTCTAGCCTTCTAGTCTCCGGATTATAAGTTTTCTCATTCAGCCAGACCCTATTACGATAAAACCACTGATCAAAGAGTGACTTGAAGGTCTTACGATTAACATGTGTCAGGCTTAAAGCTATCCTCCTGAGCTCAATGTTAGGTTCTAGGATGGGATTTCTCGTAAGATATGTGTTAATGGTCTTTATTTGATGGAATTGGCAATACTGTACAGCTATACCGCGTAATGCTAATACTCCAGCTAAGCCAGGTACGCCATCTATGACGCAGGCTTTGGGATGTACTCCAAAGCCTGCCAGCGTATCTAAGACCTGGCAATAGTGCGCCCAGGTCTCATGTCCTGGTACCTCTTCGCAATACAAGCATTCTCCACTATGTAAATCGATCGCGATCAATAAGCCCCATTCGTTTACATTCCTTCTGCCAAAATAGGTGCAATCCATACCGATTACATCATGCTGCCCATGAGGAATAATCGGAGGTGCAAGATAGCCTCCAAGAATCTTTGTAGCCTTATTTCCACTAAAGCCGTATTTCTCGCTAATTTGCTTAATTTTGAGATCTTCTACAAAATAGTCGTTCCAAACAGCCCTATATAATCTTTGGGGCTGAGACTTAGTCTGCCACGTTTTGTGACACTTCTGACAGCGATACCGCTGCCTACTATTCTGTACTCCAAATTTTACCACTGTGCTACAATGACAACGTGGGCAATGCCTTAAATTGCTCATAAATGTTATCCTCCTTGTTATACCGAACATAAGGATAGCACAAAAAGAGCCACTAACGTGGCTCTTTTTGCAGAACAACTATTCCACTACAAGCATAGACATCAACTTAAAAAGGGTATTAGACC
>CAZETG010000070.1:0-1180 GCA_964514875.1 uncultured Candidatus Saccharibacteria bacterium | reverse complement strand
GGTTAGCGCTCCATCTACTTCGTATCTGGAGCGAGACTGGAAGTCATTACCAAAAGTCCCACTCAATTAAGAGTGGGACTTTTGCTATCAATGCAAAACCGCACGCTCATATTCCGTATATGCTATAATTAAATCAACATCCTAAAGAATTTTTCGAAAATAGAAATCAAACACAAAAAGGAAAATCATGACTAAAGCAAAACCAACCTCACAAGACGCAATCTCTCCAACAGAAAATAATCCAAGCAATACACAAGAAGATGTAGCTTCCAATCCACCGCAAGTCCCCATTACTCCACCATTAACCACGACACCACAGCACAAACAACATAATTATCTGCCTATCATCATTATTCTGACGTTGCTCACCATCGCTGGTATCGGCACCAGCACTTACGCCTTTATTCAAAACGCCAACAAAAATTCAGAAATCAGCGATCTTAAAGCTCAGCTTAACGACTTATCCAACCAACCAGCCACTACTCCAGATAATCCCGACGAGCCAAACACCGATGCTCAAACTCCCCCAACCCCCAACGATAACTCTACGCCCGTCAATGCAGCAGAAATTCTCGCCAAAGTTCCAGAAAATCTCGTCATTCGTGAGGATGATATTGTATATTCATTCTGGAATTCCTCCTATATGGATTCCTATGCCATGGAATATACGTGGGATCTCTCTAATAATAACGGAAGTATTCGCATTTATTGGGATAAACTTGAAGGCCACCTCAACAAAAACCAAAAAACCGACGCGGAACTATTCACCGACTTCGGACCGTCCGAAGGACGTGTCATTGATTTTATCTTTAGTCAGTTCGGCAATGGCATTGGCGACGAAACTTTTCTCTTCCTTATGGACGACGGCACAGTTGAATATGTACCCTTCTATAAAGCTCTCGAAAGCGGCAATTTCCGCTCTTACGGCAAACTAGACGGCATCGAAAATGTCATCAAATTCTACCACGTTAATGCAAACAATCCCCACGGCTCAGGTGGCTATATCACCACTCTCGCCCAACGCGCTGACGGCACTTATTACAACTTATTGCAAACTATCCTCAAAGTTGCCCACTAATTTTACAACTCCAATCAATATCACTAAACAAAACCTGCATCGCCTCAACAAATCAAAACCACCCCTTCAAGGGGTGGTTTGCTCTGCCCTATAAGGGCCTGT
>CAZETG010000069.1:0-1203 GCA_964514875.1 uncultured Candidatus Saccharibacteria bacterium | reverse complement strand
CTCAAATCCCGCCTTCAAGCGCAGCATAACAGGTATAAAAGTTAATCAAAAAAGAGACATATTCTCGAGTATCAGTTAAAATGGATTCATCACAAAACAAATCAACTGGAGGAAAATATGTCTCACAAACATTATACACATTTATCTTATGAAGAGCGAGTACTTATTGAGGATTGGAACAAATCAAAAGAAGAAAATAAGCTCAGCTTACGGAAATTTGCTAAACATTTAGGCAGAAGTTCAAGCACCATTTCGCGAGAATTAGATCGGAATGGACGCCCAAAAGTAGCTACTAGAACCAGAGTTAATAAGCCTCGCGCTGATGGACGACATCAGCGCGGCAGTAGTCACAACCAAGCCAACATAGATGCACTGCAACGTTACTGGAGGCGACGTGCTACGTTTATGGCGCAAGCTAGAATTCACTATACGGCCAGTATTGCAGAAAAGAGCAGCCGCAAGAGAACTAAGCATCCAGGACTATTGTTAGAACGTCCAGAAAATGAAGAGCTTTTATCATTTGTGATTACAACTCTTGATTCTGGCTGGACGCCAGAAGAAATTAGTGGCCGTATTCATCTTGAAGGGTTTTATAGTGATATCTCTGACACTACTATTTACGATTACATTAAGGCTCACCCAGAACTAGGACTCAAAGAATATCTTCCACATAAAGGCAGGAGA
Source organism: uncultured Candidatus Saccharibacteria bacterium (assembly GCA_964514875.1). Lineage (GTDB taxonomy): Bacteria > Patescibacteriota > Saccharimonadia > Saccharimonadales > Saccharimonadaceae > Nanosyncoccus. Next base: position 519 of record CAZETG010000069.1, on the reverse strand, counting down.
TACCACTATAAAGCCGCTAAAAGGTTTAACCATACTAACCGAGAAAAACACTGTATCGATGATCGACCTAAAGAAGTAGATAGTCTTTCTCGCTTCGGCGACCTTGAAGGCGATACGATCGTCGGTAAAGACCAGATGGATCGCATATTAACGCACGTTGAGCGTAAATCACTACTACTCTCCATGAGTCTTATTATTGGTTTTGATGCTAATAAAGTCGTAGATTATACCGTAAACGACATTTTACGTGTCTTTGGCATTATCCTATTACAAACCATTACATATGATAATGGCGTCGAGTTTGTATACTGGCAACTTTTGGAACAAAAATTGCAAGAACTCGACGCCAGACTCAAGCAAAGCCCTGTAATTTTCTTTGCTCATGCCTATCATTCATGGGAGCGTGGCAGAAATGAGAACATGAACGGTAGGATTAGGCGTTTTATTCCTAAAGGCACCGACTTCAAAACCTTAACCAAGAATGATATACTCATGATAGAATCTATACTTAACAATACG
>CAZETG010000068.1:0-1279 GCA_964514875.1 uncultured Candidatus Saccharibacteria bacterium | reverse complement strand
CTGAAATTCAAAAGATCAACGACGTGATTAGCAATAATCATACCGTCGAAGGTGACCTGAAACGCCTCGTAACCAACAATATCAAACGTCTTAAAGATATTAATTCCTATAAGGGCGTCCGCCACAAAGCCGGACTACCTGTCAATGGCCAGCGCACTCGTACGAATGCACGTACTCGTAAAGGCAAAGCTATTGCCGTTGGTGGCGCACAGCCAAAAGCAGCAAGCAAGACTTAGAAAAATAGGAGTTAATTAAATGACAGAGGATGTAAAGGGCGTCGCTGAGGTTATAGAGACCAAAGTTAAGTCCAAAGCAAAGAAAGGCAAGCGCGTTGTAACTTCTGGTCAAGTTCACATTCAAGCTACCTTTAATAATACAATCGTAACCGTCACCGACAAAAGCGGCGGAGCTCTCAGTGCTAGCTCAGCCGGAGCAAACGGCTTCCGCGGGAGCAAGAAAGGTACTGCCTACGCCGCCCAAATCGCCGCCGAAAAAGCCCTCGAAATCGCTAAACGCGAACACGGCCTAAATAGCGTCGATGTTTACGTCAGTGGTATCGGCCTTGGTCGCGATAGCGCCATTCGCGCTATTTCAACTGTTGGTATCAAAATCGACAGCATTACTGACGTTACCCCAATCGCGCATGGTGGCGTGCGCCCTAAGGGAGAAAGGAAACCATAATGGCACGAGATATTTCTCCAATCGTTAAACAGAGTCGCCGCGAGGGCTACGCCTTAGCACCAAAAGCCCACAAGGTTATGGCTAAGAAAACCGGTATTCCTGGCGAACATTCCGACATGCGCATTCGTGGCGGCAGTCTATATCTCACTCAGCTGCGCGAGAAACAAAAAGTCAAGCGCATGTATGGCTTACTCGAGAAACAATTCGCAAAGCTAATGAAAGAAGCCGCCCGTGCCGACGGACTAGCAGGTGAAAACTTGTTGCAATACCTTGAGCGTCGCGCTGATAATACAGTTTTTCGCGCCGGTTTTGCTACAACTCGTCGTCAAGCGCGTCAACTTGTTTCGCATGGCCATTTCCTCTTAAACGGTCGGCGCATCGACATTCCAAGTATTCGCCTTAATCCCGGCGATGTCCTAGAAGTGCGTCCCAAATCACAAAAATCTGAATATTTCAAGAATCTCGACAATATCGTCAGTAGTACATCAACTACTCCGCTGAGTTGGCTCAAATCCGATCCTAAGAAGATGAAGATTGAAATTTCCGGCTTACCAAAGCGTGAAGAAGCTGAAGCCGGCATTAACGAACAGCTAATCGT
>CAZETG010000067.1:0-1295 GCA_964514875.1 uncultured Candidatus Saccharibacteria bacterium | reverse complement strand
TGCCAGATACTGAAATGTAGAACTTAACCGAACCACCGGACTATCCGGGGGTTTTAGGGTGGCAAAAAGCCAGACCCATCGGATCTGGCTCTGGTGTACTTGGATTTTATCTAAGCTTCGTCGCTCGATATTTAATCCCGATGAAATCGACTCAATCTAGCGATCCTGGAAAATCGGCACGATCAACGGATAACTCCGCCCTTCGATTACTTCGTAATTCACTCTGCCGATCTGCCGCTGGCCATTCATCAACCACACTCTGCACGAACTGCCATAACCCAAAAGCCCCAGCCGCAACCGGTTGGCTACGTTCTTCAGCTCGCGCACGGGATAGCCATGCAAAGAGCGCACCTCCTCATCGGAAATAGAGATCTCGTTTTCGCTCGCCCATGCCTCGACGTACGCCGGCAAATACTGCTCGTCATCCGCCATAATAAAGTAGCGCGACGGCCGCGACGGCCGCGACGGCCGCGACGGCTTCGCCTGATCCTCAGACTTCCACGAACGCCCCTTACCAGCGTCCAGCACAGCGATCAATCCAGCAAAAGCATCACCATGAAAACCCATTTTTACAACACCTCTTTCAAAAATTCCTGCAGCTTTCGGTAAGCCACACAACCTTGTCCGCCGCATTACTACGAAAACAGACTTCTACTATTATAGCATATCCCTGGAAAAAAGAAAACCCCAAATTCAGTATTTTCTATACATGTCAATCCAACCACCCCTAGCCCAAATAGTATGTTAATTCTCACGCAAACCTTCATTAAACACTTTGTGTGCGGAGCGGCTGGATTTATAGACTTGGGCTATTGGAGACTAGCGGGATGAGCTCTTATTTATGGATGGCCACTTCTCAGACAGTTGCGGGAACGGAATATGGAACTTATTCCGTATTTGATTCGACTAGTAGTTTTCCTAATAATCATTTACGTTCTCGTAATCACGCTTTTCCTCTCCGCTGTCTAGTACGGTAGGAATAATGATATGATCGTGCGGAGCGGATATACTCACAATGAAGGGCGGCTCCTATATTCTGGCATGCTTGCAATGCCATGGTCTTCTATTGCAGATTCTGAAACCGACACTCTATATCAATACGTGACAGTATTAGGTATTTGGCAAAAAGAAAACTCATACGAAAAGCGTAATCGTTTCTTCGGTTTTCCCCTCCGTTGTCTAGTACGGTAGGGATAATGGTATGATCGTGCGGAGCAATGTAATATGGCCCGGTGGGCGCGGTTCAGTAAACGAATTTAGAACAACCCCTAAGTTTTAAGTAGCTATCTACATTG
>CAZETG010000066.1:0-1475 GCA_964514875.1 uncultured Candidatus Saccharibacteria bacterium | reverse complement strand
ACAGCTTCATCTGGAGTGGATGGATCAGTTGGCTGATCTGGGTCGGTTGGGGTCTGGATACCCATGAGGTACTCAGCAACTTCGAAATCATCCTTGCCTGCGAAGCGATCCCAGGTAGCAATGATGTAAGCGTTAGCAACAGCCATCATATTGCTGTAATTCTGACGTTCGTTGTTAGCGGCGCTGCAGTTACCATTACCGGCAGTCTTCACAGCATTGTAAACACTGTTCCAGTTGGAGCGATCCTTAATCCAATCGCCACCACCGTTGTTGATGAGATAAACAACATCTACTACCTTTGGTGCATAATCTTCAGTATTGAAGATATTATCATACTGGGCGACACCTGCAGTAGTGAGGATAACCTTATCGTCGACGGAAACCGCATTCTTGAGCTCTGCGATAGCAGCATCGTAATTCTGCAAAGCAGTTTCAGCATCTTCGATTTGCTCAGTCAAAGTAACAAACTTACTAAACTCCGCAAGAGTCGTAAGTGGGTTGTTGGTTAAAGAAATATACTGATTAATATTCCTCTGATTTGCCCAGTCGAAGATTGCATTACCGGTTGTTACATAAGCGCTGTTAAGAGCGTTCTTGAGAGAGCTACCACCGTCAGTGGCTTTGTTCTTGATACCACTAATGATACCGCTGAACAAATTGTATGCATTGTAGCGAACAGTCTGACCATCTTTGGTAACCGTCGCAGAAGTTTCCTTAGCAGAAGCAATCATATCCCGAACCTGATCAGGAGTATTTGCGCCATTGGTCAAGGCAACACCAGTATAAGTATAACCATCAGTTGCAATAGAAATCATGCTGCCATTGATAGCATCACCCTGCGAGTCGATAGTAGCATTCTTCGCAGCATCAGTACCAGCAGCGTACTTTGCAGCAAGTTCGAAAGCGTTTGCTTCGTAGCTATACATCTTGCTGTCAGCCTTGAGGCCAGCGACCATCTTGTTGACTTCGTCACAAGAAGCCTTGCCGAAGGTAGTATTGTCAGCGACTGTAAAGGCGCTAGCGTTCTGTGCGACGCCAGCAACAGGAGCAACAACACCCAATGCAAATGCTAGCGCGATAGCGGCCAGGATTTGACTTTTCTTCATTTGATATTCTCCTCAAATTAATTGTTATCTACTTTCCATTCTACGCAATAAAAAAAAAAATGTCAAGCACTTTTCTGGAGAAATGTGGAAAAATCGAGCCTTTTGGCATCGAAACCATCAAAATTGCTTATTCTTTTTGACATTCTGGGACTATCATGGTGAATTTAGGGCTGAAATTTCACCCACTACCACAAAACAAAAAGTTAGTTAATATCTTGGGAGATGAATATTAACTAACTCAGGATTTGGCTTAGCTCGGGAACCAAAATGTCGACATTTAGGTGTCGACAAGATCGGATATGCACTGAACGTATATATTATAACATGGAAGAGCTGTAAACTTTTTAGGCGCCGACGCGATCTTTGGAA
>CAZETG010000065.1:0-1669 GCA_964514875.1 uncultured Candidatus Saccharibacteria bacterium | reverse complement strand
ACAGCTTCATCTGGAGTGGATGGATCAGTTGGCTGATCTGGGTCGGTTGGGGTCTTGCCATCAGCAAAGTTCTTGATTGCAGTGTTGAAAGCAGCAATGTAGCCCTGAGCTACGCTGTAGTCGACAGCCTGAGTCGGATCGTTGATCTTAGCAACATTGTCCTGTGCTTCAACGAGAGCCTTAGTCGCGCTATACTTTGGCAAGTTAGCAGCAGCCTGCATGAAGAGGTTGTACTTAGTATAAGCCTCTGTATCTGCATCGTTAGCAGCATTCTTCCAAGCATCGCTGTTGACTAAATTGTCATAAGCGTCAGTGCTGACTGGCTTCAAATATCCAGTAGCGTAATCAGCTGGAGCGCCAAAGGTCTGACCAGTAAATGAACCAGCAAAATCACTCATCAAGAGAGTAAGATAAGCATTAACATTATTGAGGTACTTAATAGAATTCTCAACAACAATGTCGGACGTCTTATAATTATTAGTCAAGATGTAAACATTGGCTTCAATAGCATCCTGCAAAGCCTGAACTGAGCTCAAAGCAGACTGAACGTTGCTAGCAGTCGTCAAAGTTGGCATGCTACGTAGAGTTGCTTGATCAATCGTAACGCCTTGGTTGATATGAATGTACTTACCATCATTATCCTTAGCGTAAAGGCCCAAAGCATTCTCTTGGTCAACAACTAAATCAATAGTACTGTTAAGGGCGTCGATCTTGAAGGTATCGCTATTGCTTAATGCAGCGTCACCATTATACTTATCGACAAACTGTTCTTCGCGATCTTCGATAGCAGCACGGAGCTGACCATCCTCAATAGCATTATAAAGTGCTGTGTATTGAGTCGCCTTGTCCAAATTGGCGTAAGCAACGTTTGCAGCGCGAAGGTCAGCATTGAGTTCCTTCATCTGATCTGCGGAAACAGTAGTACCGTCACCAACGATAGCAGCGTAAGTACTTGCAACAGGCGCGACAACACCCAATGCAAATGCTAACGCGATAGCACTCAAGATTTGAGCTTTCTTCATTTGAGATTATCTCCTCAATTTAACTTATATCTAGGTCTATTTTATACGTCCAAATCCGAACTGTCAAGCATTTTTCTGAAATTTTATCGAAGTTAGGTGGCTACAGGCATCTTTACGCCCGCCCCAACTGCCATTCTAAACTTTGTAATTAGTTATGTTTAAGAGGTGGTGATTATTTTTATGATTAATTTGCTTGAATTGCACCAGAGTTGAGCTATATTGTAAATATTACAACAATGATATGTTGGTTAGATAACTTTCTGATAGCTTTGTCGTAAATATTACAACAGAATTAGGTAAACTTGTTGTTGAAATTACAACGCTAACTATTTCTAAAAGCAAAAGGGAGCGTGCGTTATGTACAATATATGGTGGATCGCTAGACTTTTCTAAGCCTCAGACAAGATGTCGCAGTAGATATATAAGTTAAATTGAGGATCCTGAATCGAAGCAATAAATGAATAAAGCTCATCGACGGTGTCCTAAATTTAGGTGCAACACTTATCTGAAGCTTAGAAACTTCTAGTATGTGGAGGGGTCCTGGATTGCTCCAGAACCCCTGCGCTAGATCAACTTGTTAAAGTCGGTTAGCTTATTTCTCACTCGAACGGCGAGCATTGCGGTAAGCAACGACACCAGCACCGAGA
>CAZETG010000064.1:0-1828 GCA_964514875.1 uncultured Candidatus Saccharibacteria bacterium | reverse complement strand
CCTATTTTGTTGAGTATCTATAGACTAGCTCTTTCTGGATTCGTTAAGTGAACCGTGTAGTGGGGCTCGTCTTTTTCGCGAACTACGTCGTCCAATTTTGCTTCGCAAAATTCGGCTGCCTGCGTCGCTCAGAAGAAGAAGCAAGCTTCTTCTTCGTTCGCTGTCCTCGACAGTTCAGATTCTCCAGTCCGCAGTCGCGGTGTGTTAAATACTGCTCTTTTGCGGGCTTCAAATCTTCCTAGTATTTCATCGAAAAATACTTCGCCCCAAGAGATTTTCTGCACTTTATCCAAGATAACTTCGTCCCGTCATGGTTGGACTCGTTATCTTCGGCTATTTCTTCGTCCAATTTTGCTTCGCAAAATTCGGCTGCCTGCGTCGCTCAGAAGAAGAAGCAAGCTTCTTCTTCGTTCGCTGTCCTCGACAGTTCAGATTCTCCAGTCCGCAGTCGCGGTATGTTAAGTACGACTCGCTTACGTTCCTCAGAGTTTTCTAGCATTAGCTCGAAGATAACTTCGTCCGAAGAGTCTAATATCGACATTTTATCGAAAAATACTTCACCCAAAGGAGGTAGCGATAAAGATGCTGCCTTGAATTCTATCACTGCTGAGGGATTATCAGAAAAAGCAGAAAAACAAGCAACTAGCTCGAAGATGACTTTATTCCAAAAGTTTAATATATGAAAGTGGCGCACCGTGAGGTGCGCCGGAATGGGGAATCCAGAAAACTGTACGATTGTATCCGAGCTCTGTGTTTATAGGCTGAAATCGGTAGAGTTGAAGTCGTCAAGCGGAATGCGTTGATAGAGGTAGCCGAAGCGTCCAGCAACGTCGATCGCAGCACGATGAGTCGCCCAGTCTGCATAGCAAATTGTCACGATAGAGAAGGAGGTATCTGTACATTGGCGGCGGACTTCGGTTTCGTAATACCAGCTAGCGCTACCGTCGTCGGGACGTTCGGGGTCTGCGATGATTTCAGCTGCGGTACGAGGATAGTAACCGCAGACAATCGATCTAAGCTCCTGCAGGCGTTGGTTAACGCGCTCCTGTTGATAGTTATAGACGATTTCGGGGTCTCCCCAACCACAGGCTGGGGGAGAGAGAACAAAGACGTTTGACTGAGCTACGACAATCATGCGAGAGACGTCCCACTTAATGGCTGCAAGGATGTCTTTTCCAGAAAAAGAAGTCTCATCTGGATGATTATGGATGACAATACTACCCTTATTGCTGGAAAGTTTTTTTGCATCAGCCTCAGTAATTCTGGCGCTATCTGGTAGATACGACGTATAATCAAAAAGTTTTTCGCCGTCAGAGGAAAAACCAACTATGGACTCGTAATCGTGTTCATGTAAATTTGCGATAACTTCGTCAATCGTATCCCCATTATCTACGGAGTAGATCTTAGGATCAGAGTCGTGGGCTTGCGCGGGGGCGATTTCGGCTGTAGGGCTGGTTTCGTGCTTAGAGGCCGGGTCAGCAACTGTTTTGGTGATAGGAGCGGCTTTGGGTGTTTTGTCAGAAGTAGCAAGGGCAGGAGCTAGACAAAAGACCAATGTGAGCAGTGCGGAAAGGGCAAGAGAAAGAAAACGCTTGAAAAAGGAAAATTGATGCATCATAATAAACCTCGTTTCTGTAGTAAATGGATTCTATATTAAAATACATGGTGCAACAGATAGCACGCAAATATACATAGCCAGTATAGCACAAAAGGGTTAAGCATAATATTGTAAAATTAACCTGAAAAAATATGGTAACTAGGGAGCGATGACCTGGTTCAGTAAACGAATTTAGAACAACCCCTAAGTTTTAAGTAGCTATCTACATTG
>CAZETG010000063.1:0-2155 GCA_964514875.1 uncultured Candidatus Saccharibacteria bacterium | reverse complement strand
CGAGGTCTCTGTGGTGCATTCTCTCATTATCCCTACCGTACTAGACAGCGGAGGGGAAACCCGTGGTGGCGAGGATTAGTGCCAATACCGGCAATTGCATCATTGATATATAAATAATATATGAATGCTGAATACAGCGGATCCGTATCTAACGTTACTTTAGTGGACCAAAGATACGTATTAATCCCAACGGCATGGACAAATCCAGGAGCGCCAGTATATCCGCTCCGCACGAAGAATAATATTTGCGTTTAGCTATTGGGAAAATGAAGCATAATGAAGATAGTATAAGATAACGGTATAGGTTTATGTGTCAGTTTGCTAGTGATAGGTTATTATAGCGGTCGGCTATTGAAAACTAAAAAATATATTGACATTGCGCTCATGCTGGATAATAATATAAACATAGACAAAATAAAATAGTCGATGGAGGTATCTACCATGCTAAAAAATAACAAACATAAGTTGGTCCGAGCGGGAGTAGGACTGCGGGGAGGGCTGCTGATATTGCTAGCAAGCATTATGGTGTTACCTCTTGGTGGTAATGCTTTTGCTGCTGCAGGAGATGCGGCTACGATATATGATGGCTCGCAGACCCAGCTTAATACCACGTCTTTGAAGCAGTCGCAGATTTCGCTTTCGATTGGTGCAGAGACCGAGGCAGGCGGTAGTCCGACTTTGGATGCGTCGGATGAGGCTAATGCTGGCAAGTATTATTATCGTACGGTGACGGCGAATGTGACTGACGCAGGATCTTATACGGTTTCTGTACAGGGCGCTAGTACGAATTTGACTAGCAGTGAAGGGAATACGATCCCCTCGGTTGCGAACGGTACAACTTTAAATGATATGCCAGCAAACCATTGGGGTTATAGTGCTGGTGATAATACGCCGAGTGGTAATACGGTCTTTTCGGCAGTTCCGACTGGTGCTTCAGCGCCGGCTTATTCTCGTACTGATTCTGGTGCTATTACTGAAGCGAAGAAGATCTATTTAGCTTTTGCTGCGAAGGTTGATGCCAATCAGGCTGCCGGTACTTATACGAATAAAGTGACGGTTTCTGCGGTAGCCCAGCCGGGTCAGGTTGCGACTTTTAGCGGCGTAACAACTATGCAGCAGATGAATTCTACTGTTTGTAAAGCTGCTCGCACGAATGATACCGCGCGTTTGCGTGATGAACGTGATGGTCGTTATTATTGGGTGACAAAACTTGCTGATGGTAACTGTTGGATGAGTCAAAATTTGCAGCTTGATTTGAGTACGGGTACTGCTCTTACTAGCGCTTTAAGTGATCTTGGTAATCCAGATCCGAATGGTCGTGCAGGTTATACCCCGGTTAATTCGTGGACTCCTGGTTATTCGACGACAAGTGAGTTGAAGCCGTTTAGTTCGACGCAGTGGCGTTCGCAGCGTTCGTGGACTCAAGGTCTTTATGTTTTGAACACGCCAACTTTGGCAATCAACTGTGGCAATGATAAAGCTGGTCAAGGTCTGAATACGCAAGGTTGTATTAATGCAGGTTTTGTAAATGTTGGTAGTGACTGGGAAGATGGTGCGGCTGGTACGACGACTGGTGATCAGTTTGGCAATAAATTTGTAGCAAGTACTGATCCGAATTTCTTCACACACAATGGTGGTTATGCTATTGCGGTTGAGAAGGATGCTGGTGGTAAGATGGTCACTGAGTCGAAGACTGTGTCTGTTGTGACTGGTACTGATGAAAGTGGAAATATTACAACTGCTAATGTTGATGTGCAATATCCTGTCTTCAAGAAAAATGATCAGGGTTTGGTCGAGTTCGATGCGCACTATCTTGTCGGAAACTGGTACCAATGGAATGCTGCGATTGCTGGTGGCGATGGCCCGAATCCAGCAGAAGGTGCTGAAGATACGACTGGTAATTTGAACAATGGTATGTCTGCTCCAGACTCGATTTGTCCGAAGAATTGGAAGCTCCCTACTTCTGGTCCCGACAATGAGGTCTCAGGTAGCTTTGCTTATCTCCTGAAGGCCTACGGAGTAAATAGTCAAGTTGTAACGCCTGCTGGTACACAGTCCTTCAATGGCAAGACTTACGATATTGCTCAGAATCCACTATTCTTCGTGCGGAGCGGATATGTTTATAACTTGGGTGCTGCTGGAGTAAGCGGTCTAT
>CAZETG010000062.1:0-2516 GCA_964514875.1 uncultured Candidatus Saccharibacteria bacterium | reverse complement strand
TTTTTCTCTCTAGAAGAACAGGGGTATAAAACAACTTGAAAGGAGTATTAGACCAAAACTCACCAACATTTTTGCCGCTCAAATAATGCAATTCCGCAAACATATATTTATATGGTAAAATCTACGAAAATCGCAATTATTCTCCGCACCGATAATTATGTTATAATAGACTAAAAGGAGTGAGGAATGGGAAAAGCGAAAGTTTATTTCACGAAAGAAATTACGCCGGAGTCGCTGGTGAAGATTTACGAGGCGCTCGGCAAAGAAGCTAATGGCAAAGTCGCCGTGAAAATTTCCACTGGCGAGAAAGGTGGGCATAATTTCTTGCAGCCGCAGTTAATTCAGAAGCTGGTCGACAAAGTTCATGGCACGATCGTTGAGTGTAATGTCGCTTATGCTGGCGCGCGCGACCGGACCGATGCACATCGCCAGACGATCAAGGATCACGGCTTTACGGACATCGCTGAAGTCGATATTATGGACGCCGACGGTGACAAAGAAATTCCGATCCATGGTGGCAAACACCTCGACGTTGACATTGTTGGCAAAAACCTGGATAACTATGATTCGATGATTAATTTGGCGCATTTTAAGGGGCATCAAATGGCTGGTTTTGGCGGCGTACTCAAAAATCAATCCATCGGCGTCGCTTCCGCGAGCGGCAAAGCCTATATTCATAGTGCCGGCAAGCTCAGGGATCCGAAGGAATTTATGACCGCTTTCGAAAGTGCTGAAGCAGCAGTGCGGATTTTGCCTCCGCAGGATGATTTTACCGAATCTATGGCCGAAGCCGCCAAAGCCGTAGCGGATTACTTTACCGAGCAGGGTAAGCCGATCCTTTATATTGATGTTATGAATAATCTTTCGCGCGATTGCGATTGCTCCTCTCATCCCGAAGCGCCTTGCATGGCGGATATTGGCATTGCTGGTTCGCTCGATCCGGTTGCGCTTGACCAAGCCTGTATTGACATGATTTATAAGTCCGATGATCCGGGGCGCGATCGTTTCGTCGAGCGTGTCGAGCAACAAAAAGGCATTCATATTATCGAGCATGCCGCCGAGCTTGGTTTAGGTACCCGCGAATATGAATTGATCGAGATTTAGCAATTTGGATTTTAACCTAAACAGTCCCCTGCCTCTTCAGGCAGGGGTTCTGCACCTGATACATATAATATATATAGCTATTCGGTTTTTCTGAAGAAGCCGCCATTTTTTAGGCTGGCAAATTCAACGCTACCAGCAATTAGCTCGTCCGTATCGGGATCATACTGAGCTAATAGAAGTTGATCTTTACTATTTTCATTGCTTAAATTAGGGTCGCTAATGTATTTATTCAGAGCAATAAATCCAGTATTTGGTAGAATTTCTACGCCAGTATCATTCTTAATGCCTTTATAAATTGCTTTATTGCGATATGTGCCATCACCATTAGTTTTGAAATTCTGCATAACATAGGCCTCATTATGAAATTCCGAATCTTCCTGCTCTATTGCAGATACCCTATATCCGGGCTCAGCGCTTAATACTTTGGCCGAACGGTTTTCGAATTTTGCTTCTTCTCGTGCATCATGAGGCTCTTTTGGTGCTGCGACGATTGCTTCATCGCCAACTGCAAATTCTCCATTGAGTATGGCTGGATCATCAATTCCCTCTAATTGCACTTGTGTTGCTTTCTGGATGGTATAATCGCGATTATCAACAAAAAATTCCTGACTTTGATTAATAGCGGGCAAAAGTTTGTCTCCATTGTCGTCAAGCATTATTGGCATTTGAGGATTATTTTCCAGAAAAGCTTGCTCTTGCTTAGATAGACAGCCAGTAATTTCCGAAGCCGATGTGACTATTTCCGATCGATCTCTGGTTACTTCGTCGGCCATTTTAGCCCAAGCATTATAATTGTCATTAACCTGTTCGTTATTTGTGCTCGGATCTCGGTTCATATTGTGTCCTTTCGTGGAAACCACGTCTTAAATTACATTCAGCGAGTTTCCTTAAAACCAAGTGGAACACCCGCTTTGGGTGTTCCATCACTCATTTCTACAGTAGGTAGTCAAAACCAACTGGAGCGGGTGCTCCACAAGGAGTTCCGACTTACCTAAAGTATTAAAACCGTAGAAACCTACGTGTAAAATATGAATGATGGAACACTCTCATTGTATCACAGTTGGGTCCATTAGTGAATCTTCATCTAATAGTAGTTCCTACCATTATCCTTTCTTTATCGTACTAGACAGCGGAGAGGAAAGGCTAGATGGCGCTGATTCATGTTGTTGGGCGAAGCAATGTTCGAATCGTTGAAGTAAAAGATATACATATCTTGAAAAGTTGGAGTTAAAGCCGCTCGAGATGCCCAAAGCGCTGCACTAGTAGCATTTGCACTAATACGACCAGCGTTCCAAAACCAACCGCTCCGCACGAAAAAGCTCACATGCAATATCTTCAAATATAATACGCAGCTAGCAAGGGTTCAGTAAACGAATTTAGAACAACCCCTAAGTTTTAAGTAGCTATCTACA
>CAZETG010000061.1:0-2541 GCA_964514875.1 uncultured Candidatus Saccharibacteria bacterium | reverse complement strand
ACCTCGTCATTATCAGTGACGCGCTCTAACCAGCTGAGCTATATCCCCAACTTCTACCATTGTACTCCAATCCCCTTAAAAAATCAAGCCAAAAATCTCACTGGTGTTATCTAAAACTCCCGTACACCCCGCCATTCACCATTGTCACCCCTCGCGCCTGCGCCAATTCTGAAACTGTCAAAAACTCATACCCTTGCGCCCTCAAATCATCAATCACTCCTGCTACCGCATCGATAGTGGTCGGATGAATATCATGCATTAAAATAATCGCCCCGTCAAACGTCGAATTCACCGTATTTTGCCGCACCCACGCCGCATCGCGATATTTCCAGTCCAATGTATCAACCGTCCAATAAATCATTGGCTGCCCCGCATAAGTCTGCGTCACCTCTGTATAGTTCCCATACGGCGGACGCATAATGCGCGATGAATGCCCCAAAATATTATTAAAAATCTGATTCATTGCCGCAAACTCCGCCTGTGTTTGTTCCGCATTCATATAGGCAAAATTCACATGCGCAGTCGTATGACCACCCACTTCGTGCCCCTCTGCCTCTTCACGACGCACCAACTCTGGCGCACCATTTGCCATATTTCCAACTACAAAGAAAGTTGCTTTGACATTTTTTTCTCGTAAAATATCTAGCAGGCGCGCAGTCGTCGCATACGACGGACCATCGTCAAACGTCAATGCTACCAACTTTCGACCCGAACTCACCGCCTGCTGTGCTCTTAGCTCTGCCTGACGCCGCGCTTCCTCTTCCGCCTTCAATCTCGCCTCTTCTGCTGCTTTTTTCTCAGCTTCTTTCCGTGCCTTCTGCTCTGTCGCCGCACGAACGCCGATCTTCATGCTAAACTCCTCCGATATTACCTTCTCATCCACGTTCACCTCATCAGTCACCTCATCTTCCACCGTCGCAACCTGCTCCACCCCTGCTTCTTTCATCTTCCCGAGCGCGTTACCAATCAAATTACCAATCCCAAATCCCCCCGCCAGTGCCAGCCCAAAAACCATTACCAGCATTGTTACTCGCACCACCGAAAAATGACGATGTCTCCGCGACTTTACCGAAGCTACTTCTTGATCAATAATTACAACTTTAGCCCGCTGCTCATGCCTTTTTTGAGTTATTTTCTGTTGTTGATCGTCTCCAGCTTCATTTGTACTCTTGATGAATTTTGCTGTATCTATCTCTTTTATAGTATTTTGTACAACAGATTCATCGCTAAACGGCCTCATATTTTGTAAATCTGACAATTCCGGACTAAAACGTCGCGGCGCCCGATCAATTACGATCTCAGGCTCACTCTTACAAGCTGTTTTTTTCACAACAACAGTCTTTTCTTGCTTAATCTGCCCCTCCCCAATCTTTCCCGACCTGTGTTCGCCATTTTTAACCATCCTCTGCATCGGCTGATTAGCCGTCTTCACCGTCCGCTCATTTACTATTGCTTGCAAATTACGGCCATTTTTAGTCAAATTTTGCTTTTTACGCTTATTTTTAGCGGTTTTACGACTCATTTTACCCCTCCTTACTCAATACGCATTGCCTCACCCACTCATACATCGCAATTCCTGCCGCCACCCCCACATTCACCGACCGCGTCGAGCCAAAGCTCTCAATTTCTCGCACATCATCTACCGCCTCTAATAGTTCCTTCGTTAAGCCATTACTCTCACTACCAAACACCAAGGTCGTCTCCAAAACAAATTCCTTCTGGTTCAGTGGCCGCGTCCGCCCAACATTATTCTCAATCGCCACCAGCTGCCGTCTTCGCGCTCTCTGATCCGCCAAAAATTCATCAATTTCCGCCCAATATTTTATCTCCAAATACTTATCCGTACACATCGCCCCACGACGATTATACTTATGTCGTCCAATAATATGTACTTTCGCCACATTAAAGCTATTTGCGCTTCGCACAATCGTACCGACATTAAAATCATGCTCCACATTTTCGATTGCCACTTCTAGCACATTCCGTCGCCCCTGCAACACCTCGAACACCTTTTCGTTCGACAAACCCTTATACTCATCTCGCAAATTTCGTGTATCATTTATCGAGTTCACCTGCCATGAAGCTATCTGTTCTGTATCTGTTTTTGGATCAACACTCATATGTTTCTATTATATCACCAACATCCCCCGAGAATTATTTTTCGCAAGTTCAGTATAGCATTAAACGCTTCTATTGTCAGTTTAATAATAAACACTCGTCAAAAAAGTGTACAAAATTATAGTGCCAACCGTCCATATTCTTTCTATTATTTATCATATCATCATCTTATCATACGGTATACAACCCAACAAAAAAACTACCCGTAGGTAGTCTCTTGTCATTAACAACTTAGTTGTGCAATTCATCGAAAGTCAAAAGCTTAAAGTCGCATCTTTTTCAGTAAAACTTACTCAAGCAAAATTATGGTCTAAGCTTAGTTACCACAATTACGACCGACCTAGCTACGATATATATTACTACATATCGCGCATCAAACTCCCTAGAAAGGAGGTAATCCATCGACACGTTCTCGTACCGATG
>CAZETG010000060.1:0-2624 GCA_964514875.1 uncultured Candidatus Saccharibacteria bacterium | reverse complement strand
GACAGGCCCTTATAGGGCAGAGCAAACCACCCCTTGAAGGGGTGGTTTTGATTTATCAGCAAATCCTAGTTGCGACTAGCGGATTTAAGCTTCTCAATCATGCCTGCCAGGTAAGAACTTACCCTTCAGGATAAGTTTTTATCTGGTGCCCGAAAATCGACGATTTCCGAATAGCTTGCTATAATTATAACAAAATTTATGGTCGGTCGCTAGCGGAATTTGTAAAGGTTTATTTGCAAGATTAACCTATCGCGTTGATGCGTGGTCTCATTCTTGCGGAAGATATTTGAACTTTTAAAGCAATTTACGTTTTAACTACCTACCAATTTCCCACAAAGCAGGCGGCGGAATGCTAGATTAACAAAACAATTTCTATGTATTGACAAACAATATAGTAGCTACTCAGCACAAAAAGAGCCGCGGCTATTCCAAAGCAAGCGGCTCTTTTTGCGGGAAAGAAATCGCAAAAAACTATTGACGACTTATACAAAATGTATATAATAGATAGTGGGGGAGAACATTACAATTATCGATTCATAAAAGCTACTGATGAATATTTATAGATGTTTCTCTAAGAGTCATCTGAATATCGGCTTACGCCGATAGATTTCGCAACTAACCCGGGATTACGTGCTTGCAGCTAATACTCTAATGTAAAAAATGACATTAGGTGTGGTAATTGAACGTGGGGAACCGAAGAAGAACAGATCGAACAGAAGGTTTAAAAAATAGTTAATCAATAGGTTAGAGTTTGCAACCAGGTTGTCCGTATAGAAGCTACCAAAGTTTTCCTTACGGCCATTACAGGGCGTTAAATTATATATCTTTGGTAGCTACAATACGGAAAACCGAGTAATAATAATTTATTTAGGTCGAAAATATCAACCTTATTTTATTAGAAAGGAGCGCTCTATGATTAGAGACATTTCCAATGTTGACGAATCGAAGCGCCCTTATAACGGGTTGGTAGGAGGTAGCAATGCTAGAAAAAGCATTGCAGATCGCTCAGAAGTTACTTTCGATTGCGAAAATCGTACTCGAGATTATAACAATTCTGAGAGATCTGTTCTTCTAGCAGTCTCCTGCCGCCCGTAGCCGTGTTTTTATTTAGCATTATGTATACATTTCCAGAATTATTAAAAGAAATTCGTCATGAGACTGGATTAACCCAGTCTGCTTTTGCCGAGAAACTTAATGTTTCGGCTGTACTGGTCGCAATGTTAGAAACTGGACAAAAGGAGCCAACAAAGAAGTTCGTAGAGAATCTTGCTCACAAGATGCGCGTTATGCCTCAATCGATTATTCCATTTGTTTATAATATTAATAAGTATAATGAAGATTATATGTCCAAACTAGAAAAAGATCTCATTAAATTAGGCATGAAGCTTCAGCACGATTTAATCAAAAAGAAAGCCAAGAATATACTAGATGAAGAATGATCGATATCCGGATATAGGGTTAAGAAGTAAAAACGAGATAGCAAAGCGCATAAGTCGAAAAGATTTCTCTCAACAGGATGCGCTAAGTCTCTTGAACGATTGTTTAACAAACTTCAATGAATATTGGGCGGATCATCCGGATATGTCTGACCCAAGCAAAGGCAAGTGGGTTAGAAATGCCTCGTACTCTCCTCTTGGCAAGTTGCATAAAATAATCAATCGTCGAGTGCTAGCGTCATATGATTGTTGGTTGCCTCAGATCATCCATGGGGGAGTTTGCAATAAGGATATTAAGAGTGCGGCAAAAGCCCTGTTAGGCACACAAAGGAAGCGAACCTTATTAAAAATCGATATGCGGCGCTTTTATGAGCATATTTCAGATGATATCGTTTCTAAAACATTAAACAAGATGGGCTGTAGCAAGAAGGCGGCGAAACTTCTGACGGATTTGTGTTGCGTTTATGAGGGCTCAAAGGATGATCCGCATCAAAACCGCACACTAGCACGAGGCTTTGCGACTTCAAGTAGACTAGCTGTCTGGTGTAATCTGGATCTATTCTGTAAGATCTTCTGGCTAGTAGAGAAGCGTTTAAGATATCATGATCCGAGAATCGTGATTTATGTTGACGATATTTGCATTACTGCAAGCAGAGTTACGCCATTGCAGATGGCTGAACTCTATTTCGAAATAGAACATTTGGTTGCAGAATGGTCCGATGATCGGCTAGAAATTAACACCGACAAGACCAAAATAATAACTTACAAGAATCGTGGGTACGATTTGGAAGGCAATATTCTAAAAGATAGCGCCGGCAATGAGCTATTTGTTCCATATGAGACACTTGGCATTACGCTCAAAAGGAATAGTCTTGATGTTAGCCAAAGTACAAGGAGCAAAGCCGATAAGTTGAGAAATAAGGGACGTCTTAGTATTGCTCAAAAACGTTCAAAAAAAGGACTAAGCCGTTTTCGGGGGTATTTGCAGTCAAACTAGTAAAAGCTACATCCAACCCTCAAGTGCAACATTAGCAGTATAGTATTCGGATGGCGTTAGCCATCCGAGACACTTTCTAGGCGTATTGTTAAGTATAGATTCTATCATGAGTATATCATTCTTGGTTAAGGTTTTGGGTCTAATACTCCTTTCAAGTTGTTTTATACCCCTGTTCTTCTAGAGAGAAAAAC
>CAZETG010000059.1:0-2828 GCA_964514875.1 uncultured Candidatus Saccharibacteria bacterium | reverse complement strand
CCTATTTTGTTGAGTATCTATAGACTAGCTCTTTCTGGATTCGTTAAGTGAACCCAGAAAAGTTATTGAGTAAGTCGATAAGTATGGTATAATGGGATTATTGGGGTGTTAGCTCAGTTGATTAGAGCGCTTCGCTGGCAGCGAAGAGGTCACGAGTTTGAGTCTCGTACACTCCACCAAGATAAAATAAGCTCATCGACAGATGAGATTGTTTTATCTTGAGAGTAGCTACAGATTAAAATCTCTGGGTCGAGTTTGTAGACGGTAGCTTCTGAGTAAAATAGGAAAAGTTTACTTTTTCAGTTTCGAAGAAGTGCTTCGTCGCTGGCTTTCGCATTGCGAAAGCCAGGTTCTCGTACGAGTTTTAGGTTTTTTTGTTGCTTGATATGTGTTCGCGATGAAAACTCGGAGAGTTTGAAAAGATGAGTTTGCGAGTGAAGAGTAAGAACTAAGTTTGCTCAATTTTTTACTCTTCTGAGTAAACGTGAGCCTTGATTTAGGAGCTGTTTTGTAAGGTTAAGCGAGATTTTTAAGATTTCGGTAAAGTTTTGCTATAATATATATTATATGAAGGCGGCGAGATCCACAGATAAAACCGATAATATTGAGAAAAGGCGAAAAACTGCAAGGACTGTGTCGGTTGCGAAAGCTTCGCGGGCGAAAACGTCCAGGAAAACAACTACGAAAGTCGTCAATTCAGTGAAAACTATTCCTTCGGCAAAAAACGTCACTTCGGTAAACACTACTCAGCCCGCATCGTCGTCGAAATTTGCGGAGGGTTTGTGCTTTCAGAAGTTATTTTTTATCTTTCTGATTGCGTCGGTGCTTGGTTCACTGTATGAAGACGTATTATATTATGTTTTGACGTATTCGTCGATGGGGGTGGGGGTGTGGATGACGCATCGAGGTGTGATTTATGGGCCGTTTAACGTGATTTATGGATTTGGGGCGGCGCTGATGTGTTGGATTTTGTTACGTCGGAAGTATAACGATGCGCAAATTTTTGGTTTGGCGGCGCTAGTAGGTGGGTTGGTTGAGTATGCGTTGAGTTTTTTGCAAGAAGTGTTTACGGGGACGACATCATGGGATTATTCACATATGTTTTTGAATATTAATGGCCGAACTTCAATTCCGATTATGCTGGTATGGGGGATTTTGGGAATTGTTTTGGTGAAAATTGTGTATCCAGGCATCTCGAAAATGATTGAAATGATTCCGTTAAAAATGGGCGAGATTTTATTTGTGACGCTGGTGATTTTTATGTGTTTTAACATGTTGATTTCGTGGTCGGCGGTGATTCGGCGCGGGCTTCGACACAAAGAAATTCCGGCGTTGACGCCAGTTGGGGAAGTGCTGGATCGGTTTTATCCGGATGCTTATTTAGAAAGATTTTATCCAAATATGGAGTGGGTGGACAAGAGATAGCGATGTTTATTTTGGGATTTTTGGTGACGATCAGTGGGCTGCTGGCGCTAGGCTATGGTAATTTAGTGATGCGAAATAACACTATACAGTTGCATCCGCGTCAGCGCAAACCGCGTGTAGCGGTATTGATCCCGGCGCGCGATGAAAGTACGGTAATTGGCAAGTTGTTGCAGAGTTTGCTCAAGCAATCATTCAAATTGTCACCAAAAGACATTTATGTGATTGTGGAAAGTCGGTTGGATCCGACGGTAGCAATTTGTAAAAAACTGGGTGTGCAGCTTTTTGTGCGGACGAATTTGAGACATCAGCGTAAAGGTTATGCTCTGGATGAAGCGGTGAAATATATTTTATCGAAAAAGCGGTATTACGATATTTATTTTGTGTTTGATGCAGATAATGTCTTGTCGAGCGATTATGTCGAGAACATTTTGGCGAGTTATTATGCGGGTTATGACATCGCAACAGGCTATCGGATGGCAAAAAATGCTAATGACAATGTAATCGCGACAGCTTCAAGTTTAACGTTTTCGATGATTAATTTACTCGGTAATCGTGAGCGCGTGAAGCATTATGCAAACGTGATTTTTTCGGGGACGGGATGCTTTGTGACGGGCGAGCTGGTCGAGAAATGGAAAGGCTGGCCGTTTCACGGATTGACAGAGGATTATGAAATGTCACTCTATGCAACGCGTTATAGTTTGGCGACGACGTATAATGAGAATGCGGTGTTTTATGATGAGCAGCCGACAAAATTCCGGCAAACGGTGGCGCAGCGCGTGCGGTGGATTAAAGGCTACTTTGCGGCGCGAAAACAATACGTTCCGAAACTGCGCAAAGTGAAAAAAGCGCGTAATATGGGTAGCATTAAGAAAGAAATTATTGGCGTGAAGCCGATTATCGTGATTTTGGTAGGGTTGATTTTGCTACTTTTGGATGGAGTGGTGCAGACTTTTAGCATGGGTGATGCGAGCTGGATTGGTTTCATTGCGGTAATTATGCTGACAGTATATTTAGTGTTAATGCTGGTGACAGTGATGATGCTGAAACGGGAGCGATTACAGCTGCAGCCGAAGATTCTTTGTCAAACAGTTTTGTTTAATCCGATTTTTCTTTTGACTTATGTGAACTGTGCGGTGCGAGCGTTTTTGCAAAAGGATGTGACTTGGCAGAAAATCGAGCATACGCGCAATAAGGTTGATCAAAAATAAGCCCCAACTAGTAGCTAGGGCGGACTAAAGGTTGGTAGGTTTGTTATTTTGTTTGTATGGCTGCGCTTCGACTTTAGAAATAGCCCCATCTTTCTATTATAGCACACATTAGTTAGAAAGTCAATAGGCAGGGCGTCTTCGGTTTAGTGTAACAAAAAGGAACAGCCTCATTGTAAAATGTAGTTAGCAAACAAC
>CAZETG010000058.1:0-2933 GCA_964514875.1 uncultured Candidatus Saccharibacteria bacterium | reverse complement strand
TATAATATTAAGGTGGCGCCATCGTTCAACGGATAGGACATAGACCCTCTAAGTCTACAATGCTGGTTCGATTCCAGCTGGCGCTACCAGATAAACATAACTCCCCAAGGAAGTTAGTTTTGTCTGGTATGGCAGTTAGATGGGTGAGAACCATAGGTGAAGTGAATGATTCTCACTCTCGAGGATAATGAGTAAAAAGAAAATATGTTTTTTGAGTGACGTAAGCAAAAAGGAAGCGAAAGTTTCCAGGGCGGCGGTCAATTGGTTAATAAATAAATCGATAGCTTGAATTTGTCTTCTGTTTACTCTAGGGTCAGTTCCTTGAGGTCGAAGACTTTGTTTCGAGGCGGTTGATTGAATCTGGTGATGCTAGGTAGCCTGGGGGGTGTCGTATATCATGTCTCGATATGATGGCTATATCCACTATCATTATCCCTACCGTACTAGACAGCGGAGGGGAAAGCCGTTGTAACGGCTAGCGTCAGCGGATGGATTAACGTTTGAAAGAGCAAGGGCATTAAGGTAAAGAGCTGACTGTAAAGCTGCACCAGAGCTCGCGCAAGATGACCGAGTGTAGCTACTGAGGCCTGAGTTATTGGTGCGGCCATAGTAGAGAATGCTTCCGCTCCGCACGAGATAAGTCGAACTTGTACGCCGCGTACAAGTTGAGGTTGTGTATTACAGGGGTAATGCATTGAGTTTTTATCGTTAATTGGCTAATTTTTAGTAAAAAGATGATATTTTTACTATATTCTTACCATTATCCCTACCGTACTAGACAGCGGAGGAAAATACCAAACCAACGATGATCGAAGTGCGCCGAACTGACGTCTGCATCATAGAAAAGTAAATCATACGTGTTTTGAGGTACGGCATCAGAATAGGAACGCGACGACCAGAAAACCGCGACAGCACCCGTATTTGGACTAACGCGACCATCACTTCAAACTGCATCGCTCCGCACGATTATACTCATTATCCCTACCGTACTAGACAGCGGAGGGGGATACCGTACCAGCGGCTATGGGCACGAGATGAGAAAATGTCTGCATCCAGCGTATAGAGACCAAGCGCCTGCTGAAAGGCCGCATTAGAATACGCATGAGATGACCAGACAACGGCACGAGCGCCTGTATATGGACCGACATGACCGGCGTTCCAGATAGCCTCGCTCCGCACGAAGAATGATACTACTTAACGAGTCGATAGTAGATTGATGGAGCGAAACGAATGGGGGCGAGGAGCTTTTGGGAGTGTTTTTCGAGGCGGATGAGATTTTTGGTGCCGAAAATTTGTTTAAGCTTAGCGCTACGGAAATTGGAGACAGAGAGGATTTCGTCGATTTGGAAGCCGGATTTTCTAAAAATTGATTCGATATATTTAGGATGATAATTGTAAAAACCGTCACTGCTTAAGTCTTTAAGATGAGCTGGCTCGAGGCTGAACGGATTGATTTTTGAACCTTTGAACCAATAGCGGAACATTTTGGGAAGGGTTTTCTTGTTGGCGACCTCGATGACGGCGATTCCGCCAGGTTTGAGGATGCGATAAAGCTCGTCGGAGACTTTTTGCATATTATTGAAATGATGTGTGGCGCGGACCATCATGAGTGCATCGAAGGAATTATCAGGGAAGGGGATTGAGTAAATATCGCCTGGCTGCGTCTTGAGCTTGTCGCCGTAAAGGTCTTTGGCTTGGGCTAATTCGGTCTCAGAATAGTCAAAAAGCGTCGCGGACTGCGCGCGGGGGAGATACTCGTCGGCTAGGCGACCATAACCGCCGGCGATGTCGATAAAGTCATCGATTTCTTTCGGCAAAAGGCGGCGAATCGCAATACGGTCAGCCATGTCTTCGTATTTGCGATCGGTATCTTCCCAAAAGATTTTTTTGTAATCATAGCCATTATAGTCGGCAATAATGTCGGTCTTATCAGGATCGGTGTGATTTGCAGTTTGATTTGTCATATCTGTCTCTTATTGTAGCATATTTAGCTATTTTTCGACTAGTAGGGGATTGTTGTTATTTCGACATTGTGAGTATGATAGAGGTGGGCAGTGGTAAGTGAGGTGAGCGAGAGGCCGGTTTAGATGTGTATGGGGTTATTTTTGAGTAAGACGAAAGCTGAGATCGATGAGGTTTTGGAGAGTGTCTGGAGCGGTTTGTTGCAAAATTAGGGTGATCCAGTGGCGTTTATTCATATGATAAGCGGGGTAAAATCCGGGCTGTTGCAAGAGATCATCGATGAGATCGGGGTCGCACTTAAGGTTAATAATCTCTAAAAGTTCATGAGTGGCCGGAGGATTTTCTGACAATTTAAGGCCTGAGCGGGGGATGGTCATGATAATCGCGAACCATTTTCTTGTGTCGGCATGGCGAAAAACGGTAAAATCGGGTGTATTTTCCCAGGGGTAATCTTGGATAATTGGGGCGAAGTTGGAGTGGATAAAATTTTCAATATCTTGACGTTGCATAAGTTTATTATAATCGAATAATTGTCGGGGTCCATACTGGATTATCGTAAATGCTTATTTGAGTTCCAGCTTGGTTATCTGAGCCAGCGCGAAAAACGCGGTTGACGGTTATAGAAAAATTTGGTAAAATGTAGGTGTTGGTCTCTTAGTATAGCGGTTAGTACGACGGGTTTTCATCCCGTTAATGCGGGTTCGACTCCCGCAGAGATCACCAAGTTTATACAAAACGAGCCTTGGCTTGTTTTGTAGAAACTTAATATGATGATCGCGGAATGACGAACCCTGAAGGGTTCGGACGCTGTAGGAGCCGAGTGAAGGAAGTGTTTACATTTTCTTTTGAGGCGACGCCCAGCGTTGTTTGCTTCGAAGAAGCAAATGTTTCCCGCAGGGATCACCATGTTCCACATTTTGTGGGCCGGTAGCTCAGTTGGTTAGAGCACGGGCCTTTTAAGCCCGGTGTCG
>CAZETG010000057.1:0-3064 GCA_964514875.1 uncultured Candidatus Saccharibacteria bacterium | reverse complement strand
TATAATATAAATATGAGCAGTTCAGGAGGAGAAAAATGTCAAGCGATTTCGCGGCGCGTTCGTGCGTGTGACTATTTAACTGTGGCGCAATTATTCCTACAGGATAATTTCCTGCTTGAACGGCCGCTTTCGCCGGACGACATTAAGCCGCGATTACTCGGGCATTGGGGTACTTGTCATGGCATCAATGTTGCCTATGCTAATCTTAAGGCATTTTTCTGTCCGCAGAGTTTTTATAAGACTATGACATCGGCAGAGCCGGTTACGTTCGAGAATAAAGGTTTTGACCTTGCTGCTAATGCACTTGATCAATCAACGGTACAAATTGATACAGGCTATGCCAATCTCACGCAGAAATCCTCCGATGATCGGTGTGATAATTTTTACTTTATTCTTGGTCCTGGGCATGGTTTTCCGGCTTTGCAAGCGAATTTATTCCTTGATGGCGATTTAGAAAAAGTTGATGGTCAGGCTACGCGTGACGAACGCGGTATTGCTTACATTTGCCGTAATTTTTCTTGGCCAGGCGGTTTTCCGTCGCACGCTAGTCCTTATACTCCAGGCGTGATTTGCGAAGGCGGAGAGCTTGGCTATGCGCTCGGCGCCGCTTATGGTTATGCCCTTGGTCATCCCGAGAAAACCATTGCTGTCATGCTCGGCGATGGGGAATTAGAGACTGCCTCGGCCCTAGCTTCGCTGAATTTGGTAAAATTAGCCGGTAGTCGCGCTTACAATGGTACAGTTCTTCCGATCTTGCATCTCAATGGTTACAAAATTTCTGGCCCGACGCTTTACGGCCGCAAATCCGAGCGCGAGCTGAAGGAGTTGATCCGTGGTTTTGGCTATACGCCGTTTTGGATCGAAGGCGATAATCCCGAGACATTTCAGAAGATCCTTAAGGCTTCGACGGAAGTTTTACATCCGTTTTTCATCCTCAAGACCGAAAAAGGCGCAACCGGTCCTACCGAAGTTAATGGCAAAAAGGTCGCTGGCAATTATCTCGCACATCAAATTCCGCTTCCGAATGCCAAGACCGACGCTGATGAGCTCGCAATTTTGAAGCAATGGCTCGCTAGCTACGAATTTTCCGAATTGTTTAACGTTGAGAAAGGGTTTCTCGTATGATTGACAAAGTAGACCATCCTGGCAAAGAAGTTTTTTCTCCGGCGAAGCGCATCGGTGCCGTCATGGCTAGCTACATGCTACGTCACAAAGATTTTTATCTCTTTTCTCCTGATGAGACGACTAGTAATAAGCTTGACGCAACCTACGAAGTTACTTCCCGCGCTTGGAGCTTGCCACGCGAGGGTTGGGACTTGCCCGAGTCTGAGAATGGTCGCATTATCGAAATGCTTTCCGAGAATGCGCTGTTTGCCTGCATGGTCGGCCATCTTATGAACGGCGAGCCGGCCGCGATGACGAGTTACGAATCATTTTTTACGATTATCGCTGCGCAGGTGATGCAACATATCAAATTTTTGCAGCAATCCAGCGAAGTCGATTGGCGCCCCGACATTCCCGCGGCCAATCTTCTCTCTACGAGCACTTGTTGGCGTCAAGATCATAATGGTTTTACACATCAGTCGCCCGCGCTGATTTCGCTCCTGCTTAATAATCCGAGTGATCTTGTGAATTGCCTTTTTCCAGTTGATGACGTTGCTGCCGAATCTGCCTTTATCTATATGATTAATTCCAATAATGTTGTAAATCTTACAACATTTAACAAGACTGATCAGCCGCGCTGGATCGATTCACATCAAGCTGATGCGCAGTATCCCGACGGCGGAGCAAGTATTTTTGAATTTGCCTCCGATGATAATCCAGATTATGTGTTTGCTGGCGTTGGCGATATCGTCTCCTGCGAGGCTCTCGGCGCGATCGAAATTTTGCGTGAAGATATTCCGGAAAAACATTATCGTTTTGTTAACATCGCTGCCTTGTCATATAATGCCATCGGCACGATCGACCGCAAACTCGAGCAAGAAGAATTCGACGAGCTTTTCACGAAAAACCGTCCTGTTATCGCCAATTTTCATGGTTATCCCGAGACTTTGCGTCAGATTATGTTGCATTATATCGATGGTCGCCGTCTCAAAGTTCACGGTTATCTCGAGCGTGGCAGTACGACTACGCCGCTGGAAATGCTCAGCCTTAACGAAGCTTCGCGTTATCACCTTGCCCTCGATGTCGCTCAGCTCGAGAAGCGCGACGACTTGATCAAAAAATATCAGAAGAAAATCCGCGACAATGCGACTTATGCGCGTACATACGGTATAGATAAACCTGAATAAAAATGAAAGTCGGGCCCCGTTCCGGGGCCCGCGAAAGGTGCGCAGCAGTTCGAGAATCCTGTTTTTAATAATTTACCCGCAGAATTAATGCAGAATGCTGTGCATTCTGCTAGAGTATGGGGTTACCCATACTCACCTAGACAAGGTGAGACATACCCTGCTTGTTCGTCTGACGAACAAGCAAACCGTCGTAGACGGTTTGGGGCCTTGCCCTGGGGATGTCGATTCAAAGAACAAATAGTATTGACATATTCGGCAAACACCCAGGGTCTCAGTCGTACATTGGCGGCTCTTCTACGGATTTTGTATTGTATCGGGAATAATCCATCGGCTTCCCGTCGCAGTTAATCAAGTCTGCGCGTCCGCGAATCGAACTAGAGCATGAGTTCCCCGAACGAAAAGAATGTGGAAGATCAGCTGCGGTGCTAGCCCTAGAAGATCCATAGACAAATACAAGGGCCAGTAGAAGACCGGCGCACACGCCCACTAAGAAGTTTTGCATCGTATTCAGCATGATTAACCTCACTTTCGGTCACGAATTCTCAAAACTGTCGGATTGTATAAATTGCACCCCCTACTTTCATTGTAGCACAAAATTGTAAAAAAGTCAATAGTTTTACCATAAAATTATCAAATTAAGCAAAAACTTATGCTTAAAATAGGAAAAACACCCGAAACAGTTTCCCAGAGCCCAAAATATCACAACCCTAAACCTACTGGTTCAGTGTAACTATTTAGAACAACATGTAAAAATGTAGTTATTCACATTATAG
>CAZETG010000056.1:0-3518 GCA_964514875.1 uncultured Candidatus Saccharibacteria bacterium | reverse complement strand
GAGAATATTAATTGGTTCCCGGAATATTTGAAGCACGGGCGGTTTGAGAAGAATATCGAGCAGGCGCCGGATTGGAATTTGTCGCGCGATCGCTTTTGGGCGACGGCGATGCCGGTTTGGAAGGGTGAGACAGAAGATGGGATGGAGTTCGTGAAAGTCTTCGGTAGCTATGCGGAATTAAAGGAATTTTCTGGGGTGGAGCTCGAAGATTATCACCGGCCGTGGGTAGACACAATCGAGTTTGACGCCTTGGTGGGGACTGGTGCAATGGTAGATGAGGCGGATCGGCAAGCGGGGCGAAATTATACGGTGATGCCGTTTGACGAGAAGCGTTGGCAGGAGTATCAAGAATTCTGGGATAAGCAGAAAACATTACCTCTTGAAGCACGAGTGGAGACGGGTGCATTTCTGCAGAAAGTGCATTTTAAGCGGATTGAGAAAGTGCTCGATTGTTGGTTTGAGAGTGGTTCGATGCCATTTGCGCAGCTGCATTATCCGTTTGAGAATAAGGAGAAATTTGAGCGGAATTACCCGGCGGATTTTATCGTTGAATACGTTGGACAGGTTAGGGCGTGGTTTTATTATGTACATTGCGTTAACGTCGCTTTAGCGAGCGTTAACGCATTTGGTACAGAGGCGCCTGCGTTCTCTTCGGATTCTTCTGCGTCACCAGATGCGTTGCTCGGTCGCCGTATGTTAAATACGGCTTCCTCCGCTACTCCTGGTTCCTTGAATAACCTCGAAGATAACCGCAGGGTTCTTAGTGCAATACAGGACAGACCGTTGAATGCCTTCAAGAATGTCATCACGACGGGGACGCTGGCAGGGAACGACGGGCGGAAGATGTCGAAGTCGCTGGGGAATTATACCGATCCGAATGTGCTGATGGACCAGTATTCGGCAGATGCGCTGAGGTTTTTGTTGCTGAGTAGTCCGGTGCTGTCGGGTGAGGATTTCGCGCTGACGGATAAGGATGTTTCGGATGTGCAGCGGAAGCTGGCGATGGTTTGGAATGTGTATGATTTCTTTGTTACGTATGCGAGCGTCGATGGGTATGATTCGGAGGATTTTACAGAGCATTGGCAGGGTGAGCTGAAAAATCCGTTGGATCAGTGGATAATTGCGCGGTTGCACGAGTTGAAGCGGGACGTGACTGAGGGGATGGAGGAATATAATATTCCGAAGGCGCTCTCGGGGGTGTTGCCGTTTGTGGATGATCTTTCGAATTGGTTTGTGCGTAGAAGTCGCCGGCGTTTCTGGAAGTCGGAGGATGATGGTGATAAAGCGGAAGCATATTGGACGCTGTGGAAAGTTTTGTCGAAATTAGCGCAGGTGCTGGCGCCGTTCACGCCGTTTTTGGCGGAGGAATTGTGGCAGAATTTGGTAGGAGATTGGGATCCAGAGCAGTCGGTACATCTGACGGATTGGACGGAGCCGGGTGAGATCGATCAGGATGTATTGGAGAAAATGGCGCGGGCGCGGGCAGTGATTGCGGACGGTTTGGCGCTGAGGATGCAGAAGTCGGAGACGGAAGCGCAGGTCAAGATTCGTCAGCCGCTGAGTAAGTTTGTTTATGCGGGCGGGAAGTTGCCGGAGTTTTATGAGCAGATGATTGCGGACGAGGTGAACGTGAAGACGGTCGAAGCGGGCGAGGAAACTTGGTTGGATAAGGAGATTACGCCGGAGCTGGCGGAAGAAGGCTTTGTGCGCGAGTTGATTCGGGCGGTGCAGTCGGCGCGTAAGAAGGCGGATCTGCAAGTTGATGATCGGATTCGTTTGAGCGTGAGCTGTGGTATGCCGAAAAAATGGCAGGAAACTTTGCAAAATGAGGTTTTGGCGATTGAATTGGTGCAAAATGGTAATTTCGCCCACGATGAAATTGCAAAAGTGAATGGTGAAAATATTACGATTTCGCTAGAAAAAGCGTAAACATATACTCCCGATATTGCTAATGAAGTGATAGTCGGGAGTTTTTGTGTGAGAAAAGTCCAACTTGTACGTCGCGTACAAGTTGGAGTTGCGTATTATAGAGGTGAAGCGGTGGTTTCGTGGCGCTAATTGAGCTTGGTGACCTTTTTAGCATTATCCCTACCGTACTAGACAGCGGAGGGGGAAACCGTACCAGCGGTCATCGCTGCCGAACGGGCTAACGTTGACGGCGAAGAAGTTGAAGCGGAAAGAATGTTGTAAGGTCGAATTAGAGCACGCGCGAGACGACCAATATGCAACGGCTTCACCGGTCCAGCCATTGAAACTGCCCCGTGGATTTACTGCATCGCTCCGCACGAAGACATTAGGTACTTAGCCTCCAGGACTTGACAACTCACCATATTCATACCATTATCCCTACCGTACTAGACAGCGGAGAGGAAGGCCAATCCAATAATTAGCAAAATCGTCAGATGGAGAAACGCTAGAAGTATTGAAAAAGAAGTAGAAGGCAACTCGAAAAGCTGCATTCAGGTTGGCGCGAGATGACCATAATCCTGCGCCTACACCTGGACTAACATGACCATCATCCCAGAGCACATCGTTCCGCACGAAAAGGTAAGTATTTGAGCGTAATGAGAGTTCTGTTTCTCGTTTCCGAGGACGTGCAGGCATTCCTGACGTGAAGCAATAGGAAAAGCGGCCAGGATGGTCTACTTATTGTAGTGCAGGACAGAGTTGCTTAGGGGCGGGTAATGGATGGATCGTGTATCGATTATTGGTGAATTAATAAAACGTGTTTGACTTCAGGTTGACAAGAAGATTTGTTTTAGTCAATTATAATATCACAAAATTGTAGAATAAAAAGTAAATTAGAGCATGAAAACGGGAAAAATCTAGCAGGAAAATGGAGAATTTTCTCTCTGTTAATTTGACAGTTATGCAAGAAAAAGCATAAAAGGTATTGACTTTTTTGAGAGTGTGTGCTACTATAAGGACAGTTAGATATGAAGAATAAAAACATCTAACAAACAAAAATATAAAATAGCAACTAGATTTGAAAAAGTGTACGAATTTGGTTGTAGCTAGGAAACTAGATAAGCATAAACAAAAAGGAAACCAATGAAACGAAATAGTAACTTAAAAGTGGAAGGAGATACCAATGTAAGAGATGATTTGAGCGTTGAGGATCGGAAGATTACGCGATCGAGCAATGCGAAATGGAATAATTTTGAAGTATTTGATGAGGAGCAAGCGTATGTAAACTCTGCGAAGGATACTCCGGAATCGAGAAAGGCTCTCGTACGCGGTCAACAGATTTTGACCGGTCGGAGGTTGTTGAGACTTGTGAATAATAACAATTCAATACAACAACTTCGCAGAATGAATATATTTTAAGTTAATACAATAGATGATTTTAAATGTAAACAAAAATATAAGTAGGGAAGGAGATAAATATAAGAGAAATTCTAAAGACTAATTTTAAGGAGAGAAAATATATAAGGTAGATGTAAAAACCGAACATGCGTTCGGTTTTTTGGTAATGACTTCCAGTCTCGCTCCAGATACGAAGTAGATGGAGCGCTAAC
>CAZETG010000055.1:0-3948 GCA_964514875.1 uncultured Candidatus Saccharibacteria bacterium | reverse complement strand
TCTCATCGTCGATAAGGCCTACAAGATGGTTGGCGAGACCCAGATTAACACTCATCCCGACTTTGATACTTCTACGAACGAGAACATCTTGCTTGATGAAACTCCTCGTGGTGGTGCGCTCGGTGAGTACAAGTCTGCTGTAGCTATTGCTCCAGTAGCGGCTACTCCATCAGAGTAATTAACAACCCTAACGTAATAAGGATAAGGAATGCTCTCGCAAGACGACTACAAACTATATACGAACCAGCCAGCCAATTACTCGCAAGAGGATTGGGAGAAACTGGTTGCGATAGCAGCGGCTCGGCTTGCGAGCTTCCTCTGCCTTGATAATCTGACTCCGGCGGTCAAGGGAGCGCTAACCGCAGAAGAGTATGACGCGCTAGAGTTATGGGCGCGTCTATACGATAGCATGAAGCTAACGTCTTATCAGTACGATAACTACGGCAAGGCGCTGCTAACCGGCGGCAACACGCCGATCCTGCCACCGAAGCTGGCGATGCTACTCGCGAATTTCCTCTGCAATATGTTGGATCATCGAGGGACTGATAGAACGGTAACCTCGAAAAGAGTACGTAATTTCACAGTCAGTTTTGGCAGCGACGCCGCCAACGCCTTCGCTAAGCTTGAAGAAAATTACGGTGATATTATTGCTGATTATTCTCAGTGCGGTACCGGCGTTTGCGTTGAGTGTAGCGCGCGGAGGTGTTGCGGTGGATGTTTTTGAAATCATGCCAGAAGCGATCGTGTCAGACCAATTCGAGATCGGGCAGGCGGAGTTCGGGACAGAAATTGGCACGGTCTTCTCTAACGCTGCGCTCTGCGACGTGGTGATAGATGAAGGCACGTACAATACGTCTGGGCGAGCTCCAGAAGCGCCCTATCTAACGAGTGACATTCTGCTCTATGCGAAGCCAGAGCAGATGCCGACGCTAGTAACGGCAAAGCTAACGAACGGCTACATGTGGCATGACAAGCTCAACGACCTCTATTACGAGATCCGAGAGGCAAGTCTAGGCAAAGACCAAGAAACGGGCAATATCGAGCATGCCGAGTTCCTACTCCGCCCGACGGAAGTAGCGCTAGCTGGAGAAATGGAAAATGAGTAATGCGAACTATACCTTCAAATGGAATCAGGCGAAGCTGAGAAGCCTCAAGGGTAGCGTGATAGACCGGATGATTAATCTAGGCCAAAAAACTGCTAATCAAGCACAGAGAGGTGCTCCAGTGAAAACATCGGCGCTAATCAATAGCATTCGGTCTACGACCGACAAAAAGAGCCATGTTTATGTGGTGGCTGGCGGATCGTTCAATGGTTATAACGTACCCTATGCCCGACGGCGCGAGCACGAAAACAAGCTCCATCCGAACAAGAAGTATTACATGCGAAACGCCTTCAGCTGGCTACGCGAGAACTATGCTAACGAGTTTAAGGGGCTAACCAAATGATTACGCTCGCACTTTATCGGCAAATGGTAGCTGACGCAGTGGCAGGGCTGACCCGCAACAAAGACTTTTTCTGGGACGAAATCCCCCTGCAGCACAATGGCAAACCGGCGAACGGCGTCTGGCTAGTTACGAGAAGCGGGAGTATCACCAACACTCGTAAAGGCCTTAACTTGCGGACGACCGTGGACTTCTATGTCGCGACCGAGAATAAGGTCAAAACCGAGGCGGTTCATCGCGCGATTCGAGAATATCTCACTTCACACAGATATTTCTGTAGTCTTAGCGGTAGCGTCGGTGGCGTCGATTATCAGTTCTTCAATGTCCGCGTTCAGCCGGCGACTACGCCGCAGAATGACGGAGCGACGGAGAACGGTTTGATTGTGAAAGTAGCAAGCGCGGAGCTTGTGTACGACGAAGTAAATATTTAACAAAAGAAAGGACAATATGTCTAGTAGTCTTTCCCAGCTCTTTCAGGTCGTGGTACGGAAGTACGATGCGACCACGAAGAAGCTTAAAGCGCAATTGGTGATTGGTCCAGATGACCTATCCGAGAGCGATATGCTAACATTCAACGTCGCTCCGAAGATGCGCGAGCGTACCTCCAGCCAAGGTACTACGTCAACGCCAATTCCTGGCACATTTGACAGCCTATCGGCCAGTCTCACTATCCTGGCGGATACGTGGTCGGTAATCGGTAAATTTCTCAGTATCTGGAATCCGGCGACCTATGAAGGAGCGACGGCCACCAATGGCAATATGATTTTTGGAGACGGCACTAACCTGTGCGGTGCGAGCGAATATGTCGATATTGTGGTGCAGGGCGTATGCGATGAAGGGTCTTCGGCGGATGTCGAATTCACTCGTTGCTACCCGGCCTTGACCGACGATGTATCTCTGGGTGGTACGGATGCGACCGAGGTCACGATTAACCTTAACCCGGTTGCGTACAATCCAAACATGCACGCTGATGATGGCTATCCGGCATATACAATACGCATGGGCGACCAAGATTTGGCTACCAAGATGCGCCTCAACGCTGCAACTGGCGAATATCAAGCCGTAACTGCCACTCCGGGAGCGTAGTTAGAATGAAGGCACCCGAACTGACACTAAAAAATATCAGAAAGTCTCCTCGGCTCGCTGAGAGCCAGAAGACTACTTATCGGGTGTCGGATTTTCTAACTAACGAGCAGAAGAAGGCTCGCAAGAAGCGTAAAAATCAAGCCAAAAAGACTCGGCGCAAGTTTGACGCCGTTGACGCGAAGGTGGCGGAAATCATTGCGCGGTTTGGCTACGACGTCTATCTAAAATGGGATAACTGGGAGATTGATGACGAAAAAATGGATCGGATGCTACGGGCTGAGCGAGCGCGAGAGAAGGCCTATATTCTACCGCTAGAGAGCATCGTGGCGCATTTGGTGAAAGACTGTATTAAGCGACGTAAGAAAGAAAAGAAGCCCACTGGTCCGAAAGAGGCAGCGAAGATTATTAAGATTGAGATGCAGATCGCAACAACAGGAGAAGCGTGATGGCGGATGCAGTTGGACAGCTTGAGATTAAGCTGACATTCGATACCAAATCGATGGATCAAGGGCTCGATGAGGCCGGGCAAAAAATCAGCAAGACTGGCCAAGCGATGCAAACTGCACTTGGCGTGCTTGCGGCTAATGCAGTACAGGGCGTTATCAGTAAAGTGGGAGAGCTGGCCAGCTCAATTGTAGCAGTAGGTAAAGGGTTCGAGCGCTCAATGAGCGAAGTTGCGGCAATCAGTGGGGCAACCGGTGCTGACCTAGAACTTCTAGAGAAGACGGCAAGAGATTTTGGAGCGAGCACGCAGTTCTCGGCTTCCGAAGCGGCAGACGCGCTCAAATACATGTCTCTCGCAGGTTGGGATGCCAACCAGTCGGCTAGCGCACTTGGTGGCGTGCTCGACCTTGCATCAGCCTCTGGCATGGGGTTAGCGCAAGCTTCTGACCTAGTGACTGACTATTTAAGCGCCTTTGGTATGGAAGCTAATCAGTCGGCTTATTTTGCCGATCTGTTGTCTTATGCTCAAGCTAACAGCAATACGACTGCAGAAGCGCTAGGTGAAGCATACAAAAATTGCGCTGCTAATTTAAGTGCCGCAGGGCAAGATATTGAGACCACTACTGCATTGATTGCGATGATGTCCAACCAAGGGTTGAAAGGCTCGGAAGCTGGCACTGCCCTTAACGCGGTAATACGCGACATGACAGCTAAAATGGAAGAGGGTGCTATTGCTATTGGCAATGCGACGGTCCAAGTAATGGACGCCAATGGTAATTATCGCGATATGACAGACATATTGCTTGATGTCGAGGCAGCAACAAACGGCATGGGAGATGCAGAGCGAGCGGCTGCACTGCAGTCGACCTTCACTAGCGATTCTATCAAAGGATTGAATTTAATTATGAATGCCGGCGTAAGTGAGGCGGCTGGGTTCGAGGAGGCACTGCGAAATTCTACAGGAACAGCGTCGGA
>CAZETG010000054.1:0-4259 GCA_964514875.1 uncultured Candidatus Saccharibacteria bacterium | reverse complement strand
AACGCCATCCGAATACTATACTGCTAATGTTGCACTTGAGGGTTGGATGTAGCACTTTAGCGTCAAGGCTATTCGTTACGGCTTGCTAGGGTGTATTGATAGCGCTTGCGCTAGATTGTTTATTAAAACATTCTTAAAATGCTGGAAAATCACGTTATCTTTCTCTGTTGTTTTTTCAAATGTGACAAAAATGTTATTTTAGAATAGAAGTCAATATGTTATAATGGTGGTATGTCAAAGATTGGGAATGATTCTAGACGAAGTCCTGAGAAAAGGGGCGGGATGGGGGTTTATTCAAGTTTAACGAGCCAAAAGAAGCAGATAAAGGATCGTGCAGAGGGTAAGCAGTCGAAGGCCAAGAAAAAGCAGCTGGCGCCGTTACCAAAGGATCCATGGAAGCGTTTTTTGGCGCATTTTCGCTGGGAAAGGATTAAAGCTTATTGGTTCTCTAAGGATGGCTTGAAGCGCATTGGTAAGATTTTTGCAGCTTGTATTCTACTTGGAATTATTGCAGTGGGGGCGTTGTTCGTATATTACAAGAATCAACTGAAGGAGATTGAGCTGACAGATTTGACAATTGCCGAGACGGTAAATACTTATCTTGATCGGAATGGTGAACTGCTATGGGAGGATAAGGGCGACAATGATTATCGTTTAGTAGTAAAAGAAGATCAGATTTCCCCGTATGTGCGCCAAGCGACCGTGGCAATTGAAGATCGTAAGTTCTATACACACCCGGGAGTTGATTTGTCAGCGTTGATGCGGGCGGTAATTTCGACGGTGACGGGACAGGGCGTGCAAGGCGGCTCAACGCTGACACAGCAGCTAATTAAGCAGGTGTATTTTTCGAGTGAGGCCGCATCGGCAAATCGTGGAGGTCTGTCGCGTAAAATCAAGGAGTTAATTCTGTCGATCGAGCTCGAAAAGATGTATAGTAAAGAGCAGATCATTACAATGTATCTAAACCAGTCGCCTTATGGAGGTCGGCGTAACGGTATCGAGAGTGCGGCGCAGACTTATTTTGGGAAAAGTGCAAAGGACCTTAATTTGGCTGAATCAGCTCTACTTGCGGCAATTCCAAATAATCCAGCTGTATTGAACCCGTATAATACTTACGGAAATGAAGCGTTGATTGCGCGCCAGCACAAGACTTTGGATGTGATGGTGGAGATGGGCTATATTACCCAAGAGGAAGCCGACGCAGCCAAGGAAGTCCCGATTTTAGACCAGATTTTACCAGAGAGCAATCAATATACCGGTATGAAAGCGCCGCATTACGTTATGGAGGTGAAGTCACTGCTGGAGGATAAGTATGGAATCCAGACGATGCGTGCTGGCGGATACACAATTAAGACCGCACTAGATTTGCGTGCGCAAGAAATGGCTGAGCAAGCTGTAGCGACTGGTAATGAACTACGCAATTTGAATGGTAGCGATAATATCGCACTGGTTTCGCTGGACGTTGAGACTAGTCAGGTGATCGCGATGGTGGGATCAATTGATTGGGAGACGCCGATCTACGGTGAAGTAAATGCGACAACATCCTTGCTTGAGCCTGGCTCGACGATTAAGCCATTGCTTGATTATACTCCGTTGTTTGCCATGCAAGACGGAGGAATCGTGTATGGCCCAGGCAGTATTACAGTTGACGAGAATATTGACTCGTTCTATTGCGCCGGTGCAACTGGGGCTTGTTCAATGAGTAATGCTACGGGTAGGTTCTATGGTAACATCACAATGCGTGAGTCCCTTTCCAACTCGTTGAATATTGGCGCAGTGAAGGCTTTGGCGATCGTCGGGATCGAGAATGGATTAGAGGTTTTACATAGCTTGGGCGATACATCTTACTGTCAAGATTCGTCCGCCGGTTTATCTATGGCAATCGGAAGTGGATGTACGGTAAAAATGGTCGAGCACGCTAATGCCTATGCTTCTATCGCTCGTGGTGGTAGTTATAAAGATTTGGTTTATGTGCTTGAAGTTAAGGATCCTTCTGGTAAGGTGATTGATAGTTGGAAAGATACCGAAGCGACGCGAGTGGTCGATGAGCAAGTTGCTTATGAGATCTCTAGCATCCTAAGTGATGCCGATGCTCGCGCAAAGTACAACTTCGGTTCGCAGTCGTATTCTTTCGGATTTGTCGTACCCGGTGTCTGGACTGCTAGTAAGACTGGCACAACGACCACAACAAATAGCGCTGTCGCCAAAGATTCCTGGATGGTGAGTTATTCGACAGCAATTGCCACTGTAGTGTGGAACGGTAATCATGACGGTGCAGGCCTGACGAGTAGTACTAACCAAATCGTGCGACAAGTCGTGAATGATTATATGGAAAATGTCCACAAGAATCTCTATGCCGAGGAGGGTAAATGGAAGTCCGGCGATCAGCCAATCGCGCCAGCCGGCATTCAGAAATTGACTGTGAATGGGCGCTCTGATATCTGGCCAAGTTGGTACAATGAAGACAAATCAGGCGTAAAGAAAGAGAAGGTCTTCTTCAACTCTTCAAACTATCTCCAAGCGAGCGATTGTACGCCAGAGCGCTTCCGAATAGAAGTCGAGGTCACCAAGGTAATTGATCCAATTTCCAAGACCGAGACGATTAGCGCTCCGGAGCCGTACAAATACGGTGAGTATGATACTTGTGAAATTTCTTCGAATGCTAATGTAATTGAAATTAAACCGAATTATTCCGCGCCAGGGCAGAATATTTCTGGTGTCGTTATCAATTTCTTGCCGGCGTCAGCTAATCAGAAATTATCGACTTATCGTATTACAGTGGATGGGTTGATTACGAGTGAAG
This sequence comes from uncultured Candidatus Saccharibacteria bacterium, assembly GCA_964514875.1. GTDB lineage: Bacteria > Patescibacteriota > Saccharimonadia > Saccharimonadales > Saccharimonadaceae > Nanosyncoccus. The sequence continues at coordinate 1,456 of CAZETG010000054.1, read as the reverse complement.
GGCCGATTACCTCTTCAATGCTGCAGAATGGCCTGCCATATCCATTATCTGGTGATGAATCGGTATTAATGGTTGAGGTGACGGATTCGGAAGGTAAGCAGTTTCGAGCCACGCAAAACATGACGCCATCATCACAGGAAGATAATGACGATTTTGACTAAGAAAACGCGATAAAGCATAGAAGGGCAGAGCTCCGCATAGGCGATGCTCTGTTTGGAATTGGGATCTTCGTGCGGAGCGATTCGGTAGGTTCGACTGGTGTTAGCATGGCTGGACTCGTGGGCTACTACTGGTCGACACGAATAAGCGTTACTGGCAGCTCTTTTGCTGCTTATGATTTACATATAGGTAATCTAGAAGTTTATCCATATGTTGATTGGGGTGCACATTACTACGGCACTCCCCTCCGCTGTCTAGTACGGTAGGGATAATGGTAGTGAATTAATAAAAAGAGGGCGCCCAAGGACGTTAACAATTCAAATGAAGCAAGAATGACTAACTTCGCTATCTTATTTCTATGTACTCGCCTAGCAATCGACAATTATGCTTTTGACTTGCGAACTGCTCGCCGAGGAACTTGCGACTTGTGGGTTTTGTGGACGGGAGTAAGGTTGCGACGAGGCGGCTTGACTGGTGGCGCTGGCGTAAATGAGCGATCGGCGCGGTCGCTATTGGCGATTTTCGCGAACATCATCGTGCCGGAGGCGGTTTGGTTGAGACGGATGAACTCGATTTCCAGCTCACGACCGATCTGATCACTAGCATTATCTATTACCACCATGGTGCCGTCGCGCAGGTAGCCGACACCTTGATGCGGATTACTGCCCTCTGCCGCAACTTTAACCTTCGTGCGCTCGCCCGGCAGATATTGGTTGCGAATTGCCAGGGCAAGCTCGTTTAGGTTCAGGACGTCGATATGTTCGATTGCGGCGACTTTTTGCAGATTAAAATCATTGGTCAAAATCAGGCCACGATTCGCCTTGGCAAGCTCAATTAGGCGATTGTCGACCGGCGTATGATCAAGCTCGTCGTCCAAAATCGTCAGATTAAAATGCACAACTCGCTCCAGCTCGCGTACAGTATCGAGACCAGCTCGCGCGCGTGCACGCTTCTCGGAATCTTTGCCGTCGGCCAAAAGCTGAAGCTCATTCGTGACACTACGCGGAATCACGATGTCGTCGCCAATAAAACCAGTCTGCGCCACAGCCAGCAGACGCGGATCCATCAACGCCGAAGTATCGGCGTAGACTTTGCGCTTACGATTATTGCTCGGCAAGGGCGTGTGAAGGTTTTTATAAAATAAAAATGTGGTTTCTGCGAGGATACAGAATAAAATTATAGTATTGAATAATATCATAGTTGCTATTATAACATATATTATTGCTTATAGAAAGTAGCCTACTCAAATCCCGCCTTCAAGCGCAGCATAACAGGTATAAAAGTTAATCAAAAAAGA
>CAZETG010000053.1:0-4345 GCA_964514875.1 uncultured Candidatus Saccharibacteria bacterium | reverse complement strand
ACAACTATTCCACTACAAGCATAGACATCAACTTAAAAAGGGTATTAGACCTGAAATGCCGCTTTGGCACATCTAGGTGTTCATAGTGGTATGTTGGGAGCAAAGATGGTAAAAAGTTGCGTTGCCGCACAGAAAACGCCATAGACGCAATTTTACGGCCTCTACGGCAATATAGCGGTTATTTGGCAATTAACGCGTCAATGTCCGACTTACGGTAACGGCGAATTCGTTTGATACCGAAGTATACTGGCTTTAATACGCCACGCTTATCCCAGTTGCGCAAAGTATTTGGGCAGACATGCAAAATTTTGCTAGCTTCGCTTAACGTAATAATCCTCTCCTCGGTTTTCTCGCATGTCATATATTTTCATTATATAATAAATATAGAGAATCGGAGTAAAATTGTGGATCAGAAAAATGTAGATAATTCTTGTGATTATTCAGCATGCCTATATGATTTGTACGGCAAGGGTAAAGAAGCATGCAGTATCTTTCGGGTAGAAATACATTGGCTGGCTGATAGTGTCGATATTGGGACAAATGTATCCATGTGGCCAGATGAAGCGCGGGGAAGGCTTGAGGATACTTTTAAACGGCTCGATTTACTCTCGAGCGAATGGTACGAGGCGGTAATGGATATCCTTAATCAGATTCCATTAACTAACCTAAGAGCACGGTTTTCGATGGACGCAAAGGCTACAGACGGCGAGTTACGAGCATTATATCCACAATATGCCCAAAACGGTTGTATGAAGGTTTTATTGCGTCTCTACGATGCGCTCAAGACGAGGACCGAGCGTATGCCAGCCATCCTAGAGTCCTATGAAGAATTTCAGCGCAATGCTGACAGCGTGTCGAGAAAACGCAGGCGCAAGGCGGTACTCTACCGCTTGACCTATGATGAGATGGCCGGTATTTTGTATATCAACGAAATCGCAGTACATAAGTGCAAGACAGATAGCGAGCTAGATAAGGCACTTCAACAAGCGCTCAGGATGCCTGGTAAGAAAATTACGGTATTCGGTGATTTGCGAACGAGTATTAGTCATACGAAAATCCCTAAACCACTGCAGAAAACTATGTTCATCACAAGTAGAAACACTTTGCGCATACGTCCAGAGATTACGATTGAAGATCTGAAGAAACAAAAGATAGACCCAGCAGAAATTGATTCTAAATTGCGACAACTTTTGTAAAATATCTCTGTAGATTTTTGAATTACTTTGAATTAACTTGAAGAAGTCAATGAGTTTTTGTGGCTATCCGATAATGGAGATATGTATAGCAACCGTAATCACATAAAACTAGCTTACGAATACACCCAGGCAGAGATTAAGCAGCTGGCGAAATTCTTCGAGCTTTTACGTGATGCGGATAAAATTCAGGAAGGATGTAATGAGAATCAAAAATGTAATTATCAAACCAGTTGCACCAAATAATGGGCTTGTAGGATTTGCGAGTATCACGCTAGGCGATGATATGGTGTTTAACTCGATTGCGATTTATCGCAAGCTCGACAGTAGCGGATATCGATTAGTTTATCCGACTAAAAGTCAGATGAGGATGAAATATGTCTTCCATCCGCTGACTCGCAAAATGAGTAAGGAAATCGAACAGGCGATTTTCGAAGAATGTAAAAATGTATTTGGCGAAAATTGTGATGATCGATACAATACGGCTCATCCACGATGTTAAGGTGATTCCTGAAGAATTCCGTTTTTCTAAAACTAAGAAAGGTGTCTTTAGTGGAGTTCTCAATCCAACAAAAGAAATACAGGCTTCCGGTAACTTTCCAAGAATAACATTTATTAAACGTCCGACGCATAGTAGTATGCAACAACAAATTTCAATCGAATGCTCGTTGCCGAAATTACTTAAAGGCAACAACTTTGAAGAGGTGCGCGATGCGGATTTTGATGCCATTGTAGAGGCGCTAAAACAAGCACTCTGGGCTATGGGCATAAAATGGCAATTTAGCAGTACGATCGCAAATTATAAAGTTTCACGGATAGACTACTCGAAGAATGTTGTTTTTAGTGACGGAACGACCGTTTCTCAGATTTTGAGACTAATTAATAATGCGAGAATTAGTAATTTAATGGACGCTTCCTCTAGTGAATTTCGGAATGGTGGGCAAATATTGCATCTGCATACGAATGCGAGAGATATTGTGTTCTACGATAAAATCGCAGACCTTAAGCAATCTAAGAAAAGCGAGAAACGCGCCCTAGAGAATGATAATAAATGTCAGCTTGAGCTACTTGACTATTTACAGAAGAAACACAACTTATCAGTATTGCGATTCGAAATCCGCCTGAATAGCGCTAGGGAGATCAGGAATAATCTCAAGGAAGTTGGATGAGATGACGGCGATCTGAGTTTCAAAAGACTGTTCTCGTCGGATATATCGAGGCTTATCTTAACGCGCTGGTGGGAAGAAATTTATAATAAGATCCCCAAAACACTATTAGATTGCGATACGCCGGAAAACTTTTATATTGGAGTTTTGCAGGATCCTCGAGCGACACCACTGAGAGTATTAGCGACCTTAGGAGTATATCATCAGGCAAGAGTGCCCTATTATGACGAAAGATTCATGCGGGAACTTTTTGATAAGAGATTCAAACCTGGTTCATGGAATAGGACTAGGAAACTATTGTTGGAATCAGAAGCGCCAAAATATCTAAGACGTTTAATTCATGTTGATAATACGATTAGGGAGATGGAGGCGATTAAAATTAGCGACTATGGAATCATGATTCAATCAAGAACATTATATAATAGTAATAAATAGTGAAGTAAAGGAAGTATTATGGCTTATCATGACAATAAATACGGAGGCGTAAAAGCCTTTCTGATTGCGCGAGTCTCCGATCCGAGTCAAGTGGACGCGCTGCCTGCGCAGGCATTGAGACTTAATAACTATGCGGAGCGATTGGGGTTAGATGGCGAATTATTCAGCTTTGACGAAACCGCCTATAAAGAAGACCGTCGAAGATTCCAAGAGATAGTAAACAAGATTATAAAATATAAAGGCAAACGTATCGCAGTATTCGACAAAATCGATAGATTCACTAGGGATGCTTCTTCCGAGATAGTCCGCATCATGAAAGACGAGGTGAAGAAAGGCGATTTAGAACTTCATTTTCCGTCGGACGGACTAGTGTTTCATAAAAATTCGCCAGCCTGCGATAAAACGCGGTTGGGCATGGGGATGGTGTTCGGAGAGTATTATTCGGCGGCAACGTCGGATAACGTAAAACGCAAGCGAGCACAAATGATCCACGACGGCGAGTTCCCACAAAAGGCGCCACTTGGCTATGCCAATGTCGCAATCGATGGCAAGAAGACGATTGTTATGGATAAAATGCGTGAGCCTTTTATTAGGAAGGCGTTTGAACTGCGTTTATCTGGGATGTCAATTGGAGATATTACCGCAGAAATGCAAAGGCTAGGATTGACAAGCAATAGGCCGAATCCGAAACTGGTCAGCAAAGCTTCTATTGCTAGGCTTTTCACAAATAAGTTCTACTGTGGAATAATGACTATTAACGAAAAAGAGTATCCGCATAAATATGAACGTTATATCACCAAAAACGTCTATGACGAGATCCAGAGGATTAGCGATGCAAACTATTCGGCAAAATTTCATAAGAAAATGCATTACGAGTTTGCTTTTCGAGGAATCTTGAAATGTGGTGTCTGCGGCTGCACTATGAGCTCTTATACCAAGAAAGGGCGCGTATATATGCGTTGTTCTCAAGCTAAAGGTAAGTGTCCAAATAATGCGACGGAGTTTGGCATAATAAAACAATTGGAGCCAATGTTATCCAGTATAACGATTAGTAATGATTTGGCGCAGCGGATTTGTGACGAGATAAATAATGGGCAATTACATGCGAATGAGCTACGAGAAACGCAAAAGAAGACATTAAGAAGTAAATATGAGACACTGGAGTGCCGTAGGGATGTACTGTATGAAGATCGTCTCGACGGGCGTATTACTGTAGCAAAATATGACGAATTAGCAGAAAAGATCACACAGGAAATGCGAGAAATTGATGACGAGCTCGTGCGACTAGAATCTGACTTCGAAGATCCTGGAATAACCGTTTCTAATCTGTTAAAACTAGCCGTCAGTGCCAATGAGATATTTAGAAGTTCGAAACCTGCTGTGAAAAGCCAAATTTTGAGATTGATGGTTTCGAACCTCAAAATTCAACAAAAAAGACTCAACTTTCATCTGTTGGAGCCTTTTGCTGAACTAACTAAACTTAACTCTCGTATTGCTTGGTGCCCGAAATGGGACTTGAACCCATATGGATTTCTCCATTCGATTTTAAGT
>CAZETG010000052.1:0-4754 GCA_964514875.1 uncultured Candidatus Saccharibacteria bacterium | reverse complement strand
TCCTATTTTGTTGAGTATCTATAGACTAGCTCTTTCTGGATTCGTTAAGTGAACCCGATGACCTAGCACTCTTTACAAATGAGTGCTAGTTTGCTATAATAGAGGTAGGCTGATTTTCATTGTGGATAACAGTGCGAAAACGCTTTTGCTTTGTTGTCTTCAATGACGTGAGGCTGAGATAAAATCTAAGAGGTAGGAGCATATGGATAGTGATTTTAATGATTTAATGAACCGCTTGTCGGAAAATGCGCGGTTTGCTTTGCAAAAGGCGGATTTATATAGTAAGAAATATAGCAATGGCTATATGGGGACGGAGCATATTTTGCTGGGGATTTTGGCGCAAGATTCGTCGATGGGGGCGCATATTTTGAGTCGGTTTGATGTGACGCTGGATCGGGCAGAGAAGGCTTTGGGACAAGAGGCAGCCGAGATTAACGGTAATGCTTCGATGGCAATGATGTCGCTGTCGGAATCGGCAGTATTGACGCTCAGGATGGCGGATAATTTTGCGCATACGCGTGGGATGAATTTGGTGGGAACGGAATATCTATTGTATGCGTTGGCGTGTCAGAGTAGTTCGCGAGGTGGAATGTTGCTGAAAAAAATGGGGGTGGATGATGAAGAGCTGTTACAAGAGCTTGAGAAAGAATTAGATGAGCAAGTCGAGCAAGAGCGCAATCAAGAGCGGAAAAAAGAGTTTAAGAAAGGCGGGCAGCTGCGTTGGCTGAAGCGTTATGCGCAGGAGCTGACGGAAATGGCGAAGGATAATAAACTTGATGCGGTGATTGGGCGCGATCGTGAGATTGAGCGCGTAGTGACGGTATTAAGTCGGCGCACGAAGTCGAATCCGGTCTTGATTGGTGAGGCGGGCGTCGGGAAGACGGCGATCGTGGAGGGTCTGGCGGAACGGATTGTGAAAAATGATGTACCAGGCGTATTGGTGGGAAAGCGGATTTTCCAGGTTGATTTGTCAAATTTGGTTGCGGGAACTAAATTTCGTGGTGAGTTTGAGGAACGCATTAAGGGCGTGATCGATGAAGCCGTGGAGAGTGATGATATTATTCTTTTCATTGATGAATTGCATTTGTTGACGGGTGCGGGGGCGAGTGAAGGTACAATGGATGCGGCGAATATTTTGAAGCCAGCGTTGGCGCGTGGGAAGATTCAGTTGATTGGCGCGACGACGATGGATGAGTATCGCAAGACGATTGAGAAGGATAAGGCTCTGAGTCGGCGTTTCCAGACGGTAATGGTCGAAGAGCCAAGTCCGGAAGTGACTTTGAAGATTTTGAAGGGGATTAAGCCGCATTACGAGAAGCATCACGGCGTAGAAATTCCGGATGAAATGCTAGAAACGGCAATCAATATGTCAGGGCGTTATATTAATGATCGGTTTATGCCCGATAAAGTAATCGATGTAATTGATGAAGCATCGGCGATTGCGAAGGTGGCGGCCGATAAGAAAGGCGGTTCGGAATATAAGAAGCTGAAAGTGCAGCTGAAAGATGCTGAAGATAAAATGGCGGAAATGGCAGATAAGGAAGATTTTGAAGCGGCAGCGCTATGTAAGACTGAGCTGGAAAAAGTGAAGAAAAAGCTAAAAGATTTGAAGGATAAGGGTGCAGAAAAGTTGCCGGCATTAACGGAAGATGATTTAGCCTTGGCGATTTCTCTGAAAACCGGCATTCCAGTGACGAAAGTGCATGGTTCAGAGTTGGCGATGTTGGGAGATTTGGAAGGTCATTTGAAGAAATCGGTGATTGGCCAAAATGAAGCCGTAGCGACAGTAGCGAAGGCTATTCGGCGTGGGCGCAGTGGCATTGCAAATCCGAAACGTCCGATTGGCTCATTCTTGTTTATGGGACCGACTGGTGTGGGGAAGACGGAGCTGGCCCGAGTGGTGGCGCGAGAAGTGTTCGGTGGTGATAATGCACTGATTAAGATTGATATGTCAGAGTTCGGTGAAAAACATAATGTGTCACGTCTAGTCGGTGCGCCGGCGGGATATGTCGGCTATGAGGACGGTGGTAAACTGACTGAAGCGGTGCGGCGACGTCCGTATTCGGTGGTTTTGTTTGATGAAATCGAAAAAGCGCATCCAGAAGTTTTCAATATGCTTTTGCAAATTCTGGAAGATGGAGAATTGACCGATGGTCAGGGAACGAAGGTAAAGTTTAACAATACTGTTGTAATTTTGACGTCGAATCTAGGGGCGGATGAGATGTATCGAGAAAGTGAGTTAGGGTTTTCGGCGAAAAGTCTGAAAGACAAACGCCAGCTGGGTGAAGAATACGAAGCGAGTAAAGAGACCGCGATGCGAGCGCTGAAGAAAGTGATGAAGCCGGAATTGATTAATCGGCTGGATGCGATTTTGGTGTTCCATGCGTTGACGCGCGAGAATGTGGAGAAGATTTTTGATAATTTGCTAGAGGAATTGCGTAGGCGTATGGCGACGAAGGGGCTGGGTCTGAAAGTGACGCCAGAGGTGAAGAACTACCTGATTGAGCAAGGTTATGATCCAAAAAATGGCGCGCGGCCGCTACGCCGAGCGATCGAAGATCGAATTGAATCTTTGGTGGCGGAAGAGATGATCGCCGGGAAATTGGATAAGGGCCAAATCGTGACGATTGGTATGAGTAAGGTGAAGAATGGAGACGGTGAGAAAAAGTTGACCGTGAAAATTTCCAATAGTTAAGGTGAAAGGAGAATTATGGAAAAGTTGAAAAATTATTTAGTGCCGACGGTGGTCGAAGAGACGAATCGTGGCGAACGCGCTTATGACATTTATTCGCGGCTTCTGAAAGAGCGGATTGTGTTCATGGGGGATCAGGTGACGTCGGATACGGCGAATTTGGTGGTGGCGCAGTTGCTGTTCTTGGCAAATGAAGATCCGAAGCGCGATATTAAATTATATATTAATTCGCCGGGCGGATCGGTTTATGATGGTTTGGCGATTATCGATACGATGAATTACATTAAGCCGGATGTGCAGACGATCGGCATTGGCTTGCAAGCGTCGATGGGGGCGATGTTACTAAGTTGTGGTGCGAAGGGGAAGCGGTTCTTGCTACCGAATTCGCGCGTGATGATTCATCAGCCGAGCTCGGGCACGGAAGGTAAGATTACGGATCAGGAGATTGCTTTGAAAGAGGGAATTTACCTGAAGAAGCGCTTGGCGGAGATTTTTGCGCAAAATACCGGCAAGACTTTGAAGGAAGTTGAAAAAGACATGGATCGCGACAATTGGATGAGCGCTGAAGAAGCTTTGGCATACGGAATCGTGGACGAGATTATTAAATAATTAAGGATTACTAATATAAGAAAAACGTCTTCAGTGGTGGGCTGGGGCGTTTTTGTAGAATTATACTTTTGTCTTTGCGTGCGGAGCGGATATATAATGAGCTATGGCGCTAATATTACGCAAAACGGTAGCTACTACTGGCTATCTCGCAGTGCTTCTGATGTTGATTTTGAGACTGCTTTTCATTTATCAATGGGTGAAAGAGTTAATCCATCGCATCCCAGTGGCGCACGTTGGGCTGGTAATTCTCTCCGCTGTCTAGTACGGTAGGGATAATGGTATGATATATGGAAAGATTGTCTCAATGTTGTTCAATCTTTGCGCCTTGGCGGGCGCGGTTGGCCCATTCGTCGGCAAGCTCGTTGTATTCGGTGCCGGCGTGACCGCGGACCCAGATAAGCTTGACTGGATTGTCGACGTAGAGTTGATAGAGTCGCTGGACGATATCGAGATTGGCGATTTCGCCTTTGCTTTTTTTCCAGCCTTTTTTCTGCCAGCCGGGCGCCCATTTTGTCAAAACGTTGATCCAGAATTCGGAATCGCTGTGGATTTCGCAGGGGTCGCCGTGGGCGTATTCAATTGCGGCGATCATGGCTAAGCCTTCCATGCGGATGTTAGTGGAGCTCTTCTCGCTGCCTAGAGCGACGGGCTTACCGTTTTCTAAGACGGCGTATCCGCCGGGGCCTGGGTTGGGGCTGGCGCTGCCATCGGTCCATAAAACTTTCATTGAAGTGTCTCCATTGTTTTAATCTTTTGATAAATATCATACCAACTGTAAACACGAGTGGAATTATCGAGATGAACTTGATGATTGTAGAGGCAGTCGAAAATGAAGATATGAGTTTTGCCGGCAAGATCCAATAAATAATCTGGGCTATCTTCGATCATGATTGGAATATTATGCTGGGTGCAGAAAGTGCCTTTGTCGTAAGGCGCAGGGCGACCGAGGTCGAAAGCAATATTATCGTAAGGGATACGGTTTTTGTGAAGCCATAGTTTCGTCACTTCCTCCCAATCGTTATCGGGCATACCTTCGATGAGAGCATCACGTCGGTTACGCCCGGTAATGATCCAAATTTCATGACCGTCTTGCTGGAGCTGACGAATAACTTCGGCGGCAAAACGTTGGGCGGGCCATTCATACATTTGTAAGATGCCGTATTTATTCCAAAAATCATGTACGGTTGCCCGATCCCAGCCAAACATCGTGCTGAGATGTGCGCCGGTAGGGTTTATCAAGCTGCCCTTACCGCTTTCCAGACAATAATGCGTGCCGCATTCCAGCATGAATTCCTGCCGATAGTTCAAAACGCCGTCAATATCTACTCCGATTTTCATTTTTTCTCCACTTTCATTTGGTTTTATTATAGCATATTATGCCTTATTTATATCCATTATCCCTCAAATCCCGCCTTCAAGCGCAGCATAACAGGTATAAAAGTTAATCAAAAAA
>CAZETG010000051.1:0-5159 GCA_964514875.1 uncultured Candidatus Saccharibacteria bacterium | reverse complement strand
TTAATATTATAGCATATTTCCCATCAAAACCCTAGTTATCGAACTCATTGCAAGTATAACCATTGGCTACATACCCCGCCAACACCGCTTCACGATTCGTCAAAATCGTACCCGATTCGTCAACTGGCATTGCAAAAGCCCGAATATTGTCACCTACTAATTGCTCTGGTGTCGCTGTCGCCGTCCAATCAACTACATTCCCCGTCACAGAATAATTAATACCTAACCCCTGTACACCAGACTGCGTCGCATAATCAGCATAAGAAAAACCGACGCCATCAAAATATCCACGCGCACTATCTGCTGTACCACCATCCACAAAGCTATAGCTATCCAAAACACTTACATTCTGCAAAACATCATTCGTAAAATTTAAACTAATCGTGCTTCGTAAACTCGTCAAGCCATCCAACCCATCAATAGCATCTGTCGTCTCTCTCGTACAGGTAACCGCTATATTTTTAACATCTTGAGGATTATCATCGGCAACTGGCGGCGCAACATAAACTGGATTCTTACTCTCATTTAGCGCCATTTGCCACAAAACCGCAAAAGTAATCGCCAATCCCAACATAATTACCGCCAAAACACCTAATATGACCGTCAAGACATTTGAATTGCCTTTCGCCTTTCGCTCATTCTTCGCAATACCAACCATTGGCATATTCTCCGGCTGTGAAACATTATCTAACGCAATCTCCGGAGGTTGTGGCGCCACAAACGGAATGCCAGGCGCATTTGGAGCAGAACTCACTGGCGCAACGACATTACTTCCAAAAGGATTATATGGTCCTTGACTAGCAGCAGACTGATTCGAAGCTAACTGCTGCGGCTGACTCGGAACCGCCTGGAGCTGTGGCATACTATTAGAAATCGACACAGGACTCGACGCCACATTACTAGGCATCGTCTTGCCAACCGACGAAAAATCCCCACCACCTGCAGGCATACTATCAGCACTCACAGGCGCCGCCGCTGCCGCTGGATTCGTAAACGGCGCATCTATACTCGACAACGCTGGGCCAGAAATCACACTACCAATCGACCCTGGAACTGGAGCCGCAGGAATCAACGGTTCATCTGGACGTGCCATAAAAGCTGAAGAATCAGCAGCCCCAATCTGGTCTAAACTCATCGCGTCAGAACCACTATCACCTGCCGCCATACCCGCCGACGTCAAATTATCTTGCGCCGACGCCAAACTATCCGACATTGAAAGACCATCAGAATTAGACGTAAAATCAATCGGCCCCATCCCAAAGCTATCGCCACCGGCATTCGTATTATTATCTTCAGGATTCATTTCGCCTCCCTTTTGACTACTTACTAATTCCTAAAATATTCTCTCACTATTATAATCTACCAACCCAAAATCTGCAAGATTTTTATAATGATACTTTTAACCTAAAGTCCGGCGACGCCGCTCACGCACAAAGAACTCCAGATGATCACCTACCTCTAGATTAATTTTCTTCGTCGTCTTCAGAGCCAAGCCACCAATTTCATTCTCAATCAATTCCTTGACATCAATCCGCTCTTTTTGTACACTATCGACTTCCGCTTCACCCAAAACTTCCTTGCCATGCTTCACGCGCGCCAACACTCCTGGCGTCAATTTGCCCTTCAGCATCTGACCGCCCGCAATAATCTCCGTCTTCGTCGTCCGAAACACACCCATCACCTTCATCTCGCCGACTTCCGTCTCCACAACTTCCTCACCCAGCAAATCCTCCATAGCACTTTTTGCATCATCCAGTAACTCATAAATCACCTTAAAATTCCGAATCGACACGCCATCGCGCACCGCCAATTTCGAAATATTCGTCGGCACATTCACGTTAAAACCATAAATCACCGTATGCTCATCGCCTGCCGCCATATAGACATCATTTTCCGTAATGTCCCCAACCCCAGTCGCGACGACATTTAGCATAATTTCGCCCTTCGTGTCAATCATCTTCAAGGAATCAACCACACTCGTCACTGAACCCAGTACATCGCCCTTAATAATCACGTTAAACACCTGCGAATTGTCCGCCGAATTCATCATTCTCAACAGATCGCTCGAAGTCACATTCGCTGACATCGCCTCGTTCGCTAGCGCCTGCGCATTCATCAACGCCGCCCGCCGTGCACTTTTCTCGTCGCTATATTCCAAGAACCGATCACCGAAGCTCGGCAATTCCTTAAAACCTGTCACCGTCACCGGCGTCGACGGACCCGCTTTCCCCTTCGGCTTCCCCTGAAAATCCAACATCGTCCGGATTTTACCATAACTATTTCCTGCCGCGATAAATTCCCCGACCTTCAGCTCACCACCCGTAATCAACAGATTCACCACCGAACCTTTGCCGACTTCCATGTGCGACTCAATCACCAAGCCCTCAGCCGGAATATCTGTATCCGCTTTCAACTCTTCAATATCCGCCACCAACAAGATCGCATCCAACAACTTCTCCAAATTCTCCCCTGTCTTCGCCGACACCGGAATCATCATAATGTCGCCACCCCATTCCTCCGGCTGCAATCCATGCGTCGACAAATCCGCCATCGTCCGCGGCACATCCGCCCCCTCACGATCGATCTTATTAATCGCGACGATGATTTTCGCATTTGCCCCCTGCGCAAATTTAATCGCCTCCACGGTCTGCGGCTTTACGCCGTCATCCGCCGCCACCACGATCACCACAATATCCGTCAACATCGCACCATGCTGGCGGATCGCCGCAAAAGCCTCGTGCCCCGGCGTATCTAGAAAAGTAATCTTCCGCCCATCATGCTCCAGCTGATACGCCGAAATATGCTGTGTAATTCCACCGGCTTCTGTCTCTACCGTCTTCTTATGTAGTAGCGTATCCAACAGGGTCGTCTTACCATGATCAACATGCCCCATCACTGCCACTACTGGCGGACGCGGTGCTGCATGATCACTTAACTCTTTCCGGAAACCATCAGTCGTCTGCGTCGCAGTATTTTTACGCTCCAACCGGACATTCTTGATCCCTAGCTCCTCAATCATAATTTCTGCCGTTTCAAAATCCAGACGTTGATTAATCGTCGCCACAATACCATTCTTGAATAATTCGCCAATCAACGCCGTCACCGACAGCCCTAACGTCTGCGCCAGCTCATCCACCGTAATCGAGCCAGTAATCCGAATCACTTTCTCGGCATCGCTTCTCGCCAAATCAACGCCGCCCCGAGCACCACCAGCCATATCTCCAGAACTCATGCCAGCTCCTTTCCAACCTAACAAGTTTATTTTTCTAATATAACTTTCACTATTCTATCATACTTTTCAAAAAAGTGCTAGCACTTCCCCAAACCTCTAATTTCACTGTTTTCTACAAAACTTCATCAATCTTGGAATCTATCATTGCATCACAAAATCCATAACTACTATTAACTAGATCATTTTTCACGCATTGTACATTTTTTACCAACTTTTGTATATTTTGCCTCAAAATCGCACCTTTTTCACGCAAAGTTGCCATTTTTTACCACTTTTTCTCCATTTTCACCAATTTTTATCATTTTTCTGCCAATTTTGTCATATTTTTACGCCAAATTCCGCACATATAGCATTCTGCTCATGTTTCTCATTGTGATTTTTACAGCAGTTTTACACAAGTAGTTTGAGATATTTATAGTGTTTTTGGTTATTTTCGAACATTTTTTGTAAAAATAACGCCATCTTTTAACCTATTACTTTTTCAACAAAAGATTTACAATACTATCAACAACGTTTATGGGAGAAATGTCATGAAACAGCAAGATGAAGTATTTGACTGGATTGAGCGCGAAGAAAAACGCCAAAGTGAAGGCTTAGAGCTAATTCCTAGCGAAAATTATGTTTCCGCTAATGTTTTACGCGCCATGGGCTCGGTTTTGACTAATAAATACAGCGAAGGTTACCCCGGCAAACGTTACTATGGCGGTAACGAAAACGTCGACGAAATCGAAAATATCGCCATTGAGCGTGCCAAACAGCTTTTTCATGCCGATCATGCTAATGTTCAGCCTCATTCCGGCGCCAATGCTAACGAAGCGGTTTATTTCGCTTGGTGCAATCCTGACGACACTATTCTCGCCATGTCTCTGCCGGCCGGCGGACATCTCACGCACGGCTCACCCGTCACCCGTAGCGCCAAAATCTATAACTTCATCGGCTACGGCGTCACCGACAACGGCGATATTAATTACGACGAATTAGAAAAACTCGCCCGCGAGCATCATCCGAAAATCATCCTCGTTGGCTATTCCGCTTTCATGAAAATCCCTGATTTCGACCGCGTCGCCAAAATCGCCCAAGATCTCAGCGCCGAAACCGGTGAGGAAATTCTCCTCATGGCCGACATGGCTCATGTCGCTGGTCTTATTGCCGGCGGCGTCCATCCGAACCCGCTCGACCACGGTTTTCAAGTCATGACTAGCACCACGCATAAAACCCTTCGTGGTCCTCGCGGCGGTCTCATCCTCTCTAAAGGCACCGTCAGCAATCCGCTCAAAAAGCCGGAGCATACTCTCGAACATATTCCAACCTTGATCGATCGTGCTGTCTTCCCTGGCACGCAAGGCGGGCCGCTCGAGCACATTATCGCCGCTAAAGCTGTCGCTTTTGGTGAAGATTTGCAGCCTGATTTCCAGACTTACGCCGCCAAAATCGTCGAAAACGCCCAAGCTCTCGCCACCGAGCTCAAAAAACACGGCTTCATTTTGCAAGGCGACGGTACCGACAACCATCTCATCTTAATTAATATCAAAAACAGCTTCGGCATCGACGGCAAATTCTACGAAATCGCCCTCGACAAAGTCGGCCTTACTCTCAATGCCAATTCCCTCCCCACCGACAAGGGCGGCGCCTTCCGTCCATCCGGCGTCCGTCTCGGCACGCCTGCCATGACCACGCGCGGCCTCGGCGTTCCCGAAATGCAAACCCTTGCCAGCTGGATGAAACAAGTCGCCGACCTTTGCGCCCAAGTCGGCTCCGAAGACAACCTCAATCAATTCCAAGACCAACTCGACAACATCCACAACGAAGTCCGCGCGCTCGCCCTCAAGTTCCCCATCCCAAGAATCGAGAAATAAATTTTACTCTCTTTACAATAAACATCCACCGGCTTAGCCGGTGGTTTTTCTCTGGACGGGCGATAGCCCTC
>CAZETG010000050.1:0-5300 GCA_964514875.1 uncultured Candidatus Saccharibacteria bacterium | reverse complement strand
TGAAGCCGGCATTAACGAACAGCTAATCGTTGAGTATTACTCACGTTAAGGAGAATAATTAATGACTACTAAAGTTATTCACGAAGCAAACCTGGCCGAAGTCAACCAATTGAGCGACTCTAGCGCCGAGTTTGTGATTCGACCGCTCTTCTACGGTTACGGGAATACGCTAGGAAATTCGCTACGTCGAGTATTACTATCCAGTATCAAAGGCGCTGCAATTACAGCTTTTGATATTGACGGCGCCAGCCACGAATATACAGCTGTTCCAGGCGTCCAAGAAGACCTCGTCGATATCATGCTTAATCTAAAAAATATTCGTTTTAAGTCATATTCAGACGAACCAGTTGAGCTAGAGTTAGATGTCAATGCTAAAGACGTCAAGGACGGCAAAGTAACAGCCGGCAACATTAAACTACCGTCTGATGTTGAGATTAGTAATCCAGACCAAATCATTTGCCATCTTGACGGCAGTGACGCATCTCTGAAGATGCACCTTGTCGTCGAAACAGGCCGCGGCTATCTTACAATCGAAAAATCTAGTAACGAGCGCATCCACAACAACATGATCGCCCTTGATGCAGTCTTCAGTCCAGTGCTCCGTACACGTTTTAAAGTTGAAAATACGCGCGTCGGCCAAGACATGAATTACCAGCAACTCACCTTAACTATTGATACCGACGGGACAATCACCCCACAAGCCGCCTTTGAAGAAGCTGCAGCCATCCTCGTCAATCAATACTCCGCACTCGCTGGTGGCACTGTTGTCGAAAGCGCTCCAGCCCCAGGCGTCGAAACTGAAGTCGACGATTCTGGCCTCGCTCTTCCGATTGAAGAACTTGGCTTATCTGCGCGTACTGCTAATGCGCTCATTAATAATGATATTAAAACCGTCCGTGATTTGGTGACACTTTCCGAAGTAGATTTAAAAGATCTCAAGGGTTTTGGCAGCAAAGCACTAGACGAAGTTAAAGAAAAATTAACGGAGTTACTCTAAATGCATCGTCATGGATACAAAGGTCGCAAATTTGGCCGTGAGACCGACCAGCGACTCGCGCTAAAACGTGGGCTGATGCGCGCACTCATCGAAAACCAATCAATCACGACAACACTGGCTCGCGCCAAAGAAATGCGTCGTGAAACTGAAAAATTAATAACGATCGCAAAAAAAGGCGGACTCGCTAATCGCCGCTTACTGATTTCTCGCCTCAATGATGACAAAACTGCCGCATTACTAATGGACCAGATCGCACCCCAAATCAAACGTGATTCTGGATATCTTAGAATCGAACGCGCTGGATTCCGTCGTGGCGATAATACCGAAATGGCAACCATTAGTTTTGTCGATGATATTCAGCTAAAGGAGGGGGAATAATGAAAACCGTTTCCAAAACTTACAGCCAAAAAGGTTCAGAAATTAAGCGCGAATGGTGGCTAATTGACGCCGGATCAATGCCTCTCGGTAAACTGGCTGTCGTCATCGCTGATAAACTTAGCGGCAAGAGTAAAGTTACTTACACGCCACATGTTGATAATGGTGATTACGTCGTGGTAATCAATGCCAAAAATATACAAGTCACCGGCAACAAAATGACCGACAAGATGTATTATCGTCATAGTGGATTCCCTGGCAACCTCAAAGAATTGAAGCTTGAAGAAGTCATCGAAAAAAGTCCAAAAGTTGCCATTGAGCACGCAGTTAAAGGCATGTTACCAAAGAACAAACTAACAGCCGATCGTTTAACTAGGTTAAGGGTTTTTGATGGTCCCGAACATACTCATACCGCCCAAAATCCAAAGGAGATTAAGTAAATGGCTACTAAAGAAACTTATATTTACGGTCTAGGGCGCCGCAAAGCAGCTACGGCTCGCGTTCGTCTGTATAAAGGAAAAGGAAAGGTTACCATCAACGACAAACCAGCGCTAGATTATCTTTCTGGCAATAAGAGTCTGCTCGCTGAGATCACTGATCCACTCGCCTTGGCAGAGAAGCAGAACGACTACGATGTCTCAGTTCGTGTTGCTGGCGGCGGTTTGGCTGGACAAGTTGATGCTATCAAATTAGCTTTGTCAAAAGCATTAACTACCGAAATGTCTGATCTACGCCCCATCCTCAAGAAAGCCGGTTTCCTGAAACGCGACCCACGCGAAAAAGAACGCAAAAAATACGGTTTACGATCCGCTCGCAAAAAAGAGCAATTCTCAAAACGTTAAATATCTGCTATGTCTGGAGCACAAAACTCCAGACATAGCAACTCGCGTCACGATATATTAAACTGACTTATTTAGGAGACTTTTAGTTTTTAAGATTGTTTTTTCGGGATATGAACATAGTAAATAGCATTTTCTCCAGTTACGGCATTAGTCGTAGCACTCGATAATCCAATACTATTTCATACGACACTTATATCTCAAGCACTAAAAGCTTAGTTCAATGTTACCAAAAGCTCTACAAGATACAATTGAAGCACTTGGGCTTTTACCTGGAGTAGGCGCCCGCACTGCAGAGCGCTACGCTTATTTTTTATTCAAAAACAGCCCGCGCATCAGCAAGGATATTGCTACTGCACTTACCAGTCTTCATGATGGAGTGAAATCCTGTCCTATTACTTTTGCTCTCATCGACCAGGACGATGAGGTGTCTAATTTATATTCCGACCCAGAACGCGATAAGTCAACTATCTTAGTAGTCGAAGAGCCCCTCGACATTTATGCAATTGAACAAACAAAGCAATTCCATGGCACATATCATGTCCTTGGCGGAGCAATCTCGCCCATCGATGGCATCACACCAGATCAACTTCGCATCAAAGAACTTCTAAAACGCATCGGACCTGATCAAGTACGCGAAATTATCATTGCCACTAATCCTTCCGTAGAAGGAGAATCGACGGCACTACTACTACAGCAAACTTTGCACGAAAATCACCCTCACGTCAAAGTGACACGGCTTGCACGCGGCCTACCGCTCGGCGTCGACTTATCTTACGCCGATCAAATTACCTTGTCTGCTGCCCTCGAAAACCGCACCAATCTATAAAATTGCCAAATTTTCTTCACCTTGCTACAATAAACATATGCATCGTCTTTCTGTAATTATCAATGAAATTTATAACAAATATCTACCCTTGGCTGAAAAATACCAAGTTCAACTAAATCTTGATTTTCTCGATACAACCCAAGAAATTTCTGACCCTAAACAATTCAAATCTGATCTGGAAACGCAATTACAGACCGCTATTAATCGCACTAATCATGGCAAAATCGATATTATTGTCCAGAAAGGTCAGATTATTATCAAAGATTCCGGTACTATTCTCTCCAAACCCCTATGTCGACTCATGAGTAAAGGCAGGATGAACGTCAAGTCACGTGTTGGCTTCGGGACAACTATTACTATAAACTTAAATCAGGCCGAGACTACCACTTCCGTATCTGCTAAATAGCAGCATAGCAAAACATTCTTTTTCATCTATAAGCGTGTAAATTTTACAAAAAGCGCACAGCCATAAACTGTCTATGCTATAATAAAAGTATGAGAGTTAAGTGGAAGGTACATATGCTTTTTGTGCAACTAAGAAATAGCTATCAACTATTATTCGGTTCACAGCAATCAAGTCGCACTCACCAAAATCGCGATAAATTAAGCCGTATGAGCTTCAATCTTAATCCCTATAATTGGTCAACGCGCACCATCAAAGTAATATTTACGAGTATCTTTCTAATCATGTTACCGTTATACCTTTTGATTGGTTTTCAAACTTCCATACCAGTTGACGCGCTCAACTATCCTACCTTAGAAATATCTAGTATCAACCTCAAAACTCCAGTCTCTCCTCTCGAGCTCAACAATCAACAACTCGAAACTCCAGCCACTATCGCCGGATCATATAGTCAATATCCATCAAAAACCTTAATCATAGGGCATTCATCGACAGTTTTTCAACATCTAAACCAAGTACGATTAGGGCAAATTCTCTCCTATAACGGACATCTTTATCAAATTATTAATATTGAAACACAGAAAAAAACTGAGATTAGCATGGCTGAGATTCTTGCTTCTACTAATCAAGAAACTCTAATTATCATGACTTGCGCCGGCGCACCATTGCCTAATCAAGATGCTACTCACAGGCTTTTGGTTACGGCTATTTTAATTGAAAGATAAAGATAAAAGCATTGCGCACAACCCGCAAGCCACACATACTGACTATATAAAAATAATGGCCGTGTAATATATCGCAAATGCCACTAGCATAAACGCACCTTCTGCACGCGTAATCTTATGCGAAGAAAGGGCAAAAATAAACAGCAAAATCGCTGAAGACACCAACATAAAAATATCCAGCATCTGAAAGCTTGCCGAAGACACTGTCCCGAAAAATGCTACCGGTAGACCCAAAACAATACATATATTAAAAATATTACTACCGATAATATTACCTACCGCCAAATCCTGCTCACCTCGTTTAGCGGCGATTACAGAAGTCACAAGTTCCGGCAACGATGTCCCAAAAGCAATAATCGTCAGCGAAATCATACGTTCACTAATTCCGACAGCCTCCGCAATGCTTGACGCACCATTTACCACCATTTGACTTCCGACAATGATGCCAATCATTCCTACGGCAACAAACAAAAGTGATTTCTTCAACGTAAACTGCGGTTTTTCGTCCTTGCCCGCTTTACTTTCAGGTTTACGCTTTGCTAAAGTCACCAAATAATATAAGAAGACCGCAAAAAACAATAATAAAACTAAAGCATCCGCTCGAGTAATTAAATTAGTCTGCCCATCGCCGAGCATCGTATCCAGAAACACCACTGCCAACAATATTGAGATCAGCATACATAATGGTAATTCTTTACGCACCGTATTATCGTTTACTTTAATTGGTCGAATCAATGCTGCAATGCCTAAGATCAATAATATATTTAAGATACAACTTCCAATTACATTACCTAGCACCATATCATTATTTCCGGATGCTAAAGCCGAAACTGACACCGCAAACTCTGGCGCACTCGTACCAAAAGCAACAATCGTCAAGCCAATCAACATCTTTGGAACTTTAAAATTCGACGCCGTGCTAGACGCACCATCAACAAACGCATCCGCCCCTTTGATAAGTAAAATAAAGCCTACAACCAAAATTATTAAATTCAAAAATATATTCATTTCTATTTTGTATTTAAGTTAATATGCTACTTGTATTTTATCACTGACTCTATGTTTGTCAATCATCCTTCTCAAATCCCGCCTTCAAGCGCAGCATAACAGGTATAAAAGTTAATCAAAAAAG
>CAZETG010000049.1:0-5476 GCA_964514875.1 uncultured Candidatus Saccharibacteria bacterium | reverse complement strand
TGTAGATAGCTACTTAAAACTTAGGGGTTGTTCTAAATTCGTTTACTGAACCCTTTTCTGCGCCATAGCAGATTATATATCTAACCTCATCAAACATCTTCCGCCATCTTATCGTTGTACAAGTTACTACATCTTTTACCCGTAAAATCGCGTAAACCTGTTATAATATACTCATATTGATAGGGAAATACGCATTTTTAACATCGTTCTGCAGAAAGAAGGAGGACTCTATATGCAGGATTTCGCAATTCGGACCAGCAAGGGTGTAATCCGCGTCCAGTTAGACTGTACTTCATCGCAACGATATTACGCCTTTTCGATTAACGACAGTACCCCGATCGATGACCGCGACAAGATTAAAGCGACACCAGACACTCACCCCAATTCTCGCAAAATCTGGGACTTATACAGAGAGACGCATGACGG
Source organism: uncultured Candidatus Saccharibacteria bacterium (assembly GCA_964514875.1). Taxonomy (GTDB): domain Bacteria; phylum Patescibacteriota; class Saccharimonadia; order Saccharimonadales; family Saccharimonadaceae; genus Nanosyncoccus. Next base: position 5,050 of record CAZETG010000049.1, on the reverse strand, counting down.
GAATATGGTCATTCGCAGTGGCTTAGGTCTATGCGGCTGCTACGAGAATTATGATCCAGCTAAAGGCGTCGATACGCACTTTCCAGAATCCGTCACCGCCCATGTCAATGGTTGCTTGACGATCGCACAAAGCCTGCGCATGTTCTATCCATATTTACTCACGCCCGACGGATTTCAACGTCTAGAACTCCTACTCAAATATCACGACATCGGCGAGAATGTTTATCACGATCAACCCGATGACGGCTCGCAAGACACCTTCGAAAAGGATCAAATTGAGCTAAGCAGCTTTATTGAAACAGTCATGGTTTTGCCAGACCAAATTCGCAACTGCTTGATCAAAGATTTTATCCATTTTCAGGATGCGCGTTATAATTATTCCGCCGACTCCTCTCGTTTTAAGCTCATCCAGCTCGCCAAAGTGATCGACAAATTCGAGGCAATTCTATCCGGCTTATGTTACGAGCGTTTCGGCATTATTGGCGATCTCGCTTACAAAGACCAACATTACGGTCAACTCACTAGTCAAGACCGCTACTTTATTAACGAGATTGGCGGCGATTCCACACTCGTTTCCAGTTGGTTTGCCCATACCTTGCACGATTACCACGAATTTTACGGTTTTCCGTTTGTGCTGGATATTTTGCGCGTCGGCGTCCACGAAGTCCGCGGCCAGTGGTTTTCATGGTTTGACGATTTTTGTAAACGTCACCATATTCCTGATGCCGATATTAAACTCCCGTCATTGCTGATGAAATAATTAATCCCTATCAATATGCGCCCTGCTCGTTTGAGCGGGGCTTTTTCACGAAAACCTTACAATCCGCCCTCTTTAGTGTATAATAATATTATGAATACGAAACATCCGACGATTTTAACTGGCATTCGCGCCAATAGCGAACTCACATTAGGCAATTTTCTCGGCGCACTGCTGCCGATGACCCGCCTCGCCAATACTTACAGCAGTCAGGGTTATCAATTCAACATTTTTGCGCCCGATCTCCATTCTATCATTGCCGACATTGACGGGGAATTGCAGCAAAATATCCTCCATTCTTTCAAATATTATCTCGCGGCCGGGCTTAATATTAATGATAATATTCATATTTACCGCCAATCGCGCATTTCAGCGCATTCCGAGCTTTGCTGGATTCTGAATTGTATCGCTGGCATGGGCGATCTCAGCCGCATGACTCAATACAAAGACAAAAGCGAGGGCAAAGATAGTGTCAACGTCGGTATTTTCGATTACCCAGTCTTAATGGCGGCCGATATTCTACTTTACGATGCCACTTACATTCCAGTCGGCGAAGACCAATTCCAGCACATCGAGCTCACGCGCCGCCTCGCTGAGAAATTCAACAAAAAATTCGGCGAAGTTTTTACTCTCCCCGCCACTCCACAGCAGCAGATTAAATTCATGAATGTCGCCGACGGTATTCGCATTCGTGATCTCCAGGATCCGACCAAAAAAATGAGCAAATCTGCCACTTCCGAAAACAGTAAAATCATGCTTTCCGACGACCCTTCCGCAGTCAAGAAAAAAATCATGTCCGCCACGACCGATTCCGTCGGCAAAATCCAATACGATATGTTTAATCAGCCCGGCATTAGCAATCTCTTGCAAATTGAAGCGCTAATTACTGACACACCGCTTCAAGATGTTATTTCCACTTGGGCCGGCGAGACACATTACGGTGATCTCAAACAAAAAGTTGCCGAGAGCGTCAGCACTTACCTCGAAGATTTTCAAACCAAAGTCGCCCAAATTACCGATCAAGAAGTTCTCGCTCTCTTCGAATCTAGCGAGCAGTACGCTAATGAAGTCGCCAACCGTAAGCTTCTCGCCGCACAAAAGGCTGTCTGCTTGAGGTAAAAATGATTATTACTGGCAAAAAATTCAGCAAACCCGATCTCTCGCGCGTCATTAATGGCGACACAGTTTTACCAGAAGACACGCAAGCTCCCGAGAAGACCCGCCTCGACCATCTCCTTGTCCAGCAACACCCTGAATATAATCGCTCTAGCTTGCAAAGCTTTATCAAAAGTGATTTTGTCAAGGTTAATGGCATCATTGCGAAGAAACCTAACGAGAAAATCTCCCCAGATAGTACAATTGAGTTGACCGTTCCTACGCAAGATAAAAATTTGCCCAAAATTCCAATAATTTACGAAGATGATTATGTTTTAGTACTCAATAAGCCCGCCGGCCTGCTTAGCATGGCCAAAGGAGAATACTGCCCCGAGCCAACGCTCGAGGATTACGGCCTGCTAGTACATCGCCTCGATCGTGATACTTCTGGCGTCGTCATCCTAGCCAAAGATCCAGCGACTCAAAGCATGCTCCGCAAACAATTTCAAGATCGCAAGACTCATAAGACTTATTATGCCGTCATCGACGGCCATCCCAAATTACCCGAAGCTATGATCGACCTACCGATTGCGCGCAACCTCAAGCGTCCCACTACTTTCCAAGTCGACCAAAACGGTAAGCCTGCTCAGACCCATTACAAAGTCCTCGACCAAAATGATAGATACAGCCTCGTCGAGCTCAAACCTACGACCGGCCGCACTCATCAGCTTCGCGTCCACCTTAGATATCTTAATACTCCCATTCTTGGCGATCCTGTTTATGGCGACGCCAAATCTGCTCCACGTCTCATGCTCCACGCCAAAGAGCTCGAAATCACCATCCCCAGCCCCACAGGGAACATCCGCAAAATTTTTTCCGCTGATTTACCGCCCGAATTTACCGAATTTTTCAAGAAAAAATGACCATATCTCTCTATTATAGCACAGAAAACAATAAAAGTCAATAGAAAATTATGTTTTTTGACAAAATCTCCGAAATCCCCCAAATTGCCACTCGCACTAGTTGTGCCATTTTTGCCGTTCCTGCGAGTACAAATCTTAAACTCAAAAATCCACTCTATCTCAAACCCGACGATAGCAAAAAAACCGAAATTATTACCGTCGAACAAATGCGCGATTTTCTCGAATTCACCAATAACCGCGAAACCGCTGACCGCTATTTTATCATTTCTCCGGCCGATGCCATGAACGAAGCTGCGCAAAACGCTTTACTCAAAAGTTTCGAGGAACCGCATCCGTACTGTCACTTTATTTTGCTAACCGAGCAGCCCAGTGCACTCTTACCGACGATTCGTTCGCGCGCCCAGCTTTTTATTCCAAAACTGACCGACCAGCTCGATTTACCGCCATCCGCCAAACCCAAAATCACCGAACTTGCCAAAAAAATGATCGCTAGCATGCCCAAGGACCTACCTGATCTTGCCATCGAAATCGCCAAAAATAAAACCCAGCCCCGCCAACACGCTCTCGAAATTACCGCTACTGCGATCGAAATTTTATATAAATCATATTTCAAAACCGGGAATGAAAAATTTCTGACCAAATTACCGAATTTCCTCAAGCTTTATGACAATCTAGAGCAAAATGGCCACATAAAACTGCACATTGTCGCCGATTTATGCTAAAATAATACATATGTTAAGTGTTGCGTTATTAGTGATTACAGCAATTTTCTTAGCTTTTTTGTATCCAATCGTTAAGCGCAAACCTGCCGAAGTCCAACATAATGCTCGCTACGACGTCCAGATGAAGCGCCTCTGGAGCGCTGCTCAGACTTCCATGCGCGACCATAAGCCGCTCCGCGCTGAGAAGGCCTTACTGACTATTCTCAAGTTTGACGAAAAAAACGCCGCTGCTTATAACCGCCTTGGAATCTTGTACGCTAAAGAACAGAAGTTCGACGAAGCTATTGAATGCTTCGAAATCGCTCAGTCGCTCGACAATAACCCATCGTCCCTACATAATGTCGGACTAATATATCTTGAGACTGGCGCCTACGAAAAGGCCGCCATGGCTTTCGAGCAAGCCATTGATCTCGAAAATACTGTCCCAGCGCGCTATATCGCGCTGGCAAAAGCTCGCGAACGCCTAGGTCAGACAAAGGCCGCCGTCGATGCCCTAGAAAAAGCCTATAAGCTTGATCATAACGTTACTACGCTGCGCCAAATTCTCGCCATTCACGAAACTACTGGTGACGCCGAAGCGCTCGCCGACATTACCGCTCGTATCGAACAGCAAATCGCCGCTACCTCTCGCGCCACTGCCGAACGTCGTACGACCGCCACACGTCGCATGTCAGCTCCACGCACCGCCGGGCGCGTCTCAGCCAGTAGCTCTAGTGCTGTAGCTACTCGTACAGCTACCAGCCGTACAGCACATACTGCCACCACAGCCGCCCCCCGTCGCCAAAGCGCCACTGCGAAAACCCGCCGTCGCGTCTAGATTTCATATTTACGCATTTCCGCGTTTTCAAAGCGCGTACTCCACCAATCAAAATTATTCTCATCATAACCGACGAGGTTAAAGTGCAAGCCTCGCACCGCTCCACCATGCGTGACCATTAAAACTTCCGCATCGTTATTATAATTAGCCATTATATCATCCAAAAATAATTTCGTTCGCACCAAGACACTTTTCACAGATTCAATATTACCAGGCAAAGCCTCCAATGCCACATCACCAATATCCACTCCAACCACCGCCCCCAGCCATGCGTCAGTACGATCCCCTCAAAGTCGCCGAAAGAACGTTCGATAATGCGCGAATCTGGGATAATTTGGCATTGACCCTGCGTAATAATTTGCGCCGTTTGCATCATACGCCGTAAAGACGAAGCAAAACAAATGTCGAATTGCATGCCTCGGATCTTTTCGCGCAATTTCGTAACTTGCTTAACCCCAGCCGCGTTAAGTGGAATATCCGTCAAACCTTGGATTTTATTCTGTATATTCCAATCTGTCAACCCATGCCGCACGACATACAATTTCACGAATTCCTCCTGATTAAGAATTATATTAATAATATTATATAAAAACGTTTCTGGCAATTCCTTACGGAAAATCGCGAAAAGCTACAACTACAGTCTATCATTTTGCCAACAAAAAAGAGCCCTATAGCTCTAACTTGGAGCCGTGTGTCGGCTCTGCCCCGACGACCTGCCGCTTACAAGGCGGCTGCT
>CAZETG010000048.1:0-5516 GCA_964514875.1 uncultured Candidatus Saccharibacteria bacterium | reverse complement strand
GGGTGGGTTAGCGCTCCATCTACTTCGTATCTGGAGCGAGACTGGAAGTCATTACAAAATCGAACTTGTACACCACGTACAAGTTCAAACCAAAATTAACAGAGGCAATCTAACCCAATTTTTTGCTTAATTAACCAAAAATTGCACCATTTTATGCCTTCTTCAAATCCCTCAAAATCTCACGCGTCACTTTCACATCTTCAAAGTCATGTGGTCCGTCGTGACGCAAAATCGTCTTTTCATGCCCCTTACCTAAAATCAAAACCAAATCCCCAGCTTTCGCCATTCTCAAAGCCTTTTCAATCGCACTCCGCCGATTCAAATCCACAAACAAATCCTGCTCCAACACCTTACCAGCCCTTTTCGCACCCTCTACAAACATATCAGCAATCTTCGTCGGATCTTCATCACGCGAATCATCCTCTGTAATAATTACCGCATCGCTATATTTACCCAAAATCTCCCCGCGCTCCGCCCGCGTACTCTCGTCACGTCGCCCCGCTCCGCCGTGCACAGCAATCACTCTACCTGTCCGCTCACGCTTGTCTTCCTCCGCCGACGTGCCACACGCCAACGACTCAAACACCTTCTCCAGCGCATCCGGCGTATGCGCATAATCCACAATCACCTCAAAATCCTGCCCCTCATCAATCCGGTTCATCCGCCCCTCGACCGACTCCAGCGCATAAATCCCAGCCTCAATTTGCTCATCGTCTAGACCTAAGCGTTTTCCCACTCCCACCGCCGCCAAAGAATTATATACATTGAACTTTCCTGGAATCCGCGTCTTAATCTCCATATCACCACATACATATTCCACGCCATTAGAATTTAGCTTCACATCTGTCGCTCGCAAATCTCCATGGTCAATCCCGTAAGTTTTAACATCACCAGACGCAAACTCATTCACGAAATATTTCGCATTTACATCATCCATATTCACCACACCATACCGCGCCATTTTAAACAACTTCTGCTTCGCCTTGCGATAATTCTCAAATGTCTTATGGTAATCCAAATGTTCATGCGTCAAATTCGTAAATACCGCCACCTCAATCGGCACCCCCAAAATCCGCGACTGCGACAACGCATGCGACGTCACCTCTAGCACTAAAAACTCCGCCCCCGCATCCGCAATCGCTCGCATCCGCCGGTTCAAAACCTCCACCCGTTCTGTCGTCATGTGCTCAAACTGCCGATGCAGCACCCACGCATTCAGAGCATCCTCAGCCGAAGTTATCTTCGAACTACTTCCTCCGAACGACGTTACCTCCGCTTTTGTTGATAACCCCACAGCAGTGATAGAATTCAAGGCAACATTTTTATTGTCATTCTCTTTGGACAAAGTTATCGGAGATGAAATACAAGGCGAAGACGAGGAGCGGACTGAGCCGGATTTAGCATCCGGTGAAGGAGCACTCGCAGTCTTCAACGCAGTAGATCGCTCCGAGAACGAGTCCTGCACCCCGCCCCAGCCAACCGTAGTTAACAATCCTGCTGCTCTTCCCGCCTCATTCAACATCTTCCAAATCATAAAACAAGTTGTCGTTTTACCATTCGTCCCCGTCACCGCAACCACCCGCAAATTCTTCGCCGGCTTACCATACTGACGCGACGCCTTCACTGCTTCTAAATAATGCCACGGCTTTACCAGGGAATTATATCCCGGCAGCCCCTCCACAAATCTCTTCAAACTCATACTACCATTATACTACTAACCCACAAAAATCCCCCTACCGAAATAGGGGAATTTACCTGGAAATCAAAATCTTGAGAACTCATCGTCCCTAAAATACAAATTTGCACGAGATTTAAGTCCAATCAAACTTAGGAATGATCCAATGCTCCAAAAGCCTCCAGCATTAAAAGCTCATGCCTTCGATCCAGCAAGCCCTGTTGCAACCACAGCTCGCGATAATCCGGGCGCGATTTCAAAAACTCAAAATCTTCATCCGACATAATCAGTCCCGTCTTGCTCGGAAACCCAACATAATTATCCGCTAAATCCGCATAATCAGGCGACACGTCCGTCGGCACTACAGAAATTTTCACGATAGAATTCATCGTCGCGTCGGCCATCAAAACATCCTGCACGGCTCGCACCGGCTCCGACATTTGCACTAATACGCAATCGCCAATCACCGACGTCAATGCATATCCTGTCGTAAACACTCCACGGCGTTCCTGCAAAATCGTCGTCGCATCCGGACAAAAGCACACTAACGGCTCGCCACAATCAAACGCATCATCTCTACGCAAAGACGGAAACAACGGCTTCATCTCCGCCGTAGCGATCAGATTACTCAAAAGCTGCACCGCATCTTCCAGCAGTTGCTTTCGCGCACACAGCTTCTCCTGCTGCATGACAAAATCTCGCAAATTTTTCTCGCGCTGTTCCGGCGTCATTTTCATCAATTTACAAAACGTACACGCTTGATTAGGCTCCGCTTCTGCACAAACCAAATCGCACCAGGACAAAATTTTGCAATTACCGTGCTTTCGCACCGCACTAGCGTACTTACACCACCCACATCTGCTAAATGTCGTGCTGTCTTTAGGCGGTTTTACATAACCATGCGGACGCGCAATCATATCACCATAAAGTTCCGACGCCACCACAAACTGCATCGAACCCTGGCATTGCCCAGAATGCGGCTGAATATCCTGCGCACCCTTACCGTCCAGAAACTCCAAGGTACCCAGCGTCTTCTTCAGCATACCTTCTGTTGCTTGCAGCTCTTCGCCGCAGCGCACCACCAATGCCGCCAAATTCTGTTTGCCAATCTTCATCAAATCAGCCTCAGAATCCAAATGATAGTCATTCAAGCACGTCCCGATCAGGCCCAAAACCGCCTTTGGCTCACATATCTTCCACAGATTCTCCATCAAACGTTCCTCCTCAAAAATCCATTGTCCACTGCTCAATCCTCAGCCACCTGCGCTTGTATCCGCCTATTACCACAGACATCTTCGCACATCTCCCGAAAATGCTGTTCACGCTGCGACTCATGCCGCACTGCATCGTCATGTTTGAGTGCCGTTCGCATCGTCCAAGGACGGCCCTTTCGGCCTTTCAGCTGACCCTTTTTCCGCTTCGAGTGCAACCGCGTCTGCGCCGACTTTTTCGTCATCGTTTTACACGACGCCTTCTTCAATACATCCCGCGCCTGCACGCTTTGCCGATTCACGCCACTCCACCTTACGACGGCTTCATCATGACCACCCCAGTCAGCCTGCTTCTGCTCACATTCCTGATTACGCTTTGCCAACTACATCATTCCTTTCTTAATTTCCACGCATTATTAACTTACCAAGACTTTATGTCTTCCTTACTATTATAACAACTTATATCCCCAAAGTCAATATTTTAACCACAACTATTTGCTCTTCACAATCCTATCAACTTTCTGATTTTGCCCCATAAGCACTTACAATACTAAACAATTTGTTCCGCAAAACCCAACTTTCTAGCACTTTGACGTTGACAGTGCTAAATTAGTGCGCTATACTAGAGTGGTAAAGGAGTTAAAAATGCAGTTAAAACCACTACAAGACCGCGTCGTTGCTCTCAAAGAACGACCCATGGAAACTACTAAATCCGGCATCTTGCTCGGCGAAGCCAAAGAAGCTCCTGCCTACGCCGTTATCGAATCAGTCGGCCCAGATGTCAAGACCGTCAAAGTCGGCGACAAAATCGTTTACAAAAACTATTCCACTACCGACATTAAGCTCGAAGACAAAGAATATATCATCCTCAAAGAAGAGGATATTCTCGCAACATTATAATTTACTAAACAAGGAATTACACAATGGCTAAAAAAATCTTCTATGCTGATGCTGCCCGCGACAAAGTTCTCTCTGGCGCGAAACAACTTTACGACGCCGTCAAAGTCACTTTCGGCCCGAAAGGCCAAAACGTCGTCATTGAGAAATCTTACGGCGGCCCGACTATTACCCACGATGGCGTCACCGTTGCTGAAGCCGTCGATCTCGGCTCTACCGAAGAAAACCTCGGCGAGCAAATCGGCGCCAAGCTCATCAAGACCGCCGCGCAAAAGCTTAACAAAGTCGCCGGCGATGGCACTACGACCGTCACCGTTTTAACTTACAACATTCTAAGCGAAGCCAACAAGCTCATCGTTGCCGGTGTCAACCCGATGGAGCTCCGCAAGGGGATCGAAGCCGCTGGCGCCGAAATCGTCAAAGGTATCGAAAAATCCGCTGAGAAAATCGAAGGCGACGACAAAAAAGTCGCCGAAGTTGCTTCCATTTCCGCTGGCGACCGAGAAATTGGCGAGCTCATCGCGAATGTCATTAGCAAAATCGGCAAAGACGGCGTCGTCACCGTCGAGCAAGGCCAAGGCCTCGAAATGGAGCAGGAAATCGTCGAAGGCTTCACTTACGACAAAGGCTGGTCTTCTCCGTTCTTCGTCACCGACGTCAATCGTCAAGAAGCCGTTTTCGAGAAACCTCTCGTTCTTATTACTGATAAAAAAATCAGCAGCGCCAACGAGCTCATCCCGCTCCTTGAGCAATGCGCTCAGGCCGGTCGCAAAGATCTCGTCATCATTGCCGAAGAAGTCGAAGGCGAAGCTCTCTCCGTCCTCGTTCTTAACAAGCTCAAAGGCGTCTTTAATACTCTCGTGCTCAAGGCTCCATCTTTCGGCGATCGTCGCAAAGAAATCATGGAAGATATTGCTATTCTTACTGACGCCACTGTCGTCTCCAGCGACAAAGGTATGAAACTCGAAGAAGTCGGCATGGAAGTCCTCGGTACTTGCGGTAAAATCATCGCCACTAAGGACGAAACTACGATCGTCAAAGGCTCCGGTGATAAAAAAGCTATCACCGAGCGCATCGAACTTATCCAAAGCCAAGCTAAGCTCGCCAAATCTGATTACGAACGCGAAGAGCTCGAGAAGCGTGCTGCTGCTCTGCTCGGTAAAGTTGCCATTATCAAGGTCGGTGGTGCCTCCGAGACCGAAATCGACGAAAAGAAATTCCGTGTCGACGACGCTGTAGCCGCTACAAAGGCTGCTCTTGCCGAAGGTATCGTCGCTGGTGGTGGTGTTACGCTCGTCAATCTCGCCGATAGTCTCAAAGCCGACAATGACGGCGCTAAAATCGTCAAAAAAGCTCTCCAAGCTCCGTTCATCCACATTATGGAAAATGCTGGTCTCAATAGTCAAGCTCTCCTCGCCGAAGTCGAAAAAGCCAAACCCGGCCAAGGTATTAATGTCATGGAGCCAGAAAAGGGTATTGTCGATCTGAAAAAAGCCGGCGTCATCGACCCAGCCAAGGTTACCAAGGAGGCCATCCAGAGCGCTACCAGCATTGCCGCTACCGCTATCACGATGGGCGCCCTCATCGTCGACATTCCTGAAAAACAAGCGCCAACCTCTCCAGACATGGGCGGCATGTACTAAATCGAAACCTCAGGATTGTCCGTCAAACTACTTTCCTAAAATCAAAACCACCCCTTCAAGGGGTGGTTTGCTCTGCCCTATAAGGGCCTG
>CAZETG010000047.1:0-5785 GCA_964514875.1 uncultured Candidatus Saccharibacteria bacterium | reverse complement strand
GTGAGGCGGCTGGGTTCGAGGAGGCACTGCGAAATTCTACAGGAACAGCGTCGGATATGGCTGCAGTAATGAACGACAATCTGGAAGGCGATGTAAAGACATTAGGGTCGGCATTCGAAGAGTTTCAGCTCGTATTATTCGAGAAGGTCGAACCTATCCTAAGGGATATTGTAAAAGCTGGCACAGATGTCGTGCAATGGATGTCGGAAAATAGCGAAACAGTAATAGCTATTGCTGGGTCAATTGGGGCAGCAATAGTCGGAGTATTTGCTGTTAATAAAATCAAAGGTGCTATCAATGGCTTCAAGAGCGCTTTTAGCACTGTAAAGGGGATCCTTGCGGGACACAAAGGCGATGTTCAGAATACTGTGGCGTCAGTTACGGACTCCGCGAAAGGATATAACGACGCTACCGAAGGAATGGCAACTTCCAGCGAAACTCTCAGTAGCCGCGTATCAGGCGCAATTAATGGGATTAAAGACGTCATAACTACTACATTGCAAAGCCTTAGTGAAATATTATCTAGCATAACAGGGGTGCTGACAACTGCGATCGAAAGCCTAGGAGAAATACTATCAAGCGCCGTTGGCGCAGTTATGGAGCCCATTAAAACATTGTTGACGGGAGTCGGCGAGGCAATTGCAGGTTTCTTACAATCCTTTGCAAGTCCGGAAATCTTAAAGGGAGCGCTAGGATTCGCTGCGGCTGCAGCATCCGTTGCGGCTGCAATTTTGCTAATCGGTTCGGCGGTCGGCGCCGTAACCCCTGGATTAGCTGATTTCTTAAATACTGTATTGTTACCACTCGGGGCATTCCTCGCCGAAACATTCTTAATAGTATTGAATGATATTATAGACGGTATTATTAGGTTAACCAATGAAGCGTTAATTCCGTTTGGGGAATTCGTGCGAGACACAATCCTTGATGTGGTCAATGGTTTAACCGATGCGATTATCCGCCTAACGAATGAGGCGATCATCCCATTGATTCGAGAAGTGAAGGATTTCTTAGATTGGTTATTCCAAAAAGTGGAGAGTGTTATCAACGGCGTCAAAGACACGCTCAAAAAAGCGTTGGATTGGATCGATGAACATGTTATTAAGCCGATTAAAAACTTGTTTGAAACTGTTTGGGAAAAGGTCACCGATGTCTTCGATAGGATCGGTAGCGGTATTAAAAATGCGCTCGGAGGTGCCATTAACTTTATCATCGGAGCAATTGAGGGGGCGATCAATGGAGTAATCAAGCTCATTAATGTATTCATATCCGCAGTCAATAAAGTTACAGACCTGATTGGCGTCTCTCTTTCACCAATCGCTTTGGTCAGTTTTCCGAGGGTAGAATTCGCGCAAGGAGGTATTGTTCCCGGGAATAGCTACTCAGGTGATCGTGTGCCGGCGATGATGAACTCTGGCGAAATGGTGCTAACTCGTAAACAGCAACGCAAGCTTTGGGAAATGGTTCAGGGTGGAGATAGCGCATCAAATACGCCATTAGTGGATGAACTTGGCATGATCGGACAAACTTTGATACGGCTAGCCGATGATGACGACAGCGATGTCGGTGCCACTAATGCCCCGGCTTCGGTGGTACAGAACAATAACATTTACAGTGCCTTCGACTTCGAGCAGGCGAATGAGGCGCTGCTACAAGCATTTAGAGGAGTTGCGTAGATGAGAGGTATTGCATCAAGGTGCTGGATTATGGCTCTGTTTATCCGTGAAGATAAACAGCGGTTCTTGCTTGGTGACGGAGCGTTCATGTTTGGCGAGGGACAGCAACATTTCGCAGCGAACAAGATCTCAAGTACGGTGATCGACGTGCAGGGTAGCAATGGCGTGCTCCTGGCAGGCCAGACAATGCAAGCGTCTAACCAAACATTCGCTGGATATATCGGCGATGCAACTCTGTCGAAAAAAGAAGTAGAAAACTATCGGCGGCAGTTTATTAATTTCTTCAAGCTAAATACATCTTATGAAGTAGTTTACGTCATGCCAGACGGAAGCGCGATCAAGCGCCAGCGCGGCTTCGTCGTGAATGCGCCTGAAGTACAAGAACTCTGGCAAATGTTCCCAGAATATAGTGTTACGCTGAACTTCGAGGATGTAAACTATTATAAATACGAAGAGGACGAAGTGACTGGGGAAGAGATTTATGGTCAGTCGGCCACGCTACTGCTCTTTAACGCGATCATCGGCGGGTTCGAATGGGATAACGAGGGGCTAGTATGGGATACGGTAGGCGCAGTGACTGAGCCAGGCAAAGGCGGGACGACGACTGTACGAATCGATTCCGTTTCGCAGGTATATCCGATCTGGTCGATTAACGGGCTGGCCGACAATCCAACGCTCGAGAATCTGACTAACGGGCAAAAGCTCCAGTATAAGGGGCGTGTATCGCCTGGCCAAGTGCTCAACGTCGATATGCTAAACCACGTCGCAACTCTAGACGGCACGAATGTAACAAACAATGTCACTGGATCGTGGCTCAGCCTTGCGTCGGGCACGAATCGGCTTAACTACACAACCTCCAACAATAATGCGCCAACTTCAACGATTAAATGGTCTGAGGTAGTGATGTAATGATAACAACTGCAAATTATGAAGTAGAATTGCGGCTAAACGGTGCCTTGATCGGTAATGTCCGGGAGCATGCTCAAAATCTAACTTGGACGAGGAAACGCACGAAAATTGGCGTCGATTCGATTAGTTTCACGCTCAATGATATTGAGTTCGCGAGGTGGTGTCGACAGCGTAATACGACCGTAGCGGAATTATTGAAGCCGCTGGCGCTGGACTGCCGGATTATTCGGAATGGCGTAGCGGTGGCAGGTGGGTATCTCGCGACAATGCCGAGCTACCAGCCGAAAGGCAATAGCGCAAATCTGGCAATGAAATTCGACGGGTATATAAACTATCTGGCAAACGTGTATCTCAGCCCTGGGGCGACCACTACTGGTAAAATGGGGGATCTAGTTAAATCCTGGGTGACAATTGCTGAAGACCGGGCGGCGCAGGCAGGCAAAGGGTTCGGGTTCAAGGCGGGTAAAATCTCGGATATGGCGGTGGTGCAGTCAACCTTCGAGAACTATAAGGCGATCAAGAGTGCTATTGCTGATCGCTGTGATAATACGAGCGGCGCCGGACCATTTGAGTTTTATGTGCATCCGGATCGAACTTTCGATGTGACTAAGGATAGTGAGTTTGGCGACGAGATTACTGATTACATTATTGAATACCCGACGCTGATTAATGCTGTTTCCGCCACAAGTATGAGCGCCAAGGAGGTGAACGGATTTGCGTCGACAGTACTGGGGATTGGCGCAGGGCAAGTGTCTGGAGCGGAAGGCCAAGAAACGGCGATCACGGAACTGCAAACGAATAGTGCGGCGGTGCTGGAATATGGTTATGCAGAGAAGATCCTGCAAGAATCGAGCGTGTCGACTCTGGAAGTGTTGGCGCGCAATGTCGCGACTGAGCTCGCGGCGACTTCTAATATGCAGTGGCAACCAGAGCTGAAACTGAGCGGACGCACGGTCAACCCGACGCCAAGCGGGCCATACAAGATTTGGATTGGCGACACAGTAACGGTACAAAACAATCAGGATCAAACCGGAATGACTTCAGGGAGATTTCGGGTCAACTCATTGCAGGTCTCCGTGAAAAACACGAACGCTGAAGAAATTACGCCGAGCTTGTCGAGAGGCGAGGCAGTCAATACAAACTCATTCGCGCAGGAATGGGTAAGGATGCAGGAGGAGCTCTTGGCTCTGAAGACCGCTACAAATTAGGGTGATCTTATGTTATAATAGAGGAGTTCACAATATAACTAAAATGACCTTGATTTTTGAAACGGGTCAATGTTACCAAGAGAAATCAAGGTACTAGTTATGTTGTGAACAAACATATTAAACATTGGCCCATTTTTTGTGGGAGAGGAGAGTATTAAATGAGCGAGGAAGTCAATGGCAGCGGAAGTGCCAGCAAAAAACCGATCTATAAAAAGGTGTGGTTTTGGGTGGTCATTGGCATTTTGGTACTTATCGGTTGCGCTGGCGGGAATGGCGGTTCTCCGCGCGAGACCGAAAAAGATGCAGCCGCTATAGAAGATAATGCCGATGATACTGCCAATGAGGACGACTCAAGAATAAACGGCGTGTCTTTTTCGATTTCGAACGTGCGCAATGACGTGACGGGGAAATGGCGTATTGCTCTGATCGCAGAGCCTATCGTTATGGACGAATATGCCTTTGAATACTATAAAAAGTTTTTTAAGTCCGATGACGAAATTCATGCTATCGTGAATTTTACATACAAGACAACTACTAGAATTTCTAAGACTCCGGTTGGTCTTAATGTAACAACCCATGAGTATGTAGAAGGAGAGGAACATGACGCTAAAACTCTCTTTAGTGGCATGGTCCTCTCGGACAAATATTATGATTCGAAGACTGGGGAGGAGATTAAATTAGAAGGTGATGCTTCTGATAATCCCGGTACAGCTGATACTGGTAACTCGCAATCGACAAATACACCATCGGAGCCTATTCCAGCCGCACAGCCGGCTCAATCTCAGCAACGACAAGATACAGCACCCGCGTCTAGTGCCACATACTCGAATAGTGCTAGTGCGAGCGACAATACTCGTTTACCTCTAAAGGCAATCTGTAAAGACGGCACTGTTTCATACCAAGATAATCCGGCGCTGGAAAATTATAGAGGAATGTGCTCTAGTCATGGCGGCATATCGGAAAGACTTGGGCGAGTAGAATAGACCATAGATTCTAAAAAGGTTCCGCTCTCGAGCGGTTCTTTTTTTGTGCAGATAGCTCTTGACAAGGGCTCCGTTGGAACCTGATACTGCGGTAACAGTAACAATAGGAGCAGATATGGCTTTAACTTTAGCAAAAATCGAAGCAGTTAAGTTCGGAGATTTCGAATCCGTCCCCAAATTTGGCCAAGAACAAAAATTACGCGTGCAAAATCTGAAGATTTCCGAGGATAATCTCGACGAAGTACGCGATACGCTCTCGAAGTGCTTCGGTGATGACGCGGATAAAGTCAAAGCGTTTATGGAAAAGAACATGTTCCTGCTGGATTATACCCGTTTGCAAGTATATCTCACTCAAGGCCAGTCCGGGCTAGATAATTTCGAACGCCGGATGGACCGCTTCATGGACAAAGAAATGGATAAGGCGGCAGGAGCTCATACTAATGAGTAAAGAAGTCCTCTTGATTTATCAGGATTGTCCGTACTGTGCGCCACGGGAAGAGTGGGGCAAAGAGCAGACGCGTGTCGCTCGAGAAAACGGTATTAAAGTCACGCCGGTGCATTTTAACACGCTCGGCGCCAAAGGTTTGATCGCGCAGGCGGTAAGCCGAGGGGTGGAGGCAATGCCATTCTTCACCGATGGCGAGAGATTCAGCTACAAATTGATTGATTTCGTAGAGAATAAGGCTACGACGTCTAATTCTAAGCGAAGCAGATCTAAGGTCGCCCAGACGGTAGAAGCGGAGGGAAAAGATGAGGTTGCCGTTCAAGAAACTTAGAGACGCTTTTGGCGCAGCTAGGAATCAGGGCTCGCGGCAGGTAGCGAAGCAAGAGGTGAATGGCCAACTCTACGTGAATCCGCTCTGCTCGACTTACGAGAATGTATTTCCGCAGGTGCGCCCCCTGATCGATGAGATGAAGATCGTCCGGCCGTATGGTGTCGGCAGAAATGGCGCGAAACTACCACTAGCGCGCACGCCTGAGCTCGCTCTGCTGGAAGACCCAAACGAAGACA
>CAZETG010000046.1:0-6125 GCA_964514875.1 uncultured Candidatus Saccharibacteria bacterium | reverse complement strand
TATAATATACCTATGCCGAAATTCGAACTTGTTTCTAAATATCAGCCGACAGGCGATCAGCCGCAAGCGATTGAGCAACTGACGGCCGGTTTGCGCGCGGGCGTGCGTGAGCAGACTCTGCTGGGCGTGACTGGCTCGGGTAAGACTTTTACTATGGCCAATATTATCCAAAACGTCCAGAAACCGACCTTAATTCTCGCGCACAACAAGACTCTCGCGGCGCAGCTCTATTCGGAGTTTCGCGAGTTTTTCCCAAAGAATGAAGTTCACTATTTCGTCTCTTACTTCGATTATTACCAGCCAGAGGCGTATATTGCGCAGACCGATACTTACATCGAGAAAGACTCCGCCATCAACGAAGAAATCGACCGTCTGCGTCACGCTGCGACAGTTGCGCTTTTAACGCGTCCAGATACGATCGTGGTCGCTTCGGTCTCCTGTATTTATGGTATCGGTTCACCGGATCATTATACGGAGATGTCGTTGCCTTTGCTGCGACAGGACGGCGTCTGGCGCATTGTGGGTAGCGAAAGTAAGATTAACTTTTTGACCGATGCTATTCATAATTCTGAAGAATACGCCGATTTTTACCTTGCTCATCCGATCGTCAATGTTGCGACTCAAGGCGCAGACTCGCTCAGCCAGCAGAATTTCATGAAATATCTTGTTGCCATGCAGTATCATCGCAATGATCTCGCTTTCGAGCGTGGTAATTTCCGCGTCATGGGCGACACGATCGATCTCTTTCCGGCCAGCGGGGAATGGGCCTATCGCTTCGAGTTTGGCTTTGATACCTTGGAAAGTGTGCGCATTATTGATCCATTGACTGGTGAAACTCGCGAGAAGCCTGATCGTATTCATATCTTCCCGAATACGCATTATGCTACCCCGAAAGATCAGCTTGACCGCGCGCTAGTCGGCATTCAAGCTGAATTTGACGAACGCCTGAAATATTTTGAGAAACATAATAAATTCCTTGAAGCGCAAAGGCTCTCACAGCGCACGAAATACGATCTCGAAATGCTGAAGGAGACCGGTTTTGTCAAAGGTATCGAGAATTACTCGCGCCATCTTGACGGACGCAAAGCTGGCCAGCCACCAGCGACTCTGATTGATTTCTTCCCGAAGGACTTTTTGCTTTTGGTCGACGAGAGTCACATGACTTTACCGCAAGTGCGTGGCATGTATAATGGTGATCATGCACGCAAGACCACGTTGGTTGAATATGGTTTTCGCCTGCCAAGCGCGCTGGATAATCGTCCATTGATTTTTACCGAGTTTCAGGATCATATAAACCAGGCAATTTACGTTTCTGCAACTCCAGGTCCATACGAGCTAGAGCATTCGCCGGAGCCGGCGCAGCAGGTGATTCGTCCGACCGGCTTGCTTGATCCAGAAATTGAAGTGCGCCCGTCCGAAGGTCAGATCGATGACCTGATGGAAGAAATCGAAAAGCGCATTACGAAAAATCAACGCACGCTCGTGACGACTTTGACCAAGAAAATGGCTGAGGACCTTACCGACTACCTCAAGGATCGCGATATTAAAGTTGCGTACATTCATTCTGATATTGATACGCTGGAGCGTGGCGATATTCTGCGCGATTTGCGTGCGGGAGTTTACGACGTCTTAGTCGGGATTAACCTCTTGCGAGAAGGTCTGGATTTGCCAGAAGTTTCGCTGGTGGCGATTCTCGATGCTGATAAAGAAGGTTTCCTGCGCAGCGAAAGTGCACTGATTCAGACGATCGGCCGCGCCGCCCGCCACGTCGACGGTCATGTGATTATGTATGCCGACAATATTACCGAAAGCATGCATAAGGCGATTGACGAGACCATGCGTCGCCGCGAAATCCAGCAAGCTTATAATACCGAGCACAACATTACTCCACGCTCCGTGTCCAAGGAAATCGGCGCCGGCCTGCGCGCGATCATTCCAGAGAAGGAAGAAGTGGCCCGACTCGACCTCAAGCGTATTCCACCGGAAGAAATTCCTAGCCTGATTAAAGAACTTCGCTCGCAAATGCAGCTCGCCGCCGCCAATCTTGATTTTGAGAAAGCCGCCATGCTCCGCGATCAAATCACCGAGATCGAGAACGAGCGTAATCATAAAAAAAGGGCTTCAGGAAGCAAGAAAAGGTAAGCCGGGATATGAGCTACGGCTTGCAGTGATAGCGGTGTGTGTATATAATATAATCAACAATGGCCTATGCCATAGCAATTTTTAGAAGGGAAGTGTAGCGAATGTGCTATCGATACGAGGGAAGCGTTTACGAGCGACAAAATCGTTCGTCTCCGCGTCGTCGGACTCGGCTGCCGCCGGCCTTGAAAAAGGAATCACCAAAGCCATTAAAGCGAGCCCAGCTTCAAAAATCTCCGCAAGCACAACTTCAACATATTGATAAGTATTACTTCTAGCGTAATCCCTCTTTCGCCCCGATTCATTAGCAGAATCGGGGTATTTTCCTACCATTATCCCTACCGTACTAGACAGCGGAGGGGAAAGCCATTGCGACGGGGGCCGCTACTAGACGAATAAAAACCCGTAGCGTGAAAACCAAGGCTATAAGTACTTTGAGGTGATACGGCTGCACGGGCACGATTAGACCAAGTAAAACCACTGGTACCAGAATTAGTAACAATACTCGTATAATCAACATATCCGCTCCGCACGAAACAAGCACAATCCTTATATCTCTCAGACTACAGGCCAAAACGTTGTAAAATTAACAACAAACTCACAGAAAATGACTATTGCCTATCCGTTGTAAAACATACAATAAAATCCAGAAATCACCCTATATGTTGTAAATTTCGCAACATTAAATCTTGTATACGCTTGCAAAATCCCGGAAAATCACCAAAAACTATGGACAAAATCAGCAAAGTGTTCTATAATAAAAAGATAGGGTACATTTACAGTTTGAAAGGAAGGTTCCGCTATGAACAACAGTATTTTTGCTGAACGCCCCCTGAAAATTATCAATTTTCCGGATTGCCCCCAGTCGACTCTCGTCTTCGAACGCGTCGTGCGTCCGGCCGAGCCGTCTGATGATTTTGAACGGATTGCCGAGCTGATCTATAATTCTCACCCGCAAGTGTTTGCGCGCTGGTTCGGGAATTATCGGAGAGGTCGTGCGCCGCTCAAGCAACTGATTGACACGCATGACAGCCTGTTTTCTTGGCAAAATATTTATGTCATGCAAGATCTGAAAACTGCCCAGCTCATTGGTGCCGTCTTAGCGCCAGGTCAGTATTATCTGACCTCTGACTATGCGCGTCTGAAGCGGATTAGCGATGATTATCGTTGGGTAGTGGAACATCTCGTTGAGCCGTTGATCAGCCATATCAAGAGCTGTCCGCCTTACGTAGCTACAGTTGTCGCCTGTTGTGTCGATCCGCTGTGGCGCGGCGAAGGCCTAGGCACAAGTATGTTGATGAATGTCGCGCATCTGTTGCGGGACAAAAACATCGATATTCTTGATCTGTATTGTCCAGACGATAACCTGGCAATGCTGCGGATTTGCGAAAAGCTCAGCCTCGAGGGGCTTTATTATTCGGTTCTGACGACTTTCACAATTTCCAAGTTGCTGGCATGACGATATGCTGTAATGAGCAATAGCTACCCTCGCACTTTTGCCCTGTCAGATTTCTGGCGGGGCATTTCCTTTTCCTGTAAATCATGATACACTCTAACAGAGAGGGTCTAGAGAGGCTCTCGGTACCTGAAGAATCTAGAGTTAGGAGGGGAATTATGCAAAAGACTATTTCATCCATTCCGCAAAATCTGAAACTACACCCGTATTATTCTCAATGCTCGGAGCGAGATTCCACCTTGTACGAAGGTGCGCTTGCACGGATCTTGACACCCCTGAAGTATGTCGGACTCCGCAGTGAGCTTCACTGCGACGACAACGATACCATGCTTTATAGTATTAAAATTTACCGTGATGTGCCTCTGTGTGAGGAGGTATTTTGCGACGAGAGTGTGCATCTGACGGACGATTGTCTCCAAAATCTAGCCGCGAAGATTGAAGTATTATATGCCGATGCGGCGCTGACATCACTAAACCTGCGCATGTCGGCTTTAGGCTGGCAAGTCTCCAATGTCGCAAGTGCATCTGGAGAGGCTTATCGCTACATTACTCTACCGAACGGCCAAGGCCATATCAAGTTTCGACCGACTTACAATGAAATCGCGGCCGTGCGTCGCGAACTCGATGCGGCTGAGGTGAATTTTCTGCTCGATGCTTATACTCCAGCCTTATTACAAGCGGGTTGGCGGTTTACCGAAGATTCACGGGGGCACGCGTTGATTGCGCCTGACGGAGGCTATGTATTCATTGCCAATGGTGACGTCCAGCGCGCTCAGAGGGTCGTTGATCAGGCCCTTACTGCCCTTACCCTTGAAGAGTACAAGAATGAAGTGTTGTAATAGCGCCTCCGATTTCAAAATTTCCCAGCCCCGGTCACGTGCCGGGGCTCTTGCGCAGAATCAGTAAAATGTTGATAAACTATTGACAAATTCAACTATCTGTGATACAATGAAAAGATAGCGCCTCGCATTTGGCGAGGAACTAGAACATTTCGGGACACATTGGAAAAAGGAGGAGATTGTTTTGTCCGATCTGTTTGCTATCTCGCCCGCACCGATAACGGATGCGGAATTGGCTGCTCTGCTAGATCCTGACGCTTTACTGGCAGCTTTGCAGGGCTCCGATGCGCAATATGGCCAAGGCTTGCCGACGTTCGATTTTGATCCTGACGAGCTGGTCGATATTTTGCAACGCTTCACAGAGAAGCAGCGGCGTGAAGAAAACATTTTGCTGCAGTTTGCAATTGTAGGCTTGGTGAAATTTATTGTGAGTGAGCCGGATTTTGCGGCTGAATGGCCTGAGTTTCATCCCCTGGAAAGCGTGCGTGGAGCTGACCTTGACCAAAGAAGGATGGCAGATCTAATGATGTGCATCCATATTTCGTTGCGTACATTGGCTGCTACTGGCATCGGTGATGAGTGGACTGAGAGAGTTCGCCAGTGTCTACAGAATCATCTCTGTCATTGCTTTGACTCTGACTGGAATCGAGCCTCTTTTGAGCGCCTGGCCATTGCCATGACGATGTCGGCGCATGAACACTGGGCGAAGATAGAGGCTCCCCGGCTGCCGTCTGGGCAATTCTACCGGATCCTACCGCTCGCGTTTTTGCCGGACGATGAGCTCTGGTCTGCACTCAAGCCAGCCAAGAGTCTCTTTACGGCCTTGGAAATTCGCCTCCCAGACGACATGCTGCGCATGGCGGCGCTTGAGGCCCGAGCTCGGATCTTTTACGATTTCGACTTCGAATACTATATGTCGCCTGGACGGAGCTTGGACTATGTCGATATCGTCAACATGATCTGCACGATGCGGCCTTATATGAGAGATATCATCGGTCAAGATGCTGACAGCGCGACCTGGCGCCGTGCGTTTGGGCATTTGTCTGACCAGCTCAAGAGGCATGCCTTTGCGGATATTGGCCGCATGGTTATGCTGGCTAGTTGCTTCGCGCAGTCAGTTCAGCGGGTATCTTACCGTGAATACCAGCAACGCCTCCGCTATATTATGTCCTAACCCAACTCTGCCCCGACCTTCGTGTCGGGGCAACTTTTTATGCCTGGGTTCATCTTATCTTATCAAACTCACAACACTAAACAGTTTATGCAACAGATCTATTTGGGTTCTCTAAAACCTCTTTACATCTTCGAAAAAATCAGATATTATATACAAGTAGAGTCGGAGCTGGTTATTATTAGTGCGCCGACAAAATAATAATTAAAAGGAGACAGAATGGCAAATTTTGACCGTTCCAAGCCACATATCAACGTCGGTACGATGGGCCACGTTGACCATGGTAAAACTACCTTGACGGCTGCGATTACAAATGTTCTCGCAAAGAAACTCCCATCTGAAGTTAACAAAGCTGTCGCTTACGACCAGATTGACAATGCCCCAGAAGAGAAGGCTCGTGGTATTACAATTGCTACCTCTCACCAGGAATACGAATCTGAGAAGCGCCACTATGCACACGTCGATATGCCAGGCCACGCCGACTACATTAAGAACATGATTACCGGTGCGGCGCAGGTTG
>CAZETG010000045.1:0-6209 GCA_964514875.1 uncultured Candidatus Saccharibacteria bacterium | reverse complement strand
TTTTTTGATTAACTTTTATACCTGTTATGCTGCGCTTGAAGGCGGGATTTGAGGGGCAAGCTTGACATTTTAGCATAAGTGTGATAGGATAGAAGTATCATGCGAGTTAGTCTCGCAAAGGTTTTTGTAGCCGGGATAATTTTTGTAATTATTCTCAAAACAAATTTGCTATGTTACTTTCATGCCATTATCCCTACCGTACTAGACAGCGGAGAGGAAAACCACTCAAACGAGAATCGGCTTCACTAGGATTCGTTGTAGTGTGGTCAAGGTATAGACTACGGGTAAAAAGTGAATTTAGAGTATTAAACTGAGCATTTCGCGACCAATAATATCCAACTAGTCCAATATACTCTGAAGTATCTGAAGCTAAATTTAAAACTCGTCCGCTCCGCACGAACTGCCCAACGGACTGCATCTTCCTACCAGTATCCCTACCGTACTAGACAGCGGAGGGGGAAGCCTGCCCAGCGATTATTTGCACGAGATGCATGAACGTCAGATGTACTAAAACTAAGGTTATGGGCATATCGAGGTTGTTCATTTTGATATGTGCATGATGCCCAATCGTAACCACTAAGGCCTGATTCAATAATATAGGCAACATGACTAGCATATCCGCTCCGCACGAACTACCATTATCCCTACCGTACTAGACAGCGGAAGGGACGACCGTGATAACGATGAGCGCCTTCCTCGGATGGACGAACCTCAGAACCGAAAAAATAAAATTGATAAGTATCATGAGATGCAATAGTAGTTCTAGCAACACGAGACAACCAATAATAACCACCGATACCCGACCATTCAGTATGACCCATATAATAAGCAGTACCGCTCCGCACTTTTCTCCAATTCCCTTCCCAAACTATGCTACAATAGAACTATGCATAAGAAAACAATTGAGGTAGATACAAAAACATTCGTCCGCTTTTGGCTCGTGATTCTCGGGCTCGGATTGCTCGGACTATTCCTTTGGAAAGCTCTACCCGGATTAATTATTATCGGCGTAGCGATCTTTCTCGCTATTGCAATTCAACCACTTGCTTCTCGTATTCAACGTTTAATCAAACGTGAAAACTCTTCCTTTGCCTCAGTTCTTGCCTATGCTAGCGTCATTGTAGCCATTAGCCTTATTCTCGCTGTCGTTGCTCCTGTAGTCGTCGACGAGACCGTCCATTTCGTTCAGCAATTCCCCGAGACTTTCGAGCACACTCTCGGTGGCTGGGACGGCATCAATAGCTTCGGACAAAACTTCGGTATCAACAACCTCCAAGAAGAAATTATTAACGCAGTCCAGGCATTCTCCAATAGTTTTGTCAGCAATTTTAGTAACATCCTCGTCGCCGGCATCGGCGCCATTTCCCAAGTCATCACCAGCGTCATCCTTACTTTAGTACTGACACTTTTACTTGCAATCGAAGGTCCTTCGCTCATGAAATCTTTTTGGAACACTTTAGAAGACAAACGAAATCATTCCGTCATTCACGCCTATCAACACCTTGTCGAGCGTATTGGTAATGTCATTTCTACCTACATTTCCAAACAAGTCACCATTGCCGTCCTCGACGGCTGCGTCGTCACTGCCGCTGTCCTCCTCCTCTCCCTTATCTGCAGTTTTTCTAGTAGCCTCGCCCTCCCCATGGGTCTCATCGCTCTCATTTTTTACCTTATCCCCATGTTTGGCCCGATCATTAGCTGCACTTTAATTTCCCTACTTCTCTTCTTTAGCTCCCCCATTGCTGCCGTCATTTTCCTCATTTTTTACATTATTTACGCTCAAATCGAAAACAACATTATTGCACCCAAACTCCAAGGTAACGCTCTTAATCTCCCCACCGCCTTCATTCTCATCGCGATTATCGTCGGTATGTATATGTTCGGTCTCATCGGCGCGATCATTGCTATCCCAATCGCCGGCTGCATCAAAGTTTTCATCGAAGAAATTCCTCACCTCCGCGAAGCCGAAGCTAAATCCGGCGCCACTCCTACCCTCAAATCTAAAAATCCTTAGCAACGGCAACAATCATGGCACTATATCTCAACAACTAGATCCTAGCTATTCGTGACATTCTTCGTGCGGAGCGGATTTGTCCATCAGGATGGCCCCATTCAGGGTTCCGGTATCTACGGCTACGCCTGGACATCCCGTGCAGCTTCTACCAAAGAGTTCTGGCAAGCCCGCTTCCTCTACTTTTTTGCTTCAGATGTTGACCCGTCCAATTTTGTTCGACGTTACCTTGGTTATTCCCTCCGCTGTCTAGTACGGTAGGGATAATGGTAGGAATATGGATTCGTGCGGAGCGATGGAGTCTGGAGTGATGGCCGTGTCAGTCCCTACACGGGTACTTACGCCGTCTTCTGGTCCTCTCGCACGACTTCTAATGCAGCCTTTCAGCGCGCCTTCTACTTCAACTTTGGTGCTTCAGACGTCGGCCCGTCCAGCTACGGTAACCGCTATAGCGCCTTTCCCCTCCGCTGTCTAGTACGGTAGGGATAATGGTATGATCGTGCGGAGCGGTTTTATGAGGGTTGCTACATCGATAGGCTCTGGGGAAATTGGTGACTATTGGGCGGAGAAAGCAATATATGATGTTTCAACTAATCATAATTATCTTTTGCATTTCAATATTACTCCAGTTCTTTCATCGATGGTTAGCAATTATCGACATGACGGATGTTCTCTCCGCTGTCTAGTACGGTAGGGATAATGGTAGTGAATATAATCAAAATATTGTTTTCTGTTTAAAACATATTAATTAACAACGTAATCTTGATATATTACCCCCATAAAACTTACGCCCAACTTGTACACCGCGTACAAGTTGAAACTGCGTAAAATCACTCTTAGCTCGCAAACTCTCACAAATGTTTTTTGATCAATATAAAGTACAGACCCCTAGCTATTTTTACCAAGTCGTGCTATAATACAAAAGTATTAGGCCGTCGCCAAGCGGTAAGGCACTGGGTTTTGGTCCCAGCATTCGCAGGTTCGAATCCTGCCGGCCTAGCCAGATAATAGGAATAAAATGGCCCGCTAGGGTCTATTTTATTACTATGTTTTTACCTGTAATAGGCAAGATCGTGAACCGAAGGTTCGTCACGCGGGAGTGGCTGTAGGATAAAAAGGAAACTTGCTTACTTTTTAGACGCTACGACCGCGGTCAATGACTTGCGATAGCGGGGCATTATCCTGCCGGCCTAATCAGATGGTTTCGATTTGCGAACTTTAGTTCGTAGAGCAAAACTATTTTGCTAAATAGCCCAAAATTAGAAGGTTTTAGGTTCGTTATTCTTCTCTTTCTATGGAAAAGAAGACAAAGATTGCTTTTTATCAACCTAATCTTATACAAGTATCCCCATAAGAGGTAACATGTGCTAAAATAAAAATGTGGGGATAAAATCCCATGGGACTCGACATTCAGCAATTGAGGTCAAGCTCCGGCTGTTTGTTACTCCCTTTTGGAGATCGAGAAGCCCTCTCCAGTCGCTCATCAAGAAGCAGCTGAAGACTATAAATCTCAGGTTTGGCTACGGTCAAATACAGTTGTAAAGTGGTTTCTATATGCCGTGCGCCCAGCTTGTGGCCGTGCGTAGATATAGCTCTACCGATACGATAACTGCTACCTTTTAAGTTCAGCATTGGCTAGCTTTATCCTTCTCGGTACTGCTCTCGAGGACGCGTCGCCGCTCGCATCATTGGCGTCAGGTCTATCTTTTCACCGGTCGTACATGGTTCATTCTGCCATGTTCCTACTGCGTGCCCGATCTCCTTCACAACAATTGCAAAATCAGCCCCTGCGCATGACGATCTCGCAACGCCAACCCGGGCTGATTTTGATTAGGCAACCACTATATAATTTCATCTAAATGATTGCATCCTTCATTTCGAGATTATTTATACCCATTATCCCTACCGTACTAGACAGCGGAGGGGAAGGCCCCAGAAACGATATGCGCCATCCGCAGGACTAGTTAAATCTCCATTAGCAATGAAGTAGTAAACTATTCCACTTGTTTTAGAAGTAGTTGGCGACCAATATCTGGCATCGACTGGCGCCCAATGCACCGTGCCGCCTTCAATAATAAATCCGCTCCGCACGAAGCAACAAAAAGACAAAACCGCTCAATTGTTAATCTACTCTCTAAGATCACTAATTATAAAAATTCGAATGTATGCTACAATATTTTCGTGGGGATAAAATCCCACGGGATCCGGGATTCAGCAACTGAGGTCAAGCTCCAGCTGTTTGCCAATCCCTATTGGAGATCGTGAAATCCTCTTGGACTGCTCGTCAAGAAGCAATCAAAGATTAAAATCCTTAGGCTTGACCAAGGTCAAGTACAGTTGTAAAGTGATTTCTTTTACCATGCCCGCTGGTTCGTGCGGAGCGATGCAGTCTGGAATGATGGCCGTGTTAGTCCAAACACGGGCACTAACGCAGTTTTCTGGTCGTCTCGTGCGTACTCTAATGCGAACTTTCAGAACGCCTTCAACCTCAACTTTAATGCTTCAGATGTCAACCCGTCCAACAACAATAACCGCTGGAACGGTTTTCCCCTCCGCTGCCTAGTTGAGTGCCCGATCTCCCACCTATTGACACAAATCAGCCCCAGTGCAGGATGCACTCGCAACATCCACCCGGGCTGATTTTTCTTACTACGCTACACCTATCTAAAAACATTGTATACCCTTTATCCCTACCGTACTAGACAGCGGAGGGGAAAGCCATCATAACGATGGTTATCATCCTGCGCAACGACATCCGAAATATCAAAATAGAAACCGAAAACGCGCATAGAATCATTAGAACCAATACGAGGCGACCAAAGCACGGCAACAGTGCCAGCGACGGGACCAATATGACCACCCGGCCACATTGCTCCGCTCCGCACGCATTGACAAGCTTCCGAGGATATGCAGATATTTCTGATACCCAGTAACAAAACGTTAAACCCAAGAAAATACATAGAGTAAAAAGGACTTGACCTTGCTAGTAAAGCTTGGTAAGCTAGAATTAGGTTTTTGGAATTACCGGCGCCGAATGGCGACGGTAATTTTTATTTCACACCAGCGGATGCTGATGCTGACAAAAAAGGTTCAAAATTTGAAGACTTAGAGTCATACCTTAACCTCCTTTCTGCTCCCACCCAGCGATATTAAATTGCAAGGTCTATGATACGTTGGAATTAGTACCGTCGCCCTATTCTTACTCTATGCTAAAGATCGTAACATTATTTCTTCCGAAACCACAAGCACAGGCATGATATTTTCTTTGTATTTTTATAGAACTAACGTTCTATAAAAACTACAACCAAGAATCTTAGCATACTTTTCTTTCTAGCTACAAGCATAAGAAAAAATCTTTCATTGTCACACCCTATCACCCAAAATTCACAAGCTTATTCCAACCTACATCATTTTTAGTATATTACATCGCAAGCCAATCAACATCCTGAAGCAGCGCCCCAAACCGTCCTACAACAGTCTGCCTGTTCGTCAAGCGAACAAGCAAAGAATATCTCACCTTGTCCAGACGAGCATAGATAAACCCATACTCTTGCAGCATGCAAAGCATTCTGCAACATTTCCGCAAAGCAAGGCAAAATCTTATAGGAATAAACCCGGACAAAAATTCAACATACAACTTCATCATAATATGCCAAGCACGATCCATATCAAACCACAAACCCAGACAAAATAATTCTTCACCGAACCAACCAATCCAAATGACGCTATTTTAACTCATTACGCTCCAGCAGACTACATTTCACCAACACCACAGTCAAAAACTGGCGCAAAACCTGCACCAGCCATCAAGCATGTTATATTTTCTCATCCCAAAAATCCGCTTGTTCCCGTTTTCTTGCACAGCCATGTTATTCTCAAGGATTTACCATTCTCTTTCAGAACGCCGGCGCTTCTTCACTTCCCCGTCTTTATCATCATTTTCTCCCCAAGTCCCAACACACGCCTCTGGTTCAGTCGTGCCAAAATCTATCAATTTTTTTCAGACAAGGTTTAGAGCCGGAGGTGATCTCCAGACAACTTTATTCCTTCTGCTCCAGCCTTCAAAATTCCCCACCCGGCTCCAACAACATTCTTACATTCTTTTCGCCATAGCATCGCACAAAGCAAATTAGTTCGCCATAACACAATCCCCACAGGGGGTGTGGGGATTTGTGGGGTTAGGATGTAGTGGTGAGTT
>CAZETG010000044.1:0-6256 GCA_964514875.1 uncultured Candidatus Saccharibacteria bacterium | reverse complement strand
GACAGGCCCTTATAGGGCAGAGCAAACCACCCCTTGAAGGGGTGGTTTTGATTTACTTCTGACTTTGTGGCTATTTTTGTGTTAGAAAAGCTTGTATTTTGGATATCTTCGTGCGGAGCGGAGCTATTGGTGTGAGCGGCCAGATCGATACGCCTGGTTTATGGGCGCATGAATGGACTGCTACCACATCGCATTCAGTCAGTTTTTCTGGATCTATTGATCTATATTTTGCTGAAAGTGGAGTCTATACGACTTCAGGCAACCTTAGTCGCTGGATTGGCCTTCCCCTCCGCTGTCTAGTACGGTAGGGATAATGGTATGAACAATAATAAAATAGAGTCGCAGGCGAGTGACTCTATTTTGAGAAGTTAGTTGGACAAGTTTGTATAGGTTAGGCGACGGGTGAGGCTGGATTTGCTGGTGTTGTGGTAGCGTCGGTGGTTGGCTGAGCGGTGGCGACTGACTGAACTGGCGTAGTGGATTCTGGAGTGGAAGGGTTTTGGGCTGGTTGAGGGGCTGAAGTGGAAACGATCTCTGTGGCTGGAGCGTTGGAGTTTGTTGCGGGTGCTGGAGCGGCAGGGGCTACTGGGTCGGATGCAGGCTGAGATGCTTGTGTGTCGACGGTTGACTGGGTAGCTGCGGATGTGCTGGTTGAACTTGGCGCTGTGGTGACTGGAGCGGAGCTAGGTGTATTTAGGGTGGAATTTGTTGGAGTTTCTGCAGGATTTACATTAGTGGCGGTAGCTGGAGCAGACTGAGACTGTGTAGCGATAGGCTGTGGTTGTGATTGAGCAGAAGCGTCGGTCGGTTGAGTAGCTGAGGTAACATCAGTAGAATTGGTGGATGGAGCGGCAGTGGATGTTTGATTTGCAGATTGAGCGGCAGGTGTGGCTTCGGACGGATTAGTGGGTTGAGTAGGAGCGGTGGCTGGCTTAGGCTGAGCGGGTGTAGCGAGGGCGGCGACATTGTAACCCTGCGCGGCGAGATTAGCGTCGCCCTTGATGAGGAGCTGGACGCCTTCGATAGCGCCCCAGACGAAGTTGCCAGCTAAGATAATGTAGCCAAGCATAAGCACAAAGCCGAGAATACTGGTCAGAATTGGGACGTTCATTTCTTTAGTGACGAGGAGGAGGATTGCGGATAGAATGGCAATAATGAAGCCGCCGCCGAAGATTGCGAGATGCAAGAAGGCGTTTTTCTTTTTGTCTTCGCCGCCGAGATACCAGTCGTGTGCACCAAAGGAACCGAGAAAAATCCCAAGGACGCCGGCTACAGTGGCGGACTTAATGCTGTTTTTGTCGCTTGGGTTCATGAATCCTCCTTTTTCTAAGCAAGTATAATAATCTATTTTGAGTATAGGGGATTTTGGGGTAAAAATCAAGATTAAACTTGTGCTAATAGCGAGGCTATCGTGGGGTTTTATAGCGTTTTGACGGGAAATATGGTATGATATGGACATGAAGATTTTGGCGATTGAGAGTTCGTGTGATGAAACGGCGGCAGCGGTGGTGGAAGATGGAGCGAAGATTTTGAGCAATGTGGTGGTTTCGCAAATAGACATTTTTAAGGAATATGGTGGAGTAATTCCGGAGGTAGCGGCGCGGTCGCATTTGGAGGCGATTTTGCCGGTGATACATCGGGCGATGAGTGATGCTGGAGTGACGAATGGTGAGATTGATGCTATTGCGGTGACGCATACGCCGGGGCTTTTGGGGTCGCTTTTGATCGGGACTTTGACAGCGCGGATGTTGGCGATTTTGTGGGGGAAGCCCTTTTACGGTGTACATCACCTAAAATCGCACATTTATGCTAACTGGGTGGACTCGTTATCTCATAACCCCACAGCAGCGCAGACTTCTGCGTTAGCGGAGGCGCGTCTTGTTCACCGTACCGAAAGTATGGCTCATTCCGATGCTCCCGCTGCCTTGAATTCTATCTCTGCTGAGGGGTTATCAACAAAAGCAGAAAAACAAGTGACTAGCTCGAAGATAACTGCGTCTGAAGAACCTAGCAGCTCATCTCCGATAACGTCGTCCAAAGAAGGTAGCACGAAGCTAGTTCCGTCTGGGGAAAATCAAAATGATAGTGCTTCATTGAAAAATACTTTGCTGAAAGAGAGCTCGTCTTTGCCACGGTTTCCGCTGTTGGCGTTGGTGATTTCGGGCGGACACACGCAGATTATTTATATGGCGGATCATAATCAGTTTGAGATTATCGGGACGACACGAGATGATGCGGTGGGGGAGTGTTTTGATAAGGTGGCAAAGATATTAGGGCTTCCCTATCCGGGTGGGCCGTCAATCGCGCAGGCTTCGGCTATTTCTTCGTCCAATTTTGCTTTGCAAAATTCGGCTGCCTGCGTCGCTCAGAAGAAGAAGCAAGCTTCTTCTTCGTTCGCTGTCCTCGACAGTTCAGATTCTCCAGTCCGCAGTCGACGTATGTCAAATACGTCTCCTTTGCGGGCTTCAAATCTTCCTAGTACTAGCTCAAAGCTTGAAGCAATTGAAAAGCAGAAATGGTATAAGGAGCATCCGCATTATAAATTACCGCATCCGAAGGTGGAGGGGTTGGATTTTTCGTTCTCGGGGTTGAAAACGGCGGTGCTGAGGGCGGTGCAGGCGGAATGTGGTTTGCCGATTACGACGCCGTCATATGAGCTGAAAAATCATCTTTCCGAGCAGCAGGTGGCGGATTTTGCGGCGGCTTTTCAGGAAACGGCGTGTGACATTTTGTTGGAGAAGCTAAAAATGGCCCTAGAAGCACATCCAGAGGCTAAATCGCTTGTGTTTGCGGGAGGGGTGAGTGCGAATAAGGTTTTGCGTGAGAAGGCCCTTGGAGAGCCTGAGAAGGGCCTTAGAGGGGCTTTTGAGGGATATGATGCGCAGATTTACTTCCCGGATCCGAGATTGTCGGGTGACAATGCGGTGATGGTGGGGATTGCGGCATATTATGAAATAATGTTGGGAGTTCAGCCGAGCGATCCGTACAAAATGAGCATTGCGCCGCGAACGGCGATTGGATAGAGTGCTGAGTGTAGTAGTTTTAAGGGTTATGGAGCTGAGGTTTGTGTGAGTTCCAGGGTTTTGGGTCTTGGGTTAATTCCTATTGACAGATGAGAGAAAGTCGATTAATATGGGTGTGGCGCTACGGCGTTGCTCTTGTGTTTTGCGATAGATTCCCTGTTGGCTCCTTTCTTCGATAAGGGACGGCGTTTGGATTTTATGTGGGTTGCTAAGCTATCTATCGGGGACATGAGAGTTCCTTCTTGATCTGGCGGATGTGCCGTGTTTCGAGATGGAGTCTCCTTTCTATTACGCCCTCGCTTCGTCGGGGGCCTTTTTCAGGGGTTGATACGGGCTTTCTCGCTAGAGTAATAGGGTATAGGATGACTTGAGGGGATGTTTGGCAGGATTATGCTGGTTTTGGAAATTACTTCTTGACAGGGATGAAACGGCGTGCTAGTATAGGAATACCGCTAAGCGATAAGTATGGTTGCATCAATTTTGGTAGCTTATGTTTGGTGGTGTGGCTTGTTTCTGATTAACAATTTAGCGAAGTTAAGACGATTGTACTGCAAAGGGATTATCTATGACATTTGTCGGCTCAACAGAACCAAAAGTGGAAAATTGCATTTATTAATGTAGTGCATTTGTGCTATATGAGACGGTGAAATCGTCAATGTAGTCTCGTTGCGCAATGCGCGGTATAATTGTCGGCTGCCAAGTAAGCGAAATTTTTGCTTACAAACTGAGCTAAAGGAAGAATCAAGAAGCATGTACATTTCGAGAAAGGAGGAAACTAGCACTTAGCTGTTGCTCAACTTTGCTGAATGCAGAAATCTTAGTTAAATCATCATCATTAAATTAATGAGGAAGGAGGTAACACTTTTTCCCACTAATACCAAGGGTTCCTGCGCATTAGCGAAGTGCGTGTTGACCCATGGTAGCGTGTTTGGTCGTATGATTAAATCCTTTGAGGTTTGGCTTAACAGCCATTCGTACGGTTAGAACGCGCAAATTTATGTTGCAAAATGTCCTATGTTTGACAGAACATATGTTTTCATTCCTTTTATGGCCCCGCTTCGTGCGGGGCTTTTCTCATGCCTGAATTTTAGGTTTTAGTAATCCTTTTTGCAGAATGACATTTTTGGCTTAGTGGGTAAAATATTTTGATGTCGATTATTTGAGAATTTGAAAGTGTGGCAGTTTAATGTGCTGTAGGTTTTTCGTGACACTGTTCTGTTAAAGAGAACACTACGGATGCGCCGGAGTGAGTCTTTTGATGCACTGGTCTAGGGCGTGTTTTTGCTAGTTGTATTTGAGGTGATTAAGTATGGAAGAGAAGTGGACGTGGCGTAGTGTATTTCCCTGTTAATTGGGTTTTGGGGTGATGAGCGCTGAGCGTGGTATAATGTGGGTATGAGTTTTGGACATTTTTTGCAGTCGTCTGCTTGGGAGAAATATGAGCAATTAGAGAGGCATAAAACTTTTCGGGTGAAGGGTGAAGGGTTTAATGCGCTAGCGGTATTGAAGACGACGCCGTTGGGCAATTACTTGTTTTGTCCGTATGGACCGGCGGCTAAGGATAAGGCTGGTCTAGAGGGGGCGCTTTCGGCCTTGCGCGAATTGGCGAAGGAGCAGAAGGCGTTTTTTGTGCGGGTGGAGCCGACGTTGCGTTTAACGGAAAATAGTGCTGATGTGGTTGATAAGACTGATATTTCTGTTGATGATTTGCGAAAATTGAAGTTGGTGAAGTCGCATGATTTGGAACCGGCACATACTTGGGTGATTGATTTGACATGTACGCGTGAGGAGCTCTTGGGAAATATTGAGAAGCGGAAAGTGCGGTATTGGCGGACGCATGAAAATAAGAATATGAAGATTCGGATAACGAAGGATCCGGAAGAGATTACGATTTTGACGGGGATGCTGCAGGCATTGGGGGAGCGGGATAATTTTACGCCACAGGATGAGCAACATTTAAAGAATCAGTTGAAGGCTGGATTTGCTACATTGTATGTTATGGAACTAGATGGTAAGCCGATTGCGGCGACGTTAGTCCATGATTATGGTGATACGAGATTTACGATGCATGCAGCGGCGGAGGCGGATCATATGAAATTAGTGCCCGGTACCATCTTGCAGATACAGGAGATGCTGGATGCGCAGGATGCCGGTATGAAGAAGATTGATTTCTGGGGGATGACGCCGTCGAATGATCCGAAACATCCTTGGTATGGTTTTACGCAGTATAAGAAGTCGTTTGGCGGCTATCAGGTGAATTATTGTGGGACGTGGGATTTGCCGGTGAATGGATTAAAGTATAAAATGTATCAGGTTGTGCGTAAATTGAATCGCCTAAAGCGGAAAAAGCGGCATTAGTTCCCTATTTTTTGAAAATTCTCCCTGCGGGGGGGATTTTTGTTGGTTCCCTGGTTCTTATCATTATCCCTACCGTACTAGACAGCGGAGGGGACGACCATACCAACGTTCATTATTATATTGATACGACGAATAAGTACTCAATACATCGAAAAAGAAATCCTGTGCATAAAGAATTCCCGCGTCGCTGTACGCACGATTCGACCAATAAGCGCCATTTTGCCCTGTCGAAATCAGATACTCAGCTTCATTTACGTCTCCGCTCCGCACGAAGAATAACGCTTTCATGCTCCATACGCATAAGACTCTCTTCTGGAGCAGATTAATACAAATACTTCTTGTGAGAGAAATACGCCTGATGGCTAAATCTCTATACCATTCTCTAGATTACGGTAAGCCTCTTGTCATCTAAAGGTTCCAACCCGGCTCAGCCGTAAAAATAATCTTTCGAATGGTATAGAGATTTACAAAAAGCATAACTTACGTTCAAAACCATTCCTACCATTATCCCTACCGTACTAGACAGCGGAGGGGTATACCATTGTAGCGTGGATTACTACCAAATGGACTTATGTTGACATTGTGGGCGTCAATATAATAAGTGAATTGGAAGTTATCATTAGGGGTTGCACTAGACGACCAAATGAGTGCGTAACCGTCATTGGGACTAACATATCCACTTCGCCAAACTGCATAGCTCTGCACGAAAAGCCTGTAATCACGCTACGCGCATGTAATACAAAAACATTCTTGCTCGGGGCCGCTCCGGGGCGCTTGCCCAAGTCTTATTCCTCCTCACAAGAAGTATTTGTGGTAATTTAGGTCTAATACTCCTTTCAAGTTGTTTTATACCCCTGTTCTTCTAGAGAGAAAAA
>CAZETG010000043.1:0-6861 GCA_964514875.1 uncultured Candidatus Saccharibacteria bacterium | reverse complement strand
TGTATCACAACTACTATTCTACAGGATTGTTCCTTTTTGTTACACTAAACCCACAGTTATCGTATAGAAATATCCTTGATTTTATAGGCTCAAGCGTTGTATAATTGACTTATGGATGAAGTTTCGCGCTACGTAGCTGGTTTGGATGTAGGTACAAGTATGGTACGGGCAGTGGTTGCGAGTGTGAGTAATCAGGGTGTTTTGAATGTAATTGGCTATGCGGAAGTGCCGAATTCGGGGATGCGCAGGGGAGTGGTGGCGAATTTGACGGGGCCGGCGCAGAGTATTGATAAAGCGCTGGGCGAGGTCGAGCGGATGAGTGGCCATGAGGTGAATTCGGCGACGATTTCGATTAACGGTTCACAGATTTTGTCGACGCAGACGGAGGGGATGATTGCGGTTGGCGCGATGGAGCACGAAATTAACGAGAATGATATTGCGCGGGTCGAGGAAGTGGCGTTACAGGGGCGGATTCCGGCGAACCAGCAGGTTTTGGATATTGTGCCGTTGCAGTATGTTTTGGATGGCCAGGGCGGGATTAAAGATCCTCTGGGAATGACGGGTTCGCGCCTCGAGATGCGGGCGAATGTAGTGTCGACTTTGGCACCGAATTATGATAATTTGCGTAAGGCGGCGGAGACAGTGAATACGACGGCAGAGAGGATTATTCCGAGCGTAGTGGCGGCGGCGCATGCTGTGTTGACGGAACGTCAAATGGAAAATGGTGTTGCGGTGGTGGATATTGGTGCGGCGACGACGGGTGTGGCGATTTATGAGGAGAATGACCTGCAGTATATCGGTGTGGTGCCGGTTGGTTCGAATAATATTACGAATGATCTAGCGGTGATGTTGGCGATTGATACAGAAGTGGCAGAGGAGATTAAGCGCCGGTTTGCGTCTGGCAGTTTCGGTGAAGCTGAAGGACCAGTGGTGATACGTTGGCGTGGTAAGGATCTGCGGTTTGAGCGCGATCAGATTGATGATGTGGTGGAAGCGCGGTTAGACGAAATCTTAAATTTAGTACATAAAGAACTGAAAAAAGCGCATTATGATCAGCGTTTGCCAGAGGGTGTGGTTTTGACTGGCGGCGGGGCGCGGATGCGTGATATTGATAAATTTGTACGGATGACTTTAAATACTTCAGTGAAGATCGGTGCGCCGAGTGGCTTGACTGGGGTCGGAGAAGCAGTGCAAAAGCCAGAATATGCAGCAGCGGTTGGTTTAATGCAGTTGGGGCTTGAGGGCGGCTCGCAGGTGCAAGTGAAGAAATTACATAAAAAAGCTAAAAAATCTGATAAGAAGCCGGGGTTTTTGAGGAAGTTTTTGGGAAGGTTTTAGATTAGTATAGTATTGGGGTGGTTGAGGTGATTTTTTGGTATTGTAAAGAGGAAAAATGTGCTATAATGAAAGTAGTTATAAGTGGAGAAAGATATGCCCGAAATTAAGCCAACAGAGGTAGAGAGTTCAGCAAGCATTAAGGTTGTCGGTGTCGGTGGTGCAGGTGGTTCGGCGGTCGACCGCATGAAGGAATTTGGTCTCGCTGGCGTGGAATTTGTGGCGGTAAATACAGATGCGCAGGCTTTACACCATTCGACGGCGGACGTGAAGGTGCATATTGGTCGTGGTTTGGGTGCTGGTGGTGATCCGGAGAAAGGTCGCGAGGCGGCGGAGAATGGCCGCGAGGCAATCGGGAAGTCACTCGAAGGTGCAGATATGGTATTTATTACGCTGGGCGCTGGGGGTGGTACTGGTTCGGGCGCTGGTCCGATCGTAGCGGAAGAGTCAAAAGGTCGCGATATTTTGACGGTAGGAGTGGCGACGAAGCCTTTCACTTTTGAAGGTGCGCGGCGCCGGGAGAATGCGGAGAAAGCGATTGAGAATCTTTCGCGTAATGTGGATGCTTTGATTACAATTCCGAATGATCGTTTGTTACAGACGATTGATCCTCGGACGCCACTCACAGAGACGTTTAAGATTGCTGATGATGTTTTACGTCAAGGAGTGCAAGGAATTTCTGAGCTAATTACTGAACATGCTTTGATCAATCTTGACTTTGCTGATGTGAAGGCGATTATGAAAAATGCCGGATCGGCCTTAATGGGGATTGGTCGAGCGAGCGGGGATAATCGTGCATCGTTGGCGGCGCAGCAGGCAATTGAGTCGCCATTGATTGAGGTAAAGATTGACGGAGCACGAGGTGTGTTGTTCTCAATTGCGGGTGGCTACGATATGTCGATGAGCGAAGTACAAGAGGCGGCGGAGGTGATTACTGCGGCAGTGTCGCCAGATGCGAATATTATTTTTGGTGCTTCGATTCGCCCGGAGCTTGAGGATGAGATTATTGTGACGGTGGTGGCGACTGGGTTTGATTCGGAGTATTATCGGAATATGGGTATGGGTGCTGGAAATAGTGCGAATATGATGGACAACGGGTCGTCAGTGGGGAGTTTGACTGGTTCGATGAGTACGGGAATTGAGTATCGTCCAAATAATTCTTATAGTAGTATGAGTTCGGGTGATCAAGGTACTATAGAGCGTAATGAGCCGGCGATTATGCGTGATGAAGCAATAAATAATTCTAGCTCGCTGGATCAACAGAGGATGAATGATAGCGGTGCAGCGGAGTTTACTGCGAACAATTCGTCAAATATGTGGGATTCGATTCGAGGCGGTCGTAATACCGATCAAGAAGACGACCTCGATGTGCCGCCGACTTTGCGCGATCGTTTGCGCGGTAAGAATCGGGAGTAGATCTGATGTCGGTGATGCCTAGAATCGGAGATAGTAAGGTTCTAGAGAGCCGAGAAACTGATGATGGGATGGTAATTCGTCGTCGCCGAGTGAGTTCGGATGGGCGACGTTTTACGACTTATGAGCGGATTGAGTTGCCACAGTTGACCGTGAAGAAGCGAAATGGTGATCGCGAGCTTTTTGATCGTGAGAAGTTGATAAATTCGATTCAGCGAAGTGTAGGGAAGTTTATTGGGTCGGATTTGGAGGTGGAAGATGTTGCAAATCGCGTAGTGAAGCTTCTCAGAGCGCGCAACGAAGACGTAGTGACAGCGCAACAAGTTGGTGATGCGGTGTTGGATGTTTTGGCGGAGCAGAATGAAGTGGCGTATGTGCGATTCGCGAGCGTGTTTTTGAAATTTAAGACATTGGGGGATTTTGAGCAAATCTTAAAACAGCGGAAGGGGAAACAATGAGGGTGGTTTGTGTTTGGAAAGAAGGTTATGATTATTCGCGCATGATGGAAGAGTGGCTGAGGGAATTTGAGCGGCGGACAAGTAAAGAAGTTGAGACGGTGGATCCAGATACGCGTAGCGGGGCGGAATTCTGTCGAGCATATGATATAGTGGAGTATCCGACGATTCTGACATTGGGGACTGATGGGGCGGTTCTATCGATGTGGCGAGGAGAGATGCTGCCTACTTTTGATGAAGTGGCATATTGGGCGTAGTGGGTAAATCAGGGTGGGCATCCTCAGCTTGTTCGCTGAGCGAGCAAGCAAACCGTCGGAGACGGTTTGGGGCTTCGCCCCGAGGGTGCCCACCCTGCGATGCGTGCAAGATGCGGGGGCATGAAAAATCCCCGCTCAAGGTAGTTGAGCGGGGTGCGGAGTGGTGTTAGGCGGGATTCATGTTGCGACCGTCGATGGTGCGGAAAGGATTGTTAGCACCCGACAAAATGAAATCCGGCACGTAGGGTGTCAAAATCTCTTGAGTAGGTGCATTTTCGCCGTCAGCAAGATTGCTGTCGAATTGCGACACTTCTGTATTTTTGGCATTGGCAGAGTTGGAATGGCAGATTTTGGACGTATTGGTGGTGCGGGCCGTGCTGCGGTTCTTAGCTATGGCAGGACTCGGGCAGCTGGACAAGCTAAGAATGCAACCTTCGCTAGCGGCGCCACGATGTATCATTGTGATTTTTGCTCCGGCGCGCAGATGATCAGTAATTTTGACGTACTGAAATTCCTTACGATGTTCGAGCTCGGTTTTCATGCCGAAAAAGTCAATGGAGCCGCCGCAAGTGTCCTGGTTTCGGTCGCTACGGACAAGATCAGGGGTATTGCTGATAATTTTGGAGAGACTGCGACCGCGAATGGGCGCTGAGTACATACCGGTCTCGCCGTCGTAAATACCGAGAGGCTCTTCAACGTTGTCGCTAAACTCAGGCTCAAACTTGCTGGTTTGCGAGGAAGAATGGAAGAGATCGGGCAGGTCGCTACGGACTACTACTCGATTAATGATACCTTCGATCTGGACACCGCGCGAAATTACCTGTGGCATTTTGGTTGGGGTGACGAAGACGCCGTATCCGTTGCCACGAGTGGCAAACATGCGCTGCGAACGGTCATCAGTGTAGCAAATTACGCTAACGCCGAAAAAGAACTGCTCTTTAAGTAGGTTCTGATCGTCGCGTACGCTCCGGCCGCGAAACATTGCGACAGACGGCCCCTGCGTGATTGCCAGGGAAACACTGCTGAAGCGGCTGTCCAGGTAATAGGCCACGGGGACTTTTTGATGTGTATTGCACGCCATGGCGTGGTAATACATGCCGGTTGCTGTCTGTGGGTTTGCTAATGTCATTTTTACACGCTCCTTTTAATGTACCTCATAGAGAGCGGATTTCGTAATAGGTCATCAAAAACCAGAAATCATCACTATGATTGGACGCATAGTCCTACTTCTATTGTAGCACAGATTTTCATTTTTGTCAATAAAATTATGGTTATGATTTGGGAAAATGCCTTCGTGCGGAGCGGTTTTAGTGACAGGAGTGGGTGGATTTCTAATTCTGCTGGTATGGCTGGCAACTTAGTGTCATCGCGATCCTATTCTGCTGCAGGATTCACAAGAATGTATCTGACAGATTTTACAAACGTCAGCCTTAATATTGTAACTACCAGTGACCGATGGGAAAGCTTTCCCCTCCGCTGTCTAGTACGGTAGGGATAATGGTAGTGAATAGCGGGGTGTGCTGTATTTTCGTGCGGAGCGGATGGAATCCTAACGGCGATCAGATTCTCAACACGGGCTTTAGTGGTAACGGTTGGTCGTCACGTGATGGCAATATGTATCCTAGCGAGTCGAATAATTATAATCTGAATTTTACTAATTTTACCGTTAAGCCCTTTGATCGTAGTTTACGCTATCGCGGCCTTCCTCTCCGCTGTCTAGTACGGTAGGGATAATGGTAGGAATGTAGGGATGTGTGTTATAATATGGAATATGAAGTATAGAGCAGGGAGTAGACGGCGCGCGTCGGAGTATGAGCGGGCGCTGGTGGAATGGTGGAAAAAAAATAAGATTTTTGAGAAGTCGGTAGAGCAGCGGCCGATTGATGATTCTTATGTGTTTTACGACGGGCCTCCGTTTATTACGGGGATGCCGCACCATGGGACCTTGCTTTCGAGTATTGTGAAGGATGCGGTGCCACGGTTTTGGACGATGCGTGGGAAGCGTGTGGAACGGCGCTGGGGGTGGGATTGTCATGGGCTGCCGGCGGAAAATTTTGTGGAGAAACAACTCGGGATTACCGATAGGAGAGAAATCGGGACGAAATGGTCGCTGGAGGATTATATCCTGAAGGCGCGCGAGAGCATGGTGGCGAATTCAGAGACTTGGGAAGGGGCGATTGATCGGATTGGGCGCTGGGTGGATTTTAAGGGCGCGTATCGGACGATGGATAAGAATTTTATGGAGTCGGTGTGGTGGGCGTTTAAGACTTTGTATGAGGCAGGGAAGATTTACGAAGGGCGTAAGGTCTTGATGTATGATACGAAGTTTGCGACGCCAGTGTCGAAGTCGGAAGTGACAATGGACAACGATGCGTATCAGACTGTCACCGACCCTAGCGCCTATGTTAAATTCAAGCTACGGGACTCGTTCTCTCCGCGAATTTCTTCGTCAGGGCCTGCGAGTGCTCCTTCACCGGATGATAAATCCGGCTCAGTCCGCTCCTCGGCTCTTCCTCGAACTTCATCGGAGATAACTTCGTCGAATGGCGGAGGTAGGGAGGAGAATGTTTATTTCTTGGCGTGGACGACGACGCCGTGGACGTTGCCGGCGAACTTATGTTTAGCGGTGAATCCAGAGCTAGAATACGTCATGGCAAGGGTTGCGTTCTCTCGGGCTACTTCTTCGTCGAGGTCTTCCAGTGCTCAGTCGCAGGACCTTAAGTCCAGCTCCTTCCGCGCTTCGGATTCTCCTAGAATTAGCTCCGAGATCACCGCAACCTCGGATTGTGAGAGTGAGCTGTTGATTCTTGCGAAATCGCGGCTAGAGGCGGTTTTGAAGGATGTTGATTATGAAATTATTAAAGATGGAATTAGTGGTAAAGATCTCATTGGTTTGACTTATGAGCCGATCTGTGCTACAATAGGTAGAGAAGCTAAGTTGAAAGACACTTGGACGGTTCTTGGTGGGGATTTTGTATCGGATGCGGACGGTACGGGTATTGTGCATATTGCGCCGGCGTATGGTGAGGATGATTATAAATTGGCACAGGAACACGAGGTGGATTTTGTCGATGTGCTAGATGAGTATGGATATTATTTGCCAGAGGTGGCGGAGCAGTTGCATGAGCTGGGTGTGCGCGATACGGATGAGCGGGGGATTGAGATTTGGGCGGGGAATAAGTTTATCGCGAAGTGCTTGGAAGAGGCGGGAATTGTCTGGAAAATCGAGTATATTAAGCATGAATATCCGTTCAATCCGCGGTCGAAACAGAGGATTATTTATCGGGCGTTTCCGAGCTGGTTCTTTGATGTGCAGGGTCAAAAGGATTTGATGATCGCGCAGAACGAGAATATTAATTGGTTCCCGGAATATTTGAAGCACGGGCGGTTTGAGAAGAATA
>CAZETG010000042.1:0-7314 GCA_964514875.1 uncultured Candidatus Saccharibacteria bacterium | reverse complement strand
AGAACAACTATTCCACTACAAGCATAGACATCAACTTAAAAAGGGTATTAGACCTAAAACCACCCTCCTAATATGGCTTGTAATCATAACTATTATTAAAACCATATGGGAAATGCACTTTCGTCCATCATAACCCTTTTAGAGCCTCTCAATGGCCTTAAAATGCAAAATACATGGAGGGTGGAGGACAATTTTGTTTAGATTTTATTTTTTGGTTCAGGAAATACGTTTTTGCGATACCGGAAAAATGATTTAGAAGAATATATTTTTGGTGATATGAGAAGAGGACATTGATTATGCTGAATATGATATAAGATAAATAAATTTTTTCCACAGCGGTGGAAAATCACGGAAGAATAATGTTCGGGTTTAGGAAATAATAGGGGAAGGAAATGAGGAGTTTGCTAATGCGTGGATTGTAATTTACTACGTTATTGATGACGGTATTTTTGGATATAAAAGGGTAAAATGTAAAAAATGTCTAAATGGTAGATAATTGTTATGACATAAATTAAGCAAAAAAACTATTGACAAAACGGAAGCACTATGCTAAAATGGTCATAACATCCTGAAAAGGGGTGGTGATTTGTATGAAAATTAATTATGGTGGGCAGAAAGTGAGCAAAAATGGCAGGTACAAAGGCTGGCGGCTTAAAAGCTGCTCAAACCAACCGTGAAAAGTACGGCAAAGAGTTTTACTCGACTATTGGTCGCAAGGGTGGTCAGATGGGTCATACAGGTGGATTTGCTGCAAATCCAGCTCTTGCCCGTATCGCTGGCGCTAAGGGCGGTCGCATTTCGCGCCGTGGCCCAGCGAAGAAAACTTCTGATAAATAGGAGTAATTCACTTGACATAGAGATTGGCTGCTTCGGTGGCCAATTTTTGTTCGGGTTATTTCAAAAGAAGGTTTAATTGTTCGGTTTTGTAGGTTTTTTGTTCGGGTTGATAGTTGTAGGATGGCCACTGAATACTGAATTTAGGGATGCTGCATAAAAAATAGGGATTTGGATGTTTGTTCGGTAAAATAACTCTTTTGATTAAAATATTTGTTCGGTAGAAAAAGCTAAAATTGCGCATAATAATACACTTATGCTCGATAAAAAGGATTAATGGTCGTATAATGGATTCTGGAGGTAGAGTTATGGCGATGAGGAATGATGTGGCTAGAGATTGGACATTGTTTCTAGAGAGTGCAAAACAAGATTTTATTCAGTTAAACTTTAAGGCGGGTAGAAGATTCGCCTTTCGGCCTCCGCGAACAATTTTATATGATAATGTTTGTAACCATCTCCCATTAATGGTACGATCATCGCTTAGGAGGGAGCAGGAGTTACAGTTAGATACTGAGTACAATTTTTATAAGTTGCGATTATTGCATGAGATTGGACATGCTTTGTTAGGCCATCGAGATTATGGTTTGGATCTAGAGAGGGTTAAGATGGAATGTGCAGCTTGGGAGAAAGCAAGGGAATTGTGTCGAAAATATAAGGTAGAGTTTGATGAAGAGTTCATGGAAACGGAGTTAGATACGTATAGAGATTGGCTACATCAGAGATCTAAGTGCCCGATATGCGGTCTAACTAGGTATCAAACTGGTGATGGCGTTTACCATTGCCCCGGTCAAGATATCGGTATAGATTAAAAAGGTGAGTAGAGGTGCTAGACAGATGAGAGGGGTTTTGGTATAATGTGGTTAGATTTTGGGCTCGTTCAGAGGTACACTCAAGAGAATTGCGGATTCCGTATGGTGGATTTCTGAACGAGTCTAAAGAAAGGATATAATATATTATTATGGCAAAAGCCAAGTTAACAATGGACGAGTTGCTCGCGTCGAACGAAGAGAGCATGAATCGTGTGATGGTCGGTGAGACAGTAACCGGTCAAGTATTATCAATGCGTAAGCATGAGATTTTGGTTGACCTTGGTGCTCGTGGTATGGGTGTGGTGCCGCGACGCGAGGTATCTTTCGCTCGTAATTTAGAAGTGGGCGACGAAGTTACTGCTTCTGTAATTGAAGCAGAAATGGGTGATGGCAGTGTGTTACTGTCATTGCGAAAGGCTGCGAAAGAAAAGGGCTGGGATGAGATTCAGGCTCGTCTTGATGGCGCTGAAGTGAT
The DNA here is from genome assembly GCA_964514875.1 of uncultured Candidatus Saccharibacteria bacterium. Taxonomy (GTDB): domain Bacteria; phylum Patescibacteriota; class Saccharimonadia; order Saccharimonadales; family Saccharimonadaceae; genus Nanosyncoccus. The sequence goes on along the minus strand of CAZETG010000042.1, from coordinate 5,196 downwards.
TGAGGTGACACCGTTTGATGCTAACCGTGGGGGTCTCTTGGCGGAGTATGAGGGGATTCGTGGATTCTTACCAGTTTCTCAACTCTCTGCGGAGCATTACCCGCGAGTTGGATCTGCCGATAAAGATGAAATTTTGCAGCGCTTAAATTCGTTGGTAGGGAAGCCGATGAAAGTGCGCATTTTGGATGCAAATCGTAAAGATAATAAGCTAATTTTCTCTGAGAAGGAAGCGGTGAAGGATGGTCTTGCTGAACGGTTTGCTGAGTTGCATGTTGGTGACGTCGTGAAGGGTGTTGTGACTGGCGTGGTGGACTTTGGCGCCTTTGTGAATGTCGATGGCGTGGAAGGTTTGATTCATATTTCTGAGATTTCTTGGGAGCGTGTGAATAATCCAGCCGATTACGTGAAAGTTGGTGAGACGGTTGAGGCGAAGATTATCGCTATCGACAAGGAACGTTTGTCGTTATCAATGAAGCAGCTGACTCAAGATCCGTGGCTCTCTGAGGTGGAGGGACTAAAGCGTGGAGACGAAGTCGAGGGGACGATTACGCGCATTACGCCGTTTGGTGCTTTTGTACAGATTTCTCCGGCTGTTGAGGCCTTGGTGCATGTTTCTGAACTGGGCAGTGGAAATGGAGTCGATCCGGAGAAAGTTTTCACTTTGAACGAACGTAAAAAGTTTAAGGTGTTAGATGTTGATAAAGACGGTCGTAAGATTTCGTTGACGATTGTGAAGTAGGAAACTGGTCGGAAGTCTAGGGTTGCGTCACGAGGTAGTGGCGTAACTTTTTTGAGAGAAGGATTTTTCCGTCTCTTTGTATTAAAAACGTTTACGAGTTTTCAGATGTTTGCCAGTTCTGCCGTTTTCCATTAGAGAACTACTTGCGTAATAGTAAGGATTTTTATCTTTCTTGAATGCTTGGTGCCGCGTGCGGAGCGGACATATGGGTTTTCTAGGGATGCTTGAAGACGAAACTCTTAATCCTGCAACCCTTTGGTCTAATCGGTTAGCTAACAATATGTATAATCATGCGTATAATCTAGATTTCAATCGTTTTGGCGTTTCCACTTCTGGTAGAAATGCATTTTGGTACGGTTTTCCCCTCCGCTGTCTAGTACGGTAGGGATAATGGTATCGCTGGGTGGGAGCGGAAAGGAGGTTAAGGTATGGAAATACGTTTTGTTTCTAAACATATGCCATTCCTTTTATCATGCCATAATGGCATGATAAAAATTACCGTCGCTTTGAAGCGCCGGTAAGTAACCTTTAACTATTTCTAGCCTACCAAGCAGTTATAGCGGGGTCAAGTTCTTTTTACTCTATTAAAGTAGTAAGTTGTGTGTTATGTAGGAAAAAACGTACAAGCTTGGTGGAAAATCTTTCTTATTCTTACCATTATTCCTACCGTACTAGACAGCGGAGGGGAAAACCGCCATTACGATAATTGTAATTATTTGGATAAACGTTACCTTGGTTTAGTTGGATATCAAGACCAAAGCCGAACGATTGCGCCACTGTGCTATCCATTCCAGCTACACTTGCTTGACTCCAAAATGCTCCCCATACACCAGCGTTTGCAATCAATCCAGAAGATCCTCTTGTCCCGCTCCGCACGAATTATCAAGTATCCGAGTAAAATGAAAGTTTACTTTCATTTTTGAGGATGCGCAGATATTTCTACTGCGAAGCAGTAGAAAAAGCTAAATATCTTAGAGAAAAGAGCAATACTCTGATTGTTAAGAATATATATAAGCGGCAAAACGCTCAAGAGAAATAATAGATAATCTGATGAGTGTATAAGGATTTTTTGATACGAAGCGGGAGGAGAATTGGTTGCATAACGATATATTATATTAATATTATATTTATATCGGTTTTTTCTTGCGACCGCGTGGAGTTGGTCTAGTAGTGCTAGTTTCGTAGATGACGCGAGAAAATTCATCAATGATGTTTTGTCGGGTAAGAGTTTGCTTTCTGGGGAGGGCTACGAAGGGTAAGCGTGCGCTGCGGAAGAAATTTTGGATGTCTTCGAGGGTGTCGCCAGGAAGTTTGGAGCTTTTGTCGCCTTCGTCAAGTTTGACGGCGCAGATTGGACGAAGTGTACGCTTGTTGCATAGCACAAAATCGACGGTTTTATGTTCAATAAAATGATATGCGGCGTGGCGATCTTGAGTGCCAACTTTGTGATTAAGGAGTGCGGAGAGTTCAACCTGGGGAATGATGTAAAATTTTTGTCCAAAGAGGTCAACGAGCATTTGAAAACACTTTTTTTCTGGACCTTCCATAAGGCGCTTGCGGGGGCGGTAGCGGCAATTAGTCATGACTTGGCGCTGGCGGCGACGAGTAGTGATGCCAATTAAAACAGACACCAAAAACAGGCCCAAGGTCGATATGACGGCGATGGTAATGAGAATTTTATCAGGACTAAATAATTCTTCAAATGTCATAGAACCATCATGCGGATATGCCGAGTAAAATTCGTTTGTTCTTATTATAACATTTCTGCTGGTGAGGTTCAATAGACGATTTTTTGTTTTTATGTTATATCTTATGCTTGTTATGTGGGTAAAAAGATGTAATCGTAAAACATGAAATAGCGCGATCTGCAATGGGATTATGGGTGAAGTAAACGGAGATTGTTGTAAGATTAACAAAAATGTTTACAAAAAATCGAAGATTGTGCTATGATTGTTGTACGTGGCGGGACATATCTGTTAATAGACGGATGAGCCACTTTTACATGTATATATCGGATGTGTTATGCATTCTGATATATAGAGTCCACGCTTTCCGTAAGGAAAGCACTAACCTTTCTTGGTTCAGTGTTATGAACCAAGTGTACTTTTATTTTAAGGAGGCATGATAAGTCATGCGATGTAAGTCTTTCAAAGTGGTGAAGGTATTGGCAATGGTTTTGGCGATGACCATGATTAGCTCGACGATGGCTGGAGCGGCCGATGTCGCAGCTGATTTGGTACAGCAGACCGGAGGAAGCTCCGTGGCTGGCGTGACGTTGACTACTGGTGCGACGTCGGAAGGTACTAATCAAGCCGGGGTCGTGGTGGTGCCGGACGGTGCTGCCGGAGAGGCAGTCGATGGCACGGAAAAGCCTGTACTGGTGGACGAGGATGGCAATCCTATTATTCAGGGTGAAGGCGGTCTCGTTCAGGATGGCGAAGATGGTGCTGATCAGCAGCAGGGCGGAGATGTTCCTGCTGGTGAGGCAGAAGACGACAAGACTGATGGTACTGCGGGCGAAGGTGATGATTCGACTGGTGGCGGCGATGCCGCTGCGGCAGGCGATGACGTGACTGAGCCTGGGCAAGAAGAAGGCGCCGCTGATGAAGGTGGCAGTGCTTCGGATGATGCGATTCCGCCTGTAGACGGTGATGTACCGAGCGAAGGCTCCGAAGGAGACACTGGTCCGGTGGATCAGATTTCGGTAGAGCAGTCTGAAGACGGTGGGATTATGCTGTTTAGCGTAGCTCCCCCGAGCTGTACGGATAATGGTGGTACTCATAGCTTTGGTGCGGATGGTGTATGTACTGTTTGCGGCGCTAAGAATGATGAAGCTATTGGTCAGTGTACGCATAGCTTCGAGGATGGTGTATGCAGTATCTGCAAGGGCGTTTGTGATCATGATGGTGCTACAACGGGTACGTGTAGTGAATGTGGTGCAACATTAGGTGCGGCGCAGGACGAGTGCTCTGGAGGCGGTAGTCATGAATATGGCGCTGATGATAAGTGCACTAAGTGTGGTACGCTGAACCCGAGTCATACTCATAGTTATGATTCCACATCACACAAGTGTGTTTGTGGCGCAACAGATCCACAGGCGGCTGTCGATCCCGAGAATTGCACCGATAAGGCCAACCACGCTAATTTGCATGTTGGTGAGACCTGCGGCACTTGTGGCTATGAAGGAACTCTGAAGTATGCCGAGGCTGATTGCCCGGATGTTAGCTCGCATGCTGGTATGCACGTTGGTGAGACTTGCTCCAAATGCGGTTACACTGGCACCGAGAAGTACGATGAGGCTGATTGCCCCGACAAGGCTGCTCACAGTGGTTTGGCGGCAGGTGAAACTTGCTCGAAGTGCAACTACACCAAGCCAGCGGCTGTCGATCCCGAGAATTGCACCGATAAGGCCAACCACGCTAATTTGCATGTTGGTGAGACCTGCGGCACTTGTGGCTATGAAGGAACTCTGAAGTATGCCGAGGCTGATTGCCCGGATGTTAGCTCGCATGCTGGTATGCACGTTGGTGAGACTTGCTCCAAATGCGGTTACACTGGCACCGAGAAGTACGATGAGGCTGATTGCCCCGACAAGGCTGCTCACAGTGGTTTGGCGGCAGGTGAAACTTGCTCGAAGTGCAACTATGTGAAACCCTCTGCTGCGCATGATTGCAGTGTCGATGGCCATGTAGACACCAACAATGATGGTATCTGCGATGAATGTGGTCAGCAGATTGCGACGGCTGAGGAGCCCGAGACTCCGTCTCGGCCCGAGCGTCCTACGGCAAGTGACAAGAACAAGGATACTTCTAGTAGTGCAACTGAAACTCCGGCCCAGCCGGTCGAAGAGCCTGTTATTGAAGTCGTAGAGCCGACGGCGGAAGAAGCGGCGCAGTGCGACGCGCTGGTGGAGACTCTGCAGCAGGTCGTTGAAACGGTTGCGGCGCAGGAAGTTAGTGCTGCGGCTGGCGAGACTAAGGCGGTAGTCCTGGAAGATCTGGGTTTGGCAAAGGCTGACGGCTGGGGAGTTCAGGAAACAACAGTTTCCGATCCGACGATCTTAGTTGTCAATAGTGTCAATCCGGAAACTCTGGAAGTGTCCTATACGGCGCTGAAGTCTGGTAAGGTTGATCTGGTGATTAATCTGGCGAACACCACTCTGCAAAAATTTGTGGGGTACGAAGAGTACGCGAAAACTCAAATCACGATTACAATCGTAATCGAGTAAACTTCGTCCGGTCTGGTTGCTACTTTAGCCAGAAAGACAAAGCATTTTTCTTTGAACTCCTAACTTTTATGTGAACTGGGCGGCCTTCGGGTCGCCCTTTTACAAGATTTATAATTGATTATTTGTCTTTGTGTAGAAAATTCATTGACAGATAATAGATGATGGCATATAATGATTAGTAGATAATCCCGGGTAGCTCAATGGTGGAGCAAGAAGCTGTTAACTTCGA
>CAZETG010000041.1:0-7939 GCA_964514875.1 uncultured Candidatus Saccharibacteria bacterium | reverse complement strand
TTCGTGCGGAGCGGATATGTTTATAACTTGGGTGCTGCTGGAGTAAGCGGTCTATATAGCAATCTCTGGTCGTCCCGTGCAGATATTGACGCTTTCTGGGGACGTAGTTTTCGTTTTTATTTTGATAATCCTGGCGTTTTTTCTTCTGATGGAAGATATGCAGACCGTTGGAACGGTTTTCCCCTCCGCTGTCTAGTACGGTAGGGATAATGGTAGGAATAGAACGTTGAAGCTTTTGAATCTTATGCTTGTGGTTGAGAGATGTTTCATGCTATAATGTTGGGTTATGAAAAGTGGTAGAGTTGTAACAAATGGAATGAAATTGGCGGAGCATGAAATGAGGACGGTTAGGGTTTTGATGAATTATGGCTACGATATTGAGTTACTGAAGCCGTCGTTGACGAAATTTACGAAGACAGGTGATTTTGTGATGATTGGGCTGATTTGGGAAATGAAAAGCCCAGTTGGGAATGGTCGTTCGACGATGGAACATATTTTCCAAAAGGCGGCTCGGCAAGCTGATAACATTATAATTGACTTATCAAGAACGAGGATTTTGGATGAACAGGCGATTAAGAATTTGCAGAAGGTTTTTAATGTTTCTCGGTCGGTGAGGAACTTATGGGTGGTCACGAAGAGTCGGCAGATAATTAGGCTGTCGAAACAAGCGGAAAAACGCTTGCCAAAATAATATAAGGATGTATAATACGAGTATTGAGGGCGCCCGGTGCCGAAGTACACTGGGTTAAGCCCTCTTTTTTGCATTGCTTTGTATTAGAAAGTTCAAGTATCCCTGTAAAGAAAGCAGGATTTTTTCAAATTCGTGTCTTTGCGTGCGGAGCGGAGGCGTTAGCGGCTATGGTCAGACTGGCTACTCGGGTATTTATAGCTTCAGCTGGTCGGCTCGCGTCTATTCTAATGCAGTTTTTCAGCTCACCTTTAACCTTGGCTTTGATGCTTCAAATGTTGGCTCATCCAATAATGACCGTCGATGGGTCGGCTTTCCCCTCCGCTGTCTAGTACGGTAGGGATAATGGGATAATATGGTAATACTCTTCTTATGGTTGCAGATATAGGATGAGGTATGATATTCTATGAAGAATAGTTGGTGTACCTTATCTTTTCGTGCGGAGCGGGCATATTTATTATAGCGGCTACAGTACCTGGGCTTCCGGAGCTGAAGGTTATTATTGGTCGTCTTATGCTAGTTTTAAAACTGACCTTCAGAGTGGATTGCGTTTGGTAATTAATATCCCGGACGTCAATTCATCTGCTAATGGAGATCGTCAATTTTCCTTTCCCCTCCGCTGTCTAGTACGGTAGGGATAATGATAGGAATAGGACAGAAAACCAAAATCCTCCTGTGGGGGAGGATTTGGTTGTGTGAGTAGTGTAAACACTATTGAACGACGATGCGCGTAGGTTGATCTTGCTGCTCTTTGTCAAACATAATTGTGAGAACGCCGTCTTTGAGCTCGGCTTTGACGGAGCCTTCTTCTTCCTTGACTTGGACAGGGAGTGCGATCGTGCGAGAGAACTCACCCCAATAACATTCCTGAATATGCCAAGCGGTAGTGTTTTCGTCTTCCCCGCCACTTAAGATACCAGAAATCGTCAGAATATTGTCGGCAATTGCGACGTTGAGATCGGATTTTGAGATTCCGGCCGTGCGTGCTTTAACTACTAGTTTGTCGGCGGTTTCATAGACATCTACTGCGAGTTGTCCAGGAAAATCGTCGGCATCATCCCACCCATCATTCGCCCCCAGGTCTGATGGTTCATCAACGTTGAGGATAGCTTTTTCGTTTCGATCAACAGCTGGTGCTGGTTCGGTTTCGTCGAAGAAACGTGCTATGTCGTCTTCCATCAGCATATCGGCATCATTTGTACGAGCCATTGCTTGAATTACCTCCGTTATATTGTTATGTTTATTATAATGGCGTTTGGCCAGAAAGGCAATAGATATTGTGAATTTTATTGTTAAAAATACAACAAGAATTGGGTTAATCGACTTGATTTGCCCGTATACCTGTCGGGGTTGCGGACGATTGGGAACGGTTTTATGTGAATGTTGTAGAAATGACATTTTGCGGAAACAGAAGGCGATTTGTCCACTCTGTAAAAATGTGGTTGCAGAAAAGTATGAAAATGTTGGAAAATGTTGCATGGATTGTGATTCGGGATTTGAGGAGATTTGGGTGGGGAGTTGGCGTGAAGGGGTAGTGGCGAAAATGGTGGCAGAATATAAATATAAGTCAATGTGGGCGTGTGGGGTAGAGTTGATGACGATTTTGGATAATGCAATACCGGTAGAAGCGCTAAATGGATTCAGGGTAGTTGTAGTGCCTTTGCCGACGATTGGTAGGCATGTGCGAGAGCGAGGGCTAGATCATACTTGGCAAATTGGGAAGAAGCTGGCGAAGCGACGGGGTTGGGTATGTCAGAGGATTTTGTTGCGGGCGACGGATACGGTACAGGTTGGAGCACAGCTTAGTGAACGGCGGGCACAGGCAAAGAAGGCCTATACGATTAATGACGAGATTGATCCAGAAATAGTTTATGTATTACTGGATGATGTTTGGACGACAGGGGCGTCGATGTTGGCAGCGCTAAAAGTTATGCGGGACGCTGGAGCGAGGCATGTTTATGGGGCGGCGGTAGCGGTAAGTAAGGATAAGGTTTCCGACGATAAAACTGATTGTAGGTTTTCCTAATATCGTTTTCTGCAATACAAAGGATACTTAGGAAAATTATGGGCGACTTATCCGGAAATTTTACTCATGTGATAATATAAGAATTTTTCGTGCGGAGCGGGCGTATATACCCTGACGCTCATATTTTATGGTCCGGTATTGATGAACTCAGCTGGTCTTCTCTTGCTTATTCCAATACTCTCTTGCGAGGTAGTTTCAACCTCGGTTTTACTGCTTCAGGAGTTAATCCGTCTATCAATAGTGACCGCTACTTCGGCTTTCCCCTCCGCTGTCTAGTACGGTAGGGATAATGGTATGCAACGGAAAAATGCAAGGCCTTCGTGCGGAGCGATGCAGTTTGGGGTAATGGTTATATTAGTCCTAACGCAGGCGCCGTTGCGGTCTTCTGGTCGTCTCGTGCTGGCTCTAATGCACTTTTTCAGGATGCCTTCTTTTTCTACTCCGCGACTTCGAACGTTTACCCGTCCGACCACGGTAGCCGCTGGCACGGCTTTCCCCTCCGCTGTCTAGTACGGTAGGGATAATGGTAGTGAATATGAGCTGAAAAGTTTCTTTTGTAGTGATAGATACAATTGATTAATAACGGTGTGGGTGATTTTGGAATTATTGTATATATGAATCTATGGTTAGATATGCGTTTTCGTCGTGTTCGTTACTTTCTTTGTCTTTTTCGTCTTCTTTGTTTTCGGAAGACTCTGACGAGGAGCTGGACATATTACTACTGATTGAATTGAGTACGAAATTGACAATGGCATATGCAAAGAAGGCGATAATGAGACCAAGGATAGCATAGAGGATGGTGTTTTTGGCGTCGGTGATTTTTTTACTGTCGCCGCCAGAGAGGATATAGCGTAAGCCTCCCCAGATGAGCATGAAAACTGCGATTAGGCCGACTGCATAGAGGGCAATGTTAGTGAATTTATTAATAACGCCATCTGCGCCGATTAACTCGGCAGGCATGCCATCAGCGCGAGCGGCTTCGGCGCCTTCTTGAATAGTCAAAGCCATGGCGTTGCCAGCAAAAATCGTGGCGCCAATAGTGATACAGGTAACAAGTTGTAAAATGCGTTTCGTAATGCTTTTCATCAAAATCTCACAATTAATTATATAACTTAGGGATATTATAGCATAGAATTGGAACTTGAGAGAAAGAATTGATTTTTGAGGTTGCTGTGATATAATGAAGGTTATTGGAGGGTTACCCAAGTGGCTGAAGGGGACGGTTTGCTAAATCGTTAGTCTGGGGAGACCTGGAGCGGGAGTTCGAATCTCCCACCCTCCGCCACGCCGCGTAGGCAGGAGCTTTAGCTCATGACTAGGCGGCGTTTTGAATATAGGGAGATTGGTGAACTCCCGCGGAGCGGGAGGACGATCGATGTAGGAAGCGAGTGAAGAAAATGTTTACATTTTCTTTTGAGCTGACGCCCATCGAAATGATTGCGTAGCAATCATAATCTCCCACCCTCCGCCATTCAAGTAAAAACGGGCTATTTTGATAATTCTTTCTGCGCTCATTCGTCCTAAGACGCGTTTCGCTTGAAAGAATGCAAATTAGCTCCATTTTTGTTTCATTTGGTTATACGGTAAGTCACTTTTTTGAAAGAAGCCAAACTGGCCCCGTTTTTATCTTGAATGGTAAATATTGGAGACTAGAGGGTTCCCGCGGAGCGGGAGGACGGTCGACGCTCTTGCATGCTCTACAAAAAATTTTGTTATATAATATATACATGTCTTATCTCCAACTTATCACTCCTACTAATCTTGCCACCGAAAAAGAGCGTTTCTTTTCTGAAGAAAATTATTCACCTCAGCTCGAGTATAGTTGGGATAGTCAAACCATCGACTCATTTCTTCGAGATACTCCGAACGGCAGAAAATTAGTCGATGCCCTGCTTAGTCAAAACGGAAATGATATTACCTCCGCCGCTGCTAAATTCTTTGATGTCAAATTTCGTCCAGCAGACCTCGCATTCGCCGAATCCCTCATCACTACTACCCCATCCCCCGTAAATGGCACTGTCAACGAATACGCCACTCTCATGCGTCAGAAGCTCGACAAACTCGGCATTGATTATAGAGTTGAAGTCGTCGACGAACATGGCTTCCAGGGACGCCCTAACCACAAGAAACACGTATTAAAGCTCAGTAAATATCTTCATCTTCAGTTTCTTACTCTCGACGGCATCACTAATCACGAGCTCGTCCATATTGTCCGCGCTGTCAATGGCGAATTTAATCATATTCCTATCTCGAACGATTATCTTCCCACCGAAGAAGGTCTCGCTTGCTTAATCCAGGATGAATTTCTCACTCATCCTACCTCATCTTCCTATCAGCACGCCCTTGAATATTTCGCCGCCCACCTCAGCCAAACCGCCGGCTTTCGCGAAATCTATGATTTTCTCATTGCTCATGACAGCGATCCAGAAAACGCCTGGCTTCGCGGCATCCGTCAAAAGTTCGGTCTCCGCGATACGTCCCAACCTGGAGGTTTAGTTAAGTCCGGCATGTATTTCTATCACGAAAGCCTCCTTTATAATCTAAGCAAAGACGAGCTCCTCCGCCTCTTCATTGGCAAAATCTCCCTTGCCGATCTTCCGGATTACCTCGAATATACTGGCAAAATTCCTCGCGAAGTTATTGTCGAAACTTTCTTCAAGCGAAAATAGCTAGTAAACTATCGCTAATTCTCCATACTTCGTATATGGTGGGTATAACTAAATCCATCGATATAGTGCTCTATGTATTGTATATTAGAATCTTGAATTTATGCCGTAAAAAGTATGGTTTTGCAGTAGTTTGTGGTATAATAACGGTATGGGAAAATCGGCGAAGAGTGCAACAACGGACATTATCACTTGGGAGGCTGAGGAGTACATCGTGCGAGACAAGACTGCTTGGTGGTATGTTGGGCTGGCTATAGTGGGTATTGTATTGGCGGGGATTTCGGTGCTGTTTCAGTGGTGGTCTTTTTTGGTGGTGGTAGTGTTAAGCATTGTTGCTTTGCTGATTTATACGATGCGGCCGCCGCGAGTCTTGAGGTATTCTTTGAATAATAAGGGTATAAGTGAAGGCGATCATTTGTATGAGTATTCTGAGTTTAAGAGCTTTGGAATTTTGAATGAGAATGGACACTTCGCGATCGTTTTGACGCCGCGCAAACGTTTTTCTCCACAAGTGACAGTATATTTTCCACAGGCTCAAGGTGAAGAGATCGTGGATGCGTTTGGCGCGCGGTTGCCAATGGAGGAAGTGAGGCTGGATTTGTTAGATAAGTTAATAAAGTTCTTGCGAATTTGATTTTTGTGTTATAATAAGTGGTATACGTAAGTAAATAATATTAATATAGGTGGGAGACTATATGAACCAAAATCGTAATAAAGACAACGATTTGCAGCGTGCAATCGATGAGATTACTCAAAAGAGTGGTGGCGCTAAGCCGGCTGGTCAGGCTCCGGCTGCTGGTCAACCGCCAGTAATGATGCCTCCGGCGGGTCAGCCGTCTATGAAGATGCCTCAAAACCCAATGCCTCCAATGTCTAGTATGCCTCCAATGTCGCCTAGCTATAGCCGTGCGATGGGTTATGGTGCGGATATTACTAAAGTGAAGGAAGCAGCTCTTAAGGAATTGTTCCCGATCATGGATCGTGTTGAGGTTGAGCCAGAGAAGCGCTTCCTGCTTTATCAGGAAATGCTTACCACTATGCGCGATAAGGCGGTGATTGCCCCGGCTTATGAGGCGGCTCGTCAGATTCGTGATGATAAGGTTCGTGCTGATTCCCTGCTGTATTTGATCAATAGCATTGATGAAATGAGTCTTTAGTCAAAATTGGCAAGAATATAAAAGAGGATGCGAGAGCGTCTTCTTTTGCTGTAAGATGTAGATAGCTATTGAGTGGTGTGTATTGAGGTTGATTGCAAGTATGTTTTAGATAGTTGAACTTGTAGCCGTGTACAAGTTGGAAGACAGTGTTACAGGAGTAGAATAGTGAGATGCTATCGTTAATTGACGATTTTTAATAATAGAAATGACATGTTTGCTATTATTCATTACCATTATCCCTACCGTACTAGACAGCGGAGGGGATAGCCGATATGGCGGTCATCTCCATAGAACGGAAAAACATCTGAAAGATGAACATTGAGACGGTTGGCGCGTTGAGGCGATAAATTTAAAACTGCACAAGGCGACCAAAGAAAGCCATAAATACCCGTATAATTTAGCCAACCGCTATAGCTAGTACCCCCGCTCCGCACGAAAAGACAAGTATTTGAGAGAAATGAGAATCTTATTCTCATTTCCGAGGATGCTTAAGTTTTTCTGGTATGGAGTGGTAGCAATGCATGAAAGCAGTGAAAGAAGAAGACTGTCGCGTTTTGTAAGAAGAAAATGCCGTATGTTGAGAAAATTGTGATACAATATGGGTAAGTTAATTAAATATAGGGATAATATGGAGAAAGAAGCAACGGATTTAACGAAAAAATCTAATAGTAAATCCAATAAGAGTGCATCCGAAAAAGAGGTGGTGAAGGGTGATAATAAAGCTCGTAACATTGTTATAATTGTACTTGTCGTGCTCGCGGTGATTGCGATTATTTTGGGCGTTGTCGTGATGATGAATAATAATAAGGATGACGGCGACAAGAAGGGTGATGATTCCAGCCTAGAAAGCGGTGGCGAAGACAAAGCGGACGAAAAGGAAGAGACCAAGGTTGTTGGCGATAATACCTATGGGTATGTTACGATTCCGAAGAGCTGGAATGAAGTGCCGGTTGATGATGGAGAGGGCTTGCAGTGGGGCGATACAAAGAACAATTATTATGTCTCTCTGTTAGTTGCCGATAAGGATGAGATTTCTGCGGCAGATTGGTCCGACGGAATGAAGCAAGTCTTTGAACAGCGCAACATTTCTGACGTTGAGACAAAGAAGCAGAAGATTGGTGATATTGGTGAGGCTTATGTAATTACGGGTTACTATAAGCTATATTCGCGCTACTTGGCGGCTTATATTGTTGAGTCTGGTGATAAGGTGCATTATATCTCGATCGAAGGTCCGGAAAAGGATAACGATTTCTTTAAGATTCCAGAGACGTTTAAGACGAAGAAATAGTTTACTCACGTAGCGGTAAACAAAATCCCCATAGAGAAATCTGTGGGGATTTTGAGATGAGTAATGACTTCCAGTCTCGCTCCAGATACGAAGTAGATGGAGCGCTAACCCACC
>CAZETG010000040.1:0-7997 GCA_964514875.1 uncultured Candidatus Saccharibacteria bacterium | reverse complement strand
ATGCCAGGCCACGCCGACTACATTAAGAACATGATTACCGGTGCGGCGCAGGTTGATGGTGCGATTCTCGTCGTCGCCGCGAATGACGGTCCGTTGCCACAGACTCGTGAGCACGTCCTTCTCGCTCACCAAGTGAACGTTCCGAAGATTATCGTCTTCTTAAATAAAATGGACCTCGCTGATCCAGACCTCGTTGAACTTGTCGAAATGGATGTCCGTGAGCTTTTGAACAAGTACGGTTACGACGGCGACAATACCCCAATTATCAAGGGTTCCGCTGCTAAGGCTCTCGAAGGCGATGCCGCCAACGAAGACGCTATTATGGAGCTCGTCAAGGCTATGGATGAGTTCTTCGATATCCCAGAGCACGATCTCGACAAGCCATTCTTGATGCCAGTCGAGGACGTCTTCTCGATCAAGGGTCGTGGTACGGTTGCTACTGGCCGTATCGAGCAGGGTGTCGTCAAGATGAACGATGAAGTCGAAATCGTCGGTCTCAAGGAGACTCAGAAGTCGGTCGTTACCGGTATCGAGGCTTTCCACAAGTCTCTCGATCAGGGTCAGGCTGGTGATAACGCTGGTCTCTTGCTCCGCGGTATTGAGCGCGAGCAGATTGAGCGCGGTCAGGTGATTGCTGCTCCTGGTAGCATTACTCCGCATACCGAGTTCGAGGCTCAGGTTTACATCTTGAAGAAAGAGGAAGGCGGTCGCCATACTCCATTCTCCAAGGGCTACAAGCCACAGTTCTACTTCCGTACGACTGATGTGACCGGCGAAGTCGAGCTCCCAGCCGACAAGGAAATCGTCATGCCTGGCGATACCGTTACCTTCAAGGTTAAGTTGCTCGCTCCAATCGCTATGAACAACAACGACCGCTTCGCTATCCGCGAAGGTGGCAAGACGGTTGGTTCCGGCGTCGTCACTTCTATCATCAAATAGTTTCGACTACGCGACCATGACAAATCCCCCTCATCTGAGGGGGATTTTGGGGTTAGATGACGTAATCAATCACGGGCAACATATTTAGTGGCGTTTGCTTAAAAAACTTTTACTTCATACGACTTCTACTACGTCAACAGAGTCTTACTTAGTTCGCTCAGCCTTCCCAATCAGCGGGGCGCTTATCACTTTCATGCAGATAATTATAGACCTTAACGTCATTCTCGAGCAAGTCATGCAGCAAATCATAGTGCTCTGGCATCATAAACTTTAATGTGCGACAATCTTTAAAGCCTGTATATCCCCACTTATCTGTGCGCATTCTCTTTATCTCGTTAGTCAGTGTAGCAACTCTCAAAGCCTTAAAACGGTAATAGAACAGGTCAAACCTGCCAGTTCTGGCTTCCTGAAGAGTGTTTCCTATCCATCTAATCCGTCCGCCAGCCCGCTTCGCTAAATCTTGCAATTTAGCGTAGAGGTCGCCGTTGTGGAATTCCGGCAAAATTGCAAAGCCCTCCTTAGATGTAACGCCAGCATAAACCTTCCGGTAAGCTTCTAGATGATAATCAATCACGCGCTCCAGTAATTCGAATTCTTGCGGTAAGATAAACCGATAATCTTCATCTCCAATTTCTTTAGGCTCGACATATTTCACCTCTACTACGCCGTTTTTAGCCTTGATGTCGTCATAGTTTTCATAGTCTCGATAATAAGCCACGAAGAAGAGGCGCGCGCCCATGTGATAGGCCTTACCCAAAAGCCACTTATAGTGTTCTTCCTCGGTCTCATACGGAGGCAGGTTTGAGCTTGCTCTTTGAGCCAGTTCCGCCTCCAAATCATAAGTCTTCTCAGATGATGTCTCCCCAGTAGTTTTTGCCGTCTTTGTGTAGTCCGTCTGAGCTCTCTGCTCGGGATTTTCCGTAGATTGCGTCATTTCTTCGCTAGTAGCTTCCGCTTGCGTCATCACCACTCGGCCCAAAATTGCCGCATGTTCCTCCGTCTTGCGCTCTAGAGTTGTAATCAGCTGCGTCATTTTCTCCAATGTCGCCGCGTGCTGTTCCAAAACGCGACCAGTCATCGCAAAGTGACCAACCGCCAAAAACTCCAACAGCCGCATTCCATCCTCATCCGTCAAATCCAGCTCGGCCGCCATATTCGGATGCCGAAACCGAAAGATATCATGATCAGGATCCTGCCGCGGAATCACCTCGAACGTCAAACCTACCGCTTGCGCCAGGCTTTTGTAGCCCTGCCAATTATTAACGCTCATACTTAACATCTCCCTTTTGAGTAGTTCAAAGCCGCTTTGCAAATCGACCTTGTTTCTACTCAAAATCGGTCAAGCTAAGCAGTGCCCCTGATAACCAAGCATTCCAGTCAAGTCGTATGATTAGCTCCGGGTCAAGATCAAACGCCGCCATTGATAGGCGAACGCTTCAGGCTAAACTATTCAGTTTAAGCTAAGTGATAGCATTAGTAGATAAGCTCTGTAAGTCAATATTGCGTGGTTTTCGTCAATCTAACCATCAATGTACCAAAAGTCACGCAAAGCCAAGCTTGCGTTACCCTTATCCTTCCATTATAGCATACTTTGTACGATTTGTAAATAGTTTATGTCAAAATTTTGAACTTATCGCAAGAAAATTGTACGGTATTTCCTAGGAAGAGCACTTTCAGTCGAGGCGCGGCTAGGAAATGTGATCTAGTGCCTCATTTGCACTAAAAGCCCTTCATGTGCTATAAACACGAGCGAACCTAGAAAAAGCCCCGCGCAAGGCGAGGCTAAAAAGTGCGGAGTGACTATCCCGCCTTGTGCCACTCGGCATGAAGCAGCATGTCATGGGTAATAAAGCTTTCGAGAAGTTTTCTCTCAGTTTCCGGATCAAAGACCCAAACTTTACCTCCAAAGTAGCGTTGGCGTCTTGACGTGAGCGCGTTGCCAACCCGAAAAGGCGGGTAGCGATAATAGAGCAACATTTTACGTCCTCTGAAGGTATCGTAGACAAGCATATTCTCAATCTGCGCCGCCTGTGACGTCATTTCTTGCAACCAAATCTCGAACTCTTGTTGATTCAGCTGTGTTTTAGCGCTTAGGCTTGGTATATGAGCGTACTGTTGCAAATTGGTCATCGCCGCCATTTTTACTTCGGACAACGCTGTTATCAGTGGCTCCTCGTGCGGGCGGCTCGATACCACCATTTCCAAGCCAATGCACAGAGTGCTAATGGTTTTGCGTCTCAGTTCCAATACATGAGGAACTTGGTATTCACCGATTTGATAGGCTCGGCGGACTGTTTGCTCATCGCAAAGAAAGAAAAACGCATCAGAATAGCTATACTGAATGTTGAGCTCCAGCTGTTTAGTAACTCCATGTAGAGTCAGCAACTCGGAGAATAACGCCTTCTCTGCCGCAAACGTCTCGCGGTCGCCTTCATCGCCGTAAAACGTGTCCACCTTATCACACTTAATGTACTGCATTGCCACACCCCTTTTAAACAATCTAAGACTACGACGTCTGTTTACTTTACGCATAGCCTTGTTTTTGTCTAAAACCAGATTAATTGTTTCTTCTATGCCTCATGATGGTTGATGTAAATAGAGCCCACCCTTCTATTATACTACACTTTACTAAATGTGTCAATAGAAAAATGCCATATTCCGTCCATTTTAGCAAATAAACTCTTCGTGCGGAGCGGCGGAGCATGGGCTGATGGTCGCGTTGGCTCCAATGCTGGTATTCGCGCAGATTTTTGGTCGTCTTGCACGGCCTCTATTGCGGATTCTCAGGATACTTTTAGCTTCTATTTCCGTGCTACAGGTGTCGATTCTTCCATGAGTAGCTCGCGTTACTATGGTTATTCTCTCCGCTGTCTAGTACGGTAGGGATAATGGTATGAAAATAGTATGAATAGAACCATCTTGCGCGGGGTGCTATGGAAAATTACACCAAATAGGGCCTTTTCAAAAATATGATCAGGAGTGTGCGCGCAAATATATTGTTGAACCTCAGCTGATGCAATTATTTCTGAAACCGCAAGCCTATGATATAATAAGAAGTCGAGTGAAAAATGTGCTCACACAATTTTCCGAGACGACGCAGTTATTTCTACGGAGTATGATATAATATGACGATGAGTCGTCAAAAACAGATTGTTCGCGCAAGCGTAATTGGTATTATTACTAATATTGTCTTAGTGATTTTTAAGTCGCTGGTCGGGGTGATTGCCGGATCGATCGCGATCATTTTGGACGCCGTCAATAATTTGACTGACGTTATGTCGTCAGTCGTGACGATTATTGGTACGAAAATTGCCGCGAAGCATCCCGATAGCGATCATCCTTATGGCCACGGTCGTTCTGAGTATTTGGCGACGTTATTAGTGGGGCTGATTATTATGGCTACTGGCGTAGTCTCCCTCATGGAGGCGGTACCCAAAATTTTTCATCCAGAGTTGGCGGATTATTCGTGGGCGACGATCGTGGTTGTGGTCAGCGCAATTATTGTAAAGCTATGTTTAGGGACTTATGTGCGCAAAACCGGCAAAACACTCAACTCGAACACTCTAATAGCTTCAGGCGTAGACGCGTTGTTTGATGCGATGCTCTCTTTTGCGACGTTGATTGGCATCGGCGTAACGATGATTTTTCGGATTAGTATAGACGGCATTCTCGGCGCCGTTATTGCACTGTTTATTCTGCGCACTAGTTTCGAGATTATCATGGAGGCTTTTAATGATATCTTAGGACGCACAGCAGAACCGGGTTTAGTTCTGAAAATTAAGCAGCAGATCTGCAGTTTTCCGGAGGTTTCTGGCGCTTACGACCTTATGCTACATAATTATGGTCCATCCGATCTCATTGGTTCGGTGCGTATTCAAGTACCTGATACAATGACCGCGAAAGAGCTACATAAACTGACGCATATGATCTCACAACGCATTTATGCGAAATATAATGTGAGTCTAACAATTGGGATTTATGCCGAGAATCGCAGCGCTGATGAGAATCGCGCAATGCGTGAAAAATTACTCGAAATTGTCAATAATTATCCTGAAGTGCACCAAATGCATGGTTTTTATGTTGACGAATCACAAAAAACTGTGAGTTTTGACCTTGTGATTGGCTATGAATGCAAAAACCGCGAGCAGCTCAAGGCGAAAATTAGCCAGCTCATGCGCAAAGCCTTTCCTGGCTACAAATTCCTGATCACCATTGATCCAGACCTGGAAAGCGATAGCTAAGCGAGATGCAAAAACGCCACGAAACTATTTACGCCAATTGCAAACCATGGTATAATTAACAAACAGAGCTCTTAGTGAAGATGTTATGTTTTTTGGAGTGTGCACATTAGAAGAAGGAGTGATATTGTGATTGGTAACAACACGACGGTAAAGGAGTTGAGTTTGCTGACTGATCGTAGCAAAATAGCTGTACAGCAACTGGGCGGCGATAGTCACGGCAGTGTGCAGACGCAATCGCCGTCTCGAGCTCCGATTGACTTCATGGAGAGAGTCACTTGCCGGCACCTTTGTGATGAAGCTGGCGGGCCAAATTTTCCGACGCTCGATCCTAGCCGACAGATTCCGATTGAGGTCCTTTCAGCTCGACACATGGCGTCGCCAGGAGATCTCCCTCTCATGAAGAGTTATCGCGAGTTGGTGGCTGAGCTGGAGAGTTCTTATTCTGTCCCCGACGATGTCAACAGATCGCCCAGGTTGATCTATTTCATTACGGATGGCCCTGATTTGCAGCAGCTGCACGATGCAGTGACGTTGCCGTCTGAAGTAATCGAACCGACGATTTTCCGAATCATGCCCGGCATACTGCATCCGATGTCGGATCCGACCGAAATTCAGGCCTTGGGCCTGGACCCCAAAGAGGTGACGCGAATTATTTCGCCAGCCCTTAAGCGTCCTATTGCTATTGCCGTGAAAATTCACTGGCAGGCTCGCGAAATCAGGGATTGTGACAAAAGCGACCATGAAGGCAATGACGACGGCATGACGATTATAGCAACTGTCAAATATGTTCCGAAAGACTATTGCCAGCGCATGCAAGCCGATGGTCTTAGCTGGTGGGACTGTCCGATTATGCACAGTGGAACACAGCTCAGAATGAGCTATGAGTTCTGTCGACGCGAAGGCGGTTGTTCTATTGGCATGGAAGCGCCGATTATTAACTCGCGAAGTCGCCTGATGCGCGTTTGTGACAGCCACCAGGGGTCATACTACGTTATTCGTAGCACTGCCTTTGAGAGACCCGTTAGTTTTACGGCCAACATTCAGCGCAATGTGTGTCCCCAGACCTAACAAACAGTTACGCTTCGGCTAGCCTCAGGGTTGCTATGGAACGCAATCGGATCCTCCTCCCCGCTCTCAAGAGCGGGGAATTTTCGTGCGCAACGTTCGTGTTGTTGCGCGTCAGCAATGACCGCAAAACATTCGTGCGGAGCGGATTTGTATATCATTCTGGTTGTGTTCAAAGTGTTGGTCTTGATAGCTATTCTTGGGCCGGACGCACGGCATACAAAATGAATACAGCATATGCCGTCCTAGCTAATAATGGTGGAGTGGGAACATCATGGACGAATCCATTTAATATTGGCCATCCTCTCCGCTGTCTAGTACGGTAGGGATAATGGTAGGAAAATTAAGGTCTTGTTGCATAATTATGCTATTCAATTGTGCAGAGATGCTCTCACCTCTTTTCGAGAGGGTTCGGACTTACGAGGAGAATTAGCGCCACGACCCCGCGACGGCGGGCGTCGTGGAGGCGCCTCGAGAAAAGACGGTGAGAGTATCTCTGCAATAGTTGAGCAAAGCATAATTATGCAACAGGGCTGAAAATTGACGTTTATGCTTGTGATTCGTGGTAGATTTATGCTAGTATGGAGGGACACGAGATAATTGGGCGTAAATATTAATACTAAGATATTGTAGGCCGGGCACCTTACGTTGATCATGGTGGGGAGAAGGGGAGGTTATGTCGCTATGAGTTTTAGTCTTCAGATTAAATCATTAGTGTTTTGCGTCGAACTGTTTTGGTTTGGCATAAAAATTAGCGTCACTTCAAAGAAGCAACGCTAAAAACAATCTCTAATTATACTCTATCAAATAATATCAGACCGGTCAAGTCCGATTATTCTCGTGTTTTAGTTGTTAGTATTCATACTCATTATCCCTATCGTACTAGACAGTGGAGGGAAAGCCGAACCAACGTTGATCATTGTTGGATGGGTTAATAACTGAAGAGCTAAAAAGTGCATAGAAGGTACATTGGAAAGTCGCGTTGGAATGTGCACGAGATGACCACAGAGTTCCGTTAGTGCCGCTATTTGGACTCATGAGGCTACCTTTGTCTGGTTTTTGAGTCAGGCGAATCATGGGCCAAACCGCATCGCTTCGCACGAGGGTCTAGTAACTCGCCGCCTTCCATCTCATTATCCTTCTTTATCGTACTAGACAGCGGAGGGGAAAGCCATAATGACGTTCAGTGGCATATTCGGATGTAGAGACTAATGATTCGCTGTATCCTAAACGCAAAGCATACTCAAAACCCGCAAAAGAAAATGCGTTAGAAGACCAGATGATCGAGCTCGCACCAGCGTTAAATGGGCCATTACTCGCAACCACTCCGCTCCGCACGCAATATCAAACATTCGATAGAAGTACAAACTTTTTTATTTTTTCGAGGATATGTAGCCATTTCTGGCGCGAAGCAATAAAATACCGCTCATACCAGAATATTGTAAAAATTACAACAGAAAATCACAAAAACCCAGAAATTTGACCCCAACATCTTGATTTTTAAGCATAAGTGTGCTATAATGAAAAGATAAGGTTATAAAAAATGAGGCCCAAAAACTCATCGCCGGCTCGACTAGAAGCTTGCTGAGATTATGGACCAGAGAAAGGAAAAAATGACCGAAGCAAAAAAAGATGAGGGCCTGAAGATTCGTATTCGCCTCAAGGCTTATGATCACCGCGTGATTGATCAGAGTGCTAAGCAAATTGTCGATACCGCGATCCGCACCGGCGCGACCGTATCTGGCCCCGTGC
>CAZETG010000039.1:0-8370 GCA_964514875.1 uncultured Candidatus Saccharibacteria bacterium | reverse complement strand
ACATTATACAACCACGCCAAATTTCCACTTTTTCAATTTTTCTTTGCTATAATATACATACTATGGCTGATTATATTTTTATTCGCAAAAGCCGTAATGCTATCAGCTCGCTTTTGCATGTCATTTTAAATCTTCTACTAGCAGTAGTCTCAATTGGCGCCACCGTCATCACCGGAAATTGTATTATCGGTCTCATCTTAATTGTTGTTTCTAAATGGCGCGTCTTTGCCGTCAATCATCGTTATTGGCTACTAAATATCCGCTCCAGCCTAGTTGATTTTATTGTCGGCGTTAGTTTTGTCTTATTAGCCTACGCCGCGGGCACAACTTTTTTACCAGTCCATATCGTCCTCATGGTTGCCTACGCAGTTTGGCTCATCGTTATTAAACCTCGTTCCTCTTTTACCTTTGCTATCGTCCAAGCCCTAATTGCCGTTTTAGTTGGCAGTACTGCCGCCACAGTTTACGCTGCCATTAGCGACTCAGTGGTTTTGGTTGTGACCGAATTCATTATCGGCTACGCCGCCGCACATCATGTTCTCATCCAGAGCAACGCAGAAGAGCCCGCTTATATTTCATTGATCTGGGGGCTTTTCTTCGCCGAAGTCTCCTGGGTTTCTTATTCCTGGCTCATCATTTATACGCTTGGCAATACCGAAATTTGCTTCTCACAACTCTCGATTATCCTTACTCTACTTACTTTTACGTTCTTTCAAATTTACAGCGATATGTCCAAGCATAATGGCAAGCTCAAATTCCGCAATGTCGCCTTACCGGTTGTTTTTAGCCTAGCAGTTATCACAGTTTTATTAATCGGTTTTAGTGAACCAAGCTTCAGTTTTAATGTTCATTAAATATTAAAATCGTATAATTAAAGAAATTATTATCAAAACAGAGGAAAAGAATTATGACAAAGGAAAATGATCTCGACACACAACAACCTGCAACCAATGCAGAAATAGCCAGTCCTACATCCGCAGTCTCGCCCACTGATACAACTACAAATGTCGATATTCCAATAAACCAGCAGACTTCCAGCACTGCAAGCCATATAACCGCCACACCCGCTACTAAGCCGGCCCGCTCCTTTTTACAACATTCCACCTCCAAACCACATACCAAGAACACTAAGAAAACCACCAAGCCTCGCAAGCCCGACGCCGGCTTCAAGGCTACAGTGATTATATTATTACTATTAGCCTTATTAGTCTCTGGCGTCGGGCTCGCGCTCTCACTTATCAACTGGTTTTCCGACGATGCGCCTGTGACTTTTAACTACGGCAATAATGGCAATTCAATTTCCTTCGTCGAAGGCTCAATCGCCGACGTCGCCGCCAAGGTCTCGCCTGGAGTCGTCTCAATTATTACCGAAACTCGTACGACTGGATGGTTCGGCCAGGCCTCTACACAAACTTCTGCCGGCACTGGCATGATCGTCACCGAGGATGGCTATGTCATGACTAATAAACACGTTATTGATGGCGCACGCAACATTAGTATCGTTCTCGATGATGGCACCACCTACGACGATGTCAAGCTTGTTGGCACCGATCCACTCAATGATGTCGCTTATCTCAAAATCAACGACGTCTCCAACTTACCAATCGTTACGCTCGGCGATTCTAAATCCATCTCCATCGGTCAGCAAGTCATCGCCATCGGCAACGCCCTCGGCCAATATCAAAATTCCATCACCGCCGGCATTATTTCTGGCACCGGCCGCGCTCTCGTCGCCTACAGTAGCGACCTCACCGCCAGCGAAAGTCTCACCGACATGATCCAGACCGACGCCGCTATCAACGCTGGCAATTCTGGCGGTCCGCTCGTCAACGCCGCCGGCGAAGTAATCGGTATTAATACTGCTACCAGTTCCGAGGCCGACGGTATCGGCTTTGCCATTCCTATATCTAGCACCAAAGGCATGCTCAATAATATCATCAAAAACGGCACCGCCGAACGCTCCTACGCCGGTATCTATTACGTTAATATTACTCCCGACATTGCCAAAAGCTACAAACTTCCAGTTTCCGCTGGCGCCTACTTATTTACCGACAATAATAGTAGTGCCATTATTAAAGACGGTCCCGCCGACAAAGCTGGCCTCAAGGACGGCGACATTATTACTAAAGTCAACGGTATTGCCGTCGGCAATGCTGGCTCCGTCTCAACCTTAATGGGTGAATACATGCCCGGCGACACTGTCCAGCTCGTCGTCCTCCGTGAAGGCAAAGAGCACAATATCAACCTCACCCTCGGCAACTACAAAGACCCGAAATAAGCCATTCCAAATTCCACCTCATCAACTAATTGGCGCAAATATACTTTAGTTTTTGCGCCAATTATAGTCATCGGCGTCATACGCATCCGCCGACCAGCTAATAATCCCCGTTCGCCTCTCTTCTTTAATGACATCGGCCGGCTTATGTACGTATTTATTTTCCCGCCAGTCCCACCAATACCGCCATTCATCCTCAAACAACAAACAATACCCTTCGGTCCGCAAATACTGAAACTCTGCCTTCGCCGCAATCTCCTTCAATTCTTCATGTTGACAAGGATCCGCTTCAATTGCCAGATAATCAATCCATAATAAAGACTGATCCCGCTGATAGACAATTTCCTTAAAAAAACGCTTATAAATCGACAAACCATTGCTACTCCGCGCATACAGTGCATTCGCTGGCTCATAACTTAATAACGACGTATCTACCCAATCCCACGCCTTATTCACATACGGTAAATTCGCCACCATAACATCATAATGTTGCTCATGCAAATATCGCAAATCCAAATCACGCAGCAAATTTGCATGCACAAACTCCACTCTCCCTTCCAACAAGGAATCATTCAAACTCGCCGTATCCAGGGCCCGCACGCTAATATCTGTCGCTATCACGTTACTTTGCGGAAATTCCAACGCCAGCGTAATCGCCACGCAACCACTCCCCGTCCCAATCTCCAAAAACTGCGGCCACGTCCCTAGATCCAAGGTTTTCACTAGATTAATAATACCTTCTGTCTCTGGGCGAGGAATCAACACCGCCGGATTGACACAAAAACTACGACCATAAAACTCTTTTTCGCCCAAAACATACGCCAGCGGCATCCCGCTACTACGCTTTTGTACCATCTTCCAAGCATTAAACAAATTTTCTGGCTCAATCTCCTCGTAATCATGCGCCACCAGCCAACTCCGATCACTACCATGTGGCGCAAAATTCCACACCGCAATTAACTCCGCATCCAGCGAATCAACCTGTTTTTTTGCTTGTCTCAGCCAAGTTTCAATCTTCATAAGCCATACTCTATCTTCCTATTATATCACACATTACCTCAAAAATCAACATTTCCGAACATCTCCTAACAGTCTCATTTTACAGCCAGCGCTTCACATCCAGATCTTTGAACAATTTTAGTATTCAGCATTATCTCATCCTTGAACAACTTTAGTGTTCAATATCTACATTTCAAACTCTCAGGGATAAACCTTGAAGCAAAATCCACGCATAGAATAAATGGTAAGCAAATATTTTTACACAACTTCATTAGCTTTGAACAATTTTAGTATTCATTCTTCCACAAGATAAACCCTAAAACATTATTTCAAAAACGTTGTAAATTTAACAACAATCTACTCCCCCAGCTTCCGCTCTGCTAACGTCAACTCGTGAATCAAATCATCAATATCACCATCCATCGCCGCCGAAATATTCGAACGCGAATAGTGCACGCGATGGTCCGTAATCCGATCCTGCGGAAAATTATAAGTCCGAATCTTCTCGCTCCGATCGCCCGAACCAATTAAACTCTTCCGCGCATCGCTTGCCGCTTTCATTTCTTCCTGTTTCTGCTTCTCCGCGAGACGACTCCGTAGCACCGCCATTGCTTTCACGCGATTCTGCTGCTGCGACCGCTCATCCTGCATCGCCACCACAATCCCCGTCGGCAAATGAGTGATCCGCACGGCTGAATCGGTCGTATTAACCCCCTGGCCACCATGTCCACCCGAGCGATAAATATCAATCCTCAGATCATCCGGCTTGATCTCAATCTCCGACTCCGCTGCCTCTGGCAACACCGCCACCGTCGCCGTCGAAGTATGAATCCGCCCCTGTGATTCCGTCACCGGCACCCGCTGCACGCGATGCACGCCACCTTCAAATTTCAATTGTCCATACGGTCGCTCACCCGACACCCGCATTACAACTTCTTTCATTCCACCCGCTTCGTTCTCATTCTGCGACAAAAGCTCTACTTTTAGATGATGCTTCTCCGCATAACGCACATACATCCGATACAGCTCACCTGCGAACAGGGAAGCTTCATCGCCGCCCGCCCCTGCTCGGATTTCCATAATCGCCGGCTTGTCGTCCGCCGGATCACGCGGCAAAATTTTCTCCTCCAGCTCCGCCGTCAGGCTCTCAATCTGCAGCCCAAGCAACCGTACATCATCGACCGCCATTTCACCCAACTCCGGATCATGAATCAGTTCCGTCGCCTCCGCCAAATTTTGCTTCGCCTGCTCGATCTTCTGCGCTAACTCCAAAATACTATTAATCTCAGCTAACCGGCGTGATTTCTCGGCAAAATCCGACGCCGCATAAGCCTCTGGCAGCGCCAAAAACCGCTCAATTTCCATTTTTTCTTCATTGAATTTCTGGTAATCCACATTCATTTGTGCTATTATAACATACATAGGGCCGAAAAAGTAGTTTCGTGATCTCTACTTTTCTTAGCCCTATTTAATGCTCTTGAACACCTAGTTTTTGCTCATCGCCTATATACAGCTCAGCCAGTCGTATTCCGTTTTTCAAAACCGAGCAACGCCTGGTGCTACACATTCTTGGTTCGCCGGTTTGAATTCCGCGAAAACCAAGAGACAAAAACAAATATACTCAGACAGCGCAGCTGGTTCTTTAGCTCGACCGACTAGAACGTACATTAAAGCAATGTTCTGAGTGAAAATTAAAAATATGGCCTCTTGGCTCAGTGGCTAGAGCACTCGATTCACATTCGAGGGGTCGCTGGTTCGAATCCAGCAGAGGCCACCATATTTTAAGTTTCCCGAAGAACCACAGCTTTTCTAGCGAAATTGACGCCTAATACTGACGCCACTTTTTGAAGTAATTTTCAATGTAACACATTATTTTCATACCATTATCCCTACCGTACTAGACAGCGGAGGGGGAGACCGACCCAACGATTCCCGTTATGAGCTAAAATAACATTTAAATTGCTGATATCAATACGAAAACTGGCATAGAAATCTTTCCCCAAATCGGCACGAGATGTACGATAACCGCCATAGTTTCCAGCTGCATCAATGCGACCAATGTCATAAGGCCACCCGCTCCGCACGACCCCTATTAGTCTTTTTTACAGCAATCTGTTATAATATCCTCATGCAACTAATTATCGGCCTCGGAAATCCTGGCAACGAATACAATTTTACGCGCCACAACTTTGGCTTTTTAGCTCTAGACTTCTATGCCAAAATCCACAATCTTACCTGGGAAAATCCAAGATTTAATGCAATCTGGCTCAGAGATGGCAACCGTATCATGATCAAACCGCAAACCTTCTATAATGACTCTGGCATTGCAGTCTCTAGATTTATGCAATTCTACAAAATTGCACCTCACGATATTCTTGTGATCTGCGACGATTTTAATCTGCCATTTTCTAATATACGTTTTCGCATGAAAGGATCTAGTGGCGGCAATAACGGCCTCAAATCTATCTCCGAGCACCTCCATACCACTGATTTTCCGCGCCTCCGCCTCGGCACAGGAAATAACGAACTCCGTCAAAAACTCGGCGACGTCAAATTCGTCCTCAGCCGCTTCACCGACACAGAAAAGGCTCAACTACCCTCATTGCTTCGTCAAATCGCCACCGAAATCGATCAAAATCGCTAATCTCATACCATTATCCCTACCGTACTAGACAGCGGAGGGAACGACCACCGCTACGTACGTAGTCTAATGATACCAATGCTGCATTTGTATTGATTTGGTTAAAATACAGAATATAGGTTAATTGAGAGTTCATTGCAATATCAGCAGTCAAAGAATACCAATAGCCACCCAAACCAGCACTACCAATAACGCCCAATGCGCCAACCCGCCCGCTCCGCACGAAATATCAAGTATCCGAGTAAAGTGAGAGTCTTTACTCTCATTTTTGAGGATATGCAGATATTTCTACTGCGAAGCAGTAGAAATGCTAAATATCTGAGAGAAATGAAAGCTTGCTTTTATTTCCGAGGATATGCAGTCATTTCTAAAACGCAGTGATTAGAAACATCAAGTATCCAAGCAAAATGAAAATTTTACCTGTCATTTCCGAGAAAGTGCATATATTTTTACTGCAAAGCAGTAGAAATGACAAAGCCTTTGAAAGAAGCAAGAGCTTACTCTCAATAGCATTTATTTAAGCCTATAGTACAAAGTCGTAGTAAAACATAAAATACAATCCTTGCAACTTATGTTTTTAGTATTGACAAAAATACTAACGTATGCTACAATGGAAGTAAGTAGGTTATATTTTTACCTTGTAACTTAGAAAAGGAGGGGAGTTCATTATGAGTGAACCCACAAAAACCAGCACCCCAAATCCGCAGCCTTCAGCCCCAGCCAGCCCTGAGCCGACCCCAGAGCCCACCTCTGAGACTACCCGTATAAACGGCAACGCTACCAGCGCTTTGGGCCTCACCTTCGATTTTACGCTACCCCAGCTGTACGCTTCACTCGAGTATGCTATACGGCCTTGGCGAGTTGAACCGCTTCCAGACGATGCCATCGTTCATTTGACAATTACGCAATGGAAGTTTAAGCCCGTCAAAGACGGGCGCCTGACCCTTTACCCAGCCAAAACCCTCGGCGACCTCAGCATAGCCGTTACGCGCATTTCCGCCCGCAAAGTTGGTATTTTGGAGATTACAGGCATCGCCTGCAATGAGCTGAATCCGATGTTGCGGTTCAGTCTTGACTGCGACGCCGACCAAAAGGCCGTCGACGACAATGGTATCACTCTTGGCACCGAAATCGTAGCTACTATTGCTCTAGGAATGGGCGTTGGCCAAATCGACTGGTATGAAAGCCAGACGCATTCTCTCGAAATCCCCACACTTAAGGAGCAGTATCCGTTCCTCAATGACAATGAAGATGCAACGCCACAGGCTTGCATTGTCGCCATGATGACAAAGAAGTAACCCCGCTCCCTGACCCCCGATCAATCGACCGGGGGCTTTCTTATCTTTAAGCACCACCTTCAACAATGGCATCTCGTCATATCTTCTTATAACGTATCTCGTGAGCCACCAGAGTCATTTCAACGTCCATTTGTTAGCCCCTAACGCCCGAATCCGTCCTTTCAACTCCAGCATCGTCAAAGTTTGACTAAAATCTGCCGCCACAAGGCCAGTTTTCTGTAAAATCTCCTCACCTTCCTGCAAGCCGCCCTTTAGCGCCCGCAAAATTGCCGTTTCCGCCTCTGAATCACCGAATAACTCCACCTGTGCCAGTTTCTTCTTCATCTTCGGTAGCGGCGCCAGCAGCTCCAAAATATCATTTGGCTCCAAATACGACATCGCACCCTGCCGAATCAAACGATTACAACCCCGCGACATCGGTCGCGTCAAATCCCCCGGCGCCGCAAACACCTCCTTACCCTGTTCCAGCCCGTGCGCCGCCGTATTCAGAGACCCACTTCGTTCCGCCGCCTCTGGAACCATCACCACATCCGCCAGTCCCGAAATTAACCGATTCCGCCGTAAAAAACTCACTTTCGGGAAAAACGCCTCCCCTGGCGCAGTTTCACTCATAATGCAGCCACCCGTCTTAATAATTTTCTCTGCCAGTCCAATGTGCGATCGAGGATAGATCTGATCGATCGGCGTTCCTAACACCGCCACCGTCACCCCGCCCGCATCCACCGCTCCCCGATGCGCAATGCTATCGATTCCGTACGCTAACCCTGAAATTACAATAATTCCGCGTTTCGCCGCCTCATAGGCCAGCTCGTAAGCGATATTTTCGCCATATTTAGTCGGCTTCCGCGTCCCTACAATCGCTAAGGCTTTTGGCCGTTCCGTCAAATATTTCGACATTTTCCACGTTGAATCGCTAGTGGCTAAATTAGTATTTTTATGCGTTTTCTGTGCACTTTCTATACTATTTTTCAAATCATTTTTGACCCGATTTTGCGGCATTTTTCCATAAAAATACAACATTTTAGGCGTTAGCGCAATGGTACTTAATACCTCTGTAAAATCAGCCTCTTGGGGTCGAATTGCGTTGTGATTTGAAAGAAATTGTGAAAAAAGTATTGACATTTATTACTCCGTGTGCTATAATGCTTATTAGTTAG
>CAZETG010000038.1:0-8577 GCA_964514875.1 uncultured Candidatus Saccharibacteria bacterium | reverse complement strand
TCGGCAAAGTCACCATTCAGGACTATGCCAGCGTCTTGGTGAATAAGACTTGTGAGAACCCAATTGATCCAGTCGTAAAGGAGTACAAGCTCCAGGTCAATTATCGCTACGAGGACGGCAGTAAGGCTGCTGAGTCTTACAACGGCGTCTTCCAAGAGGGCGATAATTACAAAGTTGGTTCGCCGGTGATTGAAGGCTATGTTGCCGACCAAACTGTCGTCAGTGGCGTCTTCGGCAAGCAAGACATCACGGTCAACGTTACTTACAAGAAAAATGTGGTGATCGTTGATCCAATCGAGCCTCAGGAGCGTAACATTACCGTCGAGTATATTTACGAAGATGGCAGCAAGGCGGCTGATAGTTATACCGCTAAGTATAAAGCCGGTAGCAGCTACTACATCATTTCGCCGACGATCGAAGGCTACACGCCTGATCAGAAGGTAATTGAAGGTACTGTGACCGAAAACGACTTGATCTTTACGGTGACGTATATCAAGGATGGTAACAATTTGCCAGACGGTCCGACCGACAATACCGGTGGCGCTGATGATAATAAGTTCCCGAACGACAAGCCGAGCGACAACGGTAATAATGGCAATGACGCTCCGTCGAAGTTGCCTTCCACCGGCCCAGCCGAGATTGCTAGCGCAGTCCTCGCTACTGGTTCGATCGCAACCGCTGCAGGGTACTTCGTCACTAGCCGTCACGCTTTGAAACGCTAAAAGATTAATTACTAACTAAACGCAAAATCCCTCGTAACTGGGGGATTTTTGCTAATTCTAACTCTGCTTTAGTACGCGCTGAATAATTGCACCATGTTTGCCGGCCATATCGCCATTGAAATTATTAATAAAAGCCCCGTCTAAATTGTCGTATAACGTTGCAATATATTCGTAAACATACGGCGAACCAGCCGGATAATTCTGCGTACTGACCGCAATAATCCGGTCTTTATAAACGTAATAGGTCGTATTCGCGCCATCCGTCTGCGTGTAATCCGAGCCAACCGTCCGCGTGTAGCCGCTAGGGATGATTACCTCGCCATTAGCGTCGAGATCAAACTTCGGCTGAAAAAACTTCTCGCGATAGACATAAATCCCGACTCCGACTAAACCCGCCAGAAACGCAACGACCAGTATTACCTTCATAACTTTCTTCATAAATCCATCATACCATGCTTAAGACGTACAGACAAGGGCGGCCACTATCCTTTAAAAACTGCCAAAATTTCCTCTTGTAATCAACCTGTAAATATGCTAAAATTAAGGGTAGAATTTTCATATATAAATTAAGGAGCATTATGCCTGAACCTAAAAAACAGAGTAGCCCACGCAAGACTGGTCTACGTCGTAGTCATCTTCGGCTAAAATTGGCACGTGCGGTGAATCGTACCTCCCCAATTAAAGCTTTTGAAACCGCAAAGAAAACCCCAAATTTGAAAGTCAAGACCGTCAAGCCTGCCCGCGAGCTGAGCGTCAAAGCTACTAAAAAAGCTGCTAAAGTCAGTTCCGAGCACGCTACTAAAAAGACGACAACTACAAAAATTACTAAAAAATCTAAATAAAAGGGAAGGTATATGGCTAGTAACCGGCACTTAGGCAGAATCATTGTTTTACAAAGTTTGTATGAATACGAATTTCGCACTAAGGCTGGCGATACCACGGTGGATATAGATTCGATTGTCGCGAAGGATATTGAGCCGTATGCGAAGGCGCTCGGTGATACCGAGTTCGTCTACCGCTTGGCACGCGATGTGTCGAGTGAGTTCAAGGAGCTAGACACTGATTTGCAACCGATGGCTCCAGAATGGCCTCTGGACACGATCGCAGCAGTTGATCGCAATATTTTGCGGATTGGCTTGCATGAGCTTCGTAAGTGCGCCGATACTGTACCGCCGAAAGTCGCTATCAACGAAGCGGTTGAGCTAGCTAAAGCATTTGGGTCAGATAACTCTTCAAAATTCGTCAATGGCGTCCTTGGTACCGCCTACCGCCAGATTTACGGAGACAATCGCAAGACAGATACCACAGCGACGTCCGCCAATCATGAGCAAGCCGCCTCAGAACAGCCCCAAGAAACACAACCTTCAAAGGAGCAATATGAGCAAGAAGAAAATGCGGGGGGCACGGAGGAGGCCTAACGATAGACGTCCCGAAATTACGCCTAGCTCAGTAGAGCGCCCCACAAAAGTCCCGGAAGCTTTACCGCTAAAGTCTGAAAAAGTGACAGCGGTAACACGGTTGACTGCACGTGTATTCAAGAAGCCTGTAATTCAGGAAGTTGTGCGTGAGCCTACCGCCGGTGGCATCGTCTATCGACCGAGTAAAGACGGCAAAGATATCGAGATCCTCCTTATTCAGGACTCGAAGGGGCGCTGGACTATCCCAAAAGGGCACATCGAGCCAGGCGAGACTGCGAAGCAGACCGCTATCCGCGAAATTGGTGAAGAAGCTGGCCTCTTTCATATCGATGTTGTGATGTGGCTTGGCAAGATCCATTTTCAGTATCGTCGCGTCGACAAGCTCGTCCTAATGATGACACAAATTTACCTTGTCCGCGCGCTCGACGATCAGGAAACACCGACTAAAGAGCAGTGGATGAAGGGGATTCAGTGGTTCAGCTTCAAAGACGCGCTTGAAGCAATCGAATACGAAGACATCGAAAAACTCATGCTCGTCGCCAAAAATAAAATCCGTCAAGGGCTTAGTAATTAATATAATTAGAAAGGGAATATGAATATCGAAGAATATCAAAATTTTGCCCGCGAAAAACTCGGCTTTGAGTTTAATAATCCCGAGCTTCTGTTGACTGCGCTCACGCATCGCAGCTATGTCAATGAACATCGCGCTAGCGTTAAAGAGCACAACGAACGCCTCGAGTTTCTCGGGGATGCCGTGCTAGAGCTGGTTACTTCTGACTTTTTATACCGCAGCTATGACGAGCCAGAGGGAATCATGACTGCATGGCGCTCGGCCCTAGTTCGCACTGAGAGCATCGGCGCGGCTGGCGAAGAGCTCGGTTATGAGCCGCTGGTGCGCCTTTCCAAGGGCGAGAAGCATGGCTCGGATCGGGCGCACGCCGTAATTTTGGCTGACTGTTTCGAGGCGGTAATCGGCGCAATTTATCTTGATCAGGGCTATGATACGGCCAAGGATTTCATCGCCAAGCATATTCTAGTTAAAATCGACAAAATCCTCGAAGACGGCAGCTGGCGCGACCCGAAATCCTACCTCCAGGAGTTGGCGCAGCATGTCGATGGAGCGACGCCGTCTTACCGCGTTCTCAATGAGGAGGGTCCAGATCATAATAAAACCTTCACCGTTGGTGTCTATGTCGCCAAACAACTCAAAGGTACTGGTTCCGGCCATTCTAAGCAAGAAGCTGAGGGGAACGCTGCCTCCGAAGCCGTCAAAATCTACCTCAAACAGCAAAACGCCAGCAAGAAGTCTTGACAAAATCCATCAAGTGTGCTATTATGGAGATAATCCTTCTTTGAAGGCTCGTTTGAGGTGCCTTAAGGAGTCTATCTCATGAAAAAATCCAAGCAATCTATTCCAGTATTCATCGGTGTTCTATTGACAATGATTTTGATTATACCAGTGGCGCTTGGTTTAAATCAGCCTAAGTATCTCACCAATAGTGATTTCCTCTATGACACTGCTGTTCAATATCTCCTAGATAATGACAATAGCCCAGAAAAGAATAACAAAGACTATCGTCGCTTTGCTGATTATGAAGGCTTCGGTATTACCGAGGACGATGATTATAAATATGCCTATATGTGGATTTTTGACGAGAGCTTTTATGTGAACGATAAAAATCACATTACGGTCGGCACTGGTGGTTCTATGCCCTACAAGTTCTTCTTTGATAAAACTACTAACGCAGTCATTAAATATGAAACTCCGCAGGACGGCACGAACTATGCTCCGTCTATTAAGACAATATTCCCAGGCAAAGTTGCTAGAGAAATACTAAAAAACGGCAGCAGTTTTGACGATGCGGAACTTATGATCGAAGTCAAAGAATATTACAACTATCTGCCCGACACCGAAATTCGTTATGGTCTCGATAGATAGGCCATATTCCTACCATTATCCCTACCGTACTAGACAGCGGAGGGGGGATGCCCCAGTAGCGTCCCATGCTACCAGACCAGACACCAGAATCATAGAAATCAAGATAATGCACATTGCTCAGCATATCCGTATCTGCAATCACTGAGTCTTTAGACCAATAATATCCACCTATACCATTGTTTAAAATGGCGCCCTGAATATCTACGTTGCCGCTCCGCACAAAAAGACAAGCATTCGAGAGAAATGAGAGTTTACTATCATTTCTGAGAATGTGCAGGCTTTTCTGGTACGAAGTAGCAGAAATGATCAAGCGTCTGAGAGAAAGAAGGGCTTGCTTTCATCTCCGAAGGCGTGCAGGCATTGCTGACACGAAGTAGTAGAAATACCTGCGCGAAAAATCACTATGGCTTGCTTAATTCTGTGAATTTGCTATTATGTAAGTAAGCAATAAACATAAAAATTAAGGAAAAACATGAAAATACAAGTCCAAAAACGTCACATGGCGTTACTTTCGCTCATTTTGGTGCTAGGGATGACGAATGCGGCGATATTTCTTGAAGCACACAACGCGATTAGCCTAATTAATCAGGCGGCGCAGGCGGCCGACGAGGACACGTCGACAGAAGCCGATCCGCCTAGCCCCGCTGCTCCGACCGAAGTTAGCACTTACGAGGAGCTGGTGCAGGCGCTCAAAGATCGCCAGCCATCGATAAAGCTCCTTAGCTCGATCACGGCGACCGATAATCTGGTGATTGATTATAACGTTACAATTGATCTCGGCATTTATAACATCGAGTCGAACGTGGCTAATGCGCGCGTAATTGACATTCATCAGGGCACGGTCAATCTGATCAGTAGCGCGACTGACGGCGGTGGCCAAATTATCGCTTCTGGCGAAGGCGGCGCAGCGGTGCGGGTGTATGGTGCGGCAAATCCGATTGACGCCTTCTCGACCGTCACGATCGGCAAAAATGTCACCTTGCGCACCAACACCAGCTCTTCGTCAAGCTACGCGGTCTTCGTCAGCATTACCGACGACAACCATAACGCTTATGGCGTCCAGATCAATTTCCAGGGTAAAATCGTGGCCTATAATGGCATTTATGTCAATGGTTTCATTCAGCACGGCGAAGGCATGCCGAAGATTCTGGTCGACGACGGCGCCAATATTTCCGCCAATAGCGAAGGTGGCGCGGCGATTTATGCGGCCGGGTACGCGGACTGGAACATCGGCGCAGCTACTCTTACCGGTGGCACTGGCGTTGCGATTAAATCCGGCGTTTTGACAGCCAATTCTAGCAGCATTACCGCGACTGGCCCGGCCCAAGAAAGCCAGCCGGATGGTGGCGGCTTCAATCCGATTGGTGCAGTCTTCCAGATTGAAGATCATCCGAGCTATGCTGGCGACATGGAGTTGACGGTCGACGGCGGTATTTATACGAGTAATAATCACGGCGTATTCGTCGAATATGGCCAGGCTCGTAGCGCTGGCGTGGCGTCGATCACGGTCAAAGGCGGCAAATTCAACGCTGGCGGCAATCAGAACGTTTTTGTTGGCGTGAATCCAGAGACGGTTTCCGTCTCGGGTGGTACCTTTAATACTGACATCGCGCCTGAGCTGCTCGCCGAAAATATGCAAGCGACGCAAAATGCCGACGGTAAATGGGTGATTTCGCCAGTTGCGACTACTCCGACCGATCCCGAAGACCCAACTGATCCGACAGATCCAAGCAAGCCTGATGATACTGATAAGGATAATCAAAAACCGACCACTCCGGACAAAAAACCAGGCAATACTGGCGTAACTGGCGCGACCAAGATGAATACAACTGCTGCTCTCGCCACCACAATCGGTAGCGGTCTCGTCATTGTCGCCGCCGCGGTGATCTGGGTTTACCGCTTCGTCCGCAAGGCCGCCATGAGCCCCTCGACTTCTGTCCACACCGCTTCAAAGTCGGCAACTCGCTCAATGAATAAAGACATCAATGAGCTAGAAAGGGCCGCTAAGTCCGACCTTCGTCGCGCGCAAAAGGCTTCTCGCACCGCCAAGGCTGACATCGCTCGCCTCAAGGCCGACGCCAAACGTAGCGCTAGCCGCGTCGACCGAGAAATGAAGCGCGCCGGTAAGATTGTCAGTCGCGACCTTAAACAAAGCGCCAAAAATATCAAAACCGCTACCAAAAAACGCAAATAGCCCCTAAAACCAACTAATCAAGACCTCGCGATCAAATGCGGGGTCTTTTGCAGCCGCAATTAGACTTAATCAATACGAAATCTTGCAACACCTCTTCAAAACCCCATTCCGCTATTGACTTTTTCGTAAAAGTGTGCTACAATAGAAGTATAAGGCGTTTCTCGTAAACACCTCTCGAACCTTAAAACTGATTGTTTTGAGGAAATATCTCCATTTTACTCGGCTTTTGCTGATTTAAATAGATTTTACCCATTTTGTCCGTTTATCCACCCTTCTCTGGAAAGAGACCGTATTTTGAAAGGAGAATCCGTATGTCTACTCACTCTAAATTCCTACGCTTTCGTTTGAAACTAATCCGTACTCTGCTGAATATTTGCATCGGCTGTTTTTATTCGATGAGTACCTACTCTCTCATAATGCTGGCGAGCTACATTGATTTACAGGAAACGAATACGTTTTTGCTAATTTTTCCAGCATTAGTCTTCACATTTGTGCTATTGCTTTATGGAGCGATATGTCAGTATTACGCCTTTATGAAGCGAAATTGCAGTCAACAATGGCTGAAGATTATCAGCTATAATACCGTAGCCAACCAAGCAGATATAAATGCGTTGCCAACCCAGTTTTTTAGTCTGGTGACACAAGCCGCATCTTTTAGTGTGGGCCTCAGTTTAATGATGATGAAGGAAGTCTGGTTTAATAGCGATCTGCCTATCTTTGCTAGTATTACTGAGCGTGCATATCTTGAGGGCTTGTTGATAACGGGAGCGATTTTGCAGAGCATATTCTGCGCTCTCGGCGGTTTTACTCCGCTATTTCTAGCTGAGTTCCGTCAGAGTCTCGAATCGTCGAGTCACGCCGAAGCAGCCGAATCCTGGGCTGAAATCCTGTAAGTCTATTCGCTAAGCCGTGTATTTTGAAAGGAGAATCCGCATGTTAAATCGCGCTAAATTTTTAGGCCTGTCTCTTGTCCGTATTCTGTTGAACATCGGTCTAACTGGGTTTGCATGTTCCTTGATATCTTTGGGCCTGCGCATTTTTATGGTGGTCAACGCCACCAGCTGGGTGCGCGTAGCTTGTTTGGTGATGGTTATGCCTGTAGCTGCGGTGATGTATTGCTGCTGGTCTAGTAAGATGCGAGAATGCAATCGCTACTGGGCGAGAATTACTGACTCCGTGCAAACTTATGCACACGCAGAGGGTGCGCAATTCTTATTGCCAAAACAGTTTTGTAGCCCTCAACTTTGCGTCTTGGCGCATGTCGCGTGGCTATGTCTAGATTACTTGCTATATGCTTACAGCTTTAGCTATGTGTCTGCTCATACAGGGCCGTGCATATCGTATCTTATCGCTGCAATCGTCGTGTGTTTAGCGATCTTCCGCCTTGTTGTTGGTCTGGGCGCGCCTATGGCGCTGCGCTATATTTGGAGGATAACCTTTCCTGCCGTTTTTGCTATAGCTAAAGATGACCAAAACCCGTAAATCGATCTTGATTTCACAACCATAAAACCGGAAGAAGGTAATCCTATGAAAAAGCAACCCCAAGATTCTACTACGCTATTCATGTTCTACGATCATGATTTTGAGCTCTTGCGGAGTTCACGGCGGTCCTTCCTGAAAGCGCTGTTCACGATGTTGCTGTTTGGCGCTTGTGTGGCCGTGCTGTTGAGTGGCGAAATCGGCCAGCTCTTGTCGCTCGCTGAGCATACTTGGCAGCATGCCATTGTTGAACTGTTAAGCATCGCGCTGGATTTGGCACTCGTCGCGGTCGTTTCGCGCAAAGCCGAACGGCTATGGCAGACTCTTTGCTTATACGCTCAGGAAGAAGCCTGGACGCAGTATAGCATCGAGCCGCGGCTTCCGCTCCTTATGGAAGACGAGCCGTTTTTCCTTAGTGACGGTCTCGGCCTTTTGGCCTGCGTTGTCTTCTGGGTAGTGCAGCTCTTTCCGCGCGTCAGCATCCTCTGGAGAATTCCGCAATTTATTGCGGCGGCATATTTGCTGTTCTCGTTGACGATTTTGTTAGCGACAATTGCCGCATGGCATACCATGCTGCGTGCGCTACGACAGCGGCTTCCAATCATCGTCGTCATGGACGACCAGCCCAAATAAACAATCAGTTTCCCCAATCTAGGGCACTCTCCGGAGTGCCCTTTACTATTTCCGGGAAGTTTGCTATAATACAAGAATATTAAGTAAAGGAGCAAAATGCTAGCGATTCGCATGCAACGTAATGGCCGGACGCATTTACCTGTGTACCGGATAGTCGTCCAAGAATCCCAGCGCCACCCGCTTTCGGGTCGT
>CAZETG010000037.1:0-9130 GCA_964514875.1 uncultured Candidatus Saccharibacteria bacterium | reverse complement strand
TTTTTCTCTCTAGAAGAACAGGGGTATAAAACAACTTGAAAGGAGTATTAGACCGGATTATGCCTCGCTTCTGCGAGTCATTGACCGCGGTCGTAGCGTCTAAAAAGTAAGCAAACTTCCTTTTTATCCTACAGCCACTCCCGCGTGACGAACCTTCGGTTCGCATCTTACTGCAATAATAGTCAAGAAAAAACCACCACATAAAGTGGTGATCTTTTCTTGGTACACTCGGTAGGATTCGAACCTGCGACCTTTGGCTCCGCAAGCCAACGCTCTATCCAGCTGAGCTACGAGTGCATATATACTGCAATATGTGGACGGTATTCGCGAAGTTCCTTGCGAAAAATCGCGAAAGACAATCCACTTGACAATGAAAATGAGCATTGCGATTGCTCGCAACACTTTCATTATAGCACATTTTAATAGATTGAGAAGGGGGATTTTAGGGGGAGTACTATAAGATGCGTTACTATAGATACGGGGCATGGATTGAGGTAGTGAATATAGGGTGAAATTGAAGTTGTGAATAACTTGGAGAAAAAACTCAAATTTTGTGAAAAATAGTATTTTAATTATAAGCGAAATAGTGATATAATAGATTTGCTGGACTAAACATAGATATTATATCGAATAAGAGGGAAAATGCGGCTGTTTGCGCGACCTCTTATTTGAGAGTGTTTAGTTTGGCACTGCAGACAGTCGCATTTTTTGTGATAGATGTTCTGGAGATTGTTAGAATTCAGAAAATGTTATTATATAGTGAATTAGATTAAAATCGTAGTTCTTGGGATTATTTTCTTTTTTAGGAAATCGCTTTGTAAGAAGGTGCCAAACGAAGTTATTGATGAAGTTATCTAGACTTTGGAAAAGTATGCTATAATGTAGGTATGGAAAATACTGCGAAACTATCTGGAGGTAAAAAGCGGTTTCGTCTTGAACGCGCGAAGGTGAAGTTGCTCTCCTCTTATTATGGGCATCCAGCGCGCGATTTACGTTTAATTTGTATTACTGGGTCGACAGGGAAGTCGACCGTGGCGCACTTTGTGCACGAAATTTTACGGTCGGCGAGCCAGCCGGCGGCGATTTTGGCGTCGGATCAAGCGATTAAAGCATCGGTGCTGCATAAGTTTTTGAATGATGCCTGGAAGGCGAAGGTGACTTATGCGATTATCACGGCACCGGCAGTGTCGTTGGCGTCGGAGACTTTTTATGGTTTACCGATTTATGCGGCGGCGTTGACGGATTTTGTGCCGGCGAGTTTGTCGGATGCTGATTTGCAGAAATGCTTGGCGGCAAAGGAATCATTATTTCAGATGAATCCAGAAGTCGTAGTATTGAATCGTGATGATGCACATTATCCAGATTTTGCGCAGTTTCGGGGGAAGAATGAGACGATTACTTATGGGGCTTCGTCAGATTCGGACCTGCATATTGAGCGGTCGAAGCTTTACCGGAAGGGTGTGGAGGCGACTTTGAACTTTGGGACGCAGGCTTTTACGGTGGCGAGTTTTTTGACGGGAGAGCCAGTGGTATCTTATATGGCGTGTGCAGCAGCACTTGCGACGGCATTAAATATTGCGCCAAATACAATTGCGGAGGGGATTGCAAATTATGAGGAAGAGTCGAATCATTAAGTTGAAAATGTAGACTTGACACAGGGTTTTGGTGGGCGGATAATGTAAGTAAGAATACTTTGATTAGAAAGTACGGTCATGTCGAAAATAAAAACAAAAAAGATAGGCGCTCGGTTTTGGGCACAAAAAAGTAAACGTAAGCTACGTAATGTTTCGCTAGTTGTGATAGTGAGTGTGTTGGTTTTGTCGTCGGGTAAAATTGGAGATGTGATTAGCAATGTGGCTTTGGCGGTGAATGGAGCGGAGGTTTTGGGAGGAGAGAGCACTGATGTGAAGGACATAGGCAGTGAAATAACAGGAGCTGTAGAAGAAGGAAATGTCGTCGATAGGGTGATGGCGGACGATAAAGATGTCATAGTACAGACGTATGAAGATGGTGAAGTGGAGGCATTGGCAGATGACGAAACTACAGTGACGGTAAATGCGGGTGATCCGGCAACGATATATGATGGAGTGAAAGATACAACTTTAGATACGGAGACGATAGTGCCGGCGCAAGTGTCGTTGTCGATCGGTCCGGAGATTGCTATGGGCGATCGTCCATTCTTGGATGCGACGGCGGAGGATAATGCAGCGAAATATTATTATCGACCAATTACGATGAACGTAGTGGATGCGAGTTCTTATACGGTTTCTTTGCAGGGTGTGAGTGCGAATTTGACGAGTGAAGATGGATATACGATTCCGTCGGTGACTGGCGAGACGACGTTAAGTAGTATGCCAGCTAATCATTGGGGATATAGTTTTGGAAGTAAGACTCCGGATGGCGATACGCTTTATCAGGCGATGCCGGCGGATGAAATGAAACCAATTTATGGTATGTCTGTTAACGATCAGTTTAATCCGCATCCGACTATGACGCGAACTGATATATTTTATATATCTTTTGCGGCGAAAGTGAATAAACAGCAGCCGGCGGGGACTTATACGAATCAAGTGATTGTTTCTGCAGTGGCAACTCCGGATAAAAGAGTGGCAACTTTCGACGGTGTGACTACGATGCAACAGATGAATTCGACTATTTGCAAAGCGGCTCGTACGAATGATACGGCGCGGTTGCGCGATGAGCGGGATGGACGGTTCTACTGGGTGACGAAATTGGCCGATGGAAATTGCTGGATGAGCCAGAATTTGCAGCTGAATTTGAGCGCGGCGTCGCCGCTTGATAGTTCGACGAGCGATCTTGGGAATCCGGATCCGAATGGGCGGGCTGGGTATGTGCCGGTGACGAAGTGGACGCCGGGATACTCGACGACGAATAATTTACAGTCTGCTGATTGGAATGTATTTCACGAGCAGCGGTCGTGGACGCAAGGGTTGTATGTGATGAATACTCCAACGCTAGGAATTAGATGTTATAAAGAGGGGGATGTAAATCGTGGTGGTGAGTTGAATTCGGTAGAATGTATTAATTCAGGATATATAAAGGTAGGGGATGATTGGATTTTCTCGGATGGCGTGGCGACGAATCGAACGAATGGCGCGAATGGTGTGCAATTCGTTGCTAGCACGGATCCAGATTTCTTTGTGAATAACGGGGGATATGCGATTGCAGTGGAAAAAGATGAGAATGGTAAGATGCTGACAGAGCCAAAGACGATGGCTCTAACAAATGGTACGGTGACGGTGCAGTATCCGAAGTTTAAAAAGAATGCGCAGGGGTATGTGGAATTTGATGCGCATTATTTATTGGGAAATTGGTATCAGTGGAATGCGGCGATTGCGGGAGGTGATGGGGCAAATAATGCAACGACGGGGAAATTGACTGATGATATGTCAGCGCCGGATTCGATTTGTCCGAAGAATTGGAAATTGCCGATCGCTGGTGATGTGTCTGGTACGTTTGGTTATCTTTGGAGGGCCTACGGGGTAAGAAATAGCTCTGTGACTCCTGATGACGTGCAGTCGTTTAACGGAAAGAAGTATGATATAGCGCAAAAACCATTGTTCTTTGTGCAAGGAGGGGGTTTGGGCAGTAGTAACACTGGCTTAAGAGGACTAGGGAGTCAAGGTAGTTATTGGACGGCAACTTCTGGACCTACGGCGGATGCTTTTATTAGTGCGCATTCTAATGGGTTTAACACTGTAGGGTATACTGGAGGCTACGTTTCTGTGCGATATTTGGGTTATTCGTTGCGCTGTTTGGTGCGATAAAGTTGAGCATCAGTGTCCGCTGGTGTGAAATAAAAATTACCGTCGCTTTGAAGCGCCGGTAATTTACCTTTAACTATTTCTAGCTTACCAAGCTTTTTAGGCGAGGTCAAGTCCGTTTTGCTCTATTTTTTGTATTATAGTAGTTGTGGTGATGAGTAAGGAAGATATATAGAGAATAGATTGAACTTGTACGCGGCGTACAAGTTGGTGGTTGATTTTACAGAGGTAGTTTAATATAATTTTAATATTAATTAACAAGAAAATGACGGAGGTTGACGAGATGGATAAACGAGTGATGATTTATGAGACTGGCGGAAAATCAGTGAAGTTTAATTTTGAGCCACAGGCGGAGACGATTCGGGCGACGCGAGCGCAAATGGCGGAATTGTTTGATATTACCACGCAGACGGTGGCGCGACATTTGAAAGATATTTATCAAGAGGGGGAACTAGAGGAGAGCCGAACTTGTACAAAAAATGTACAAGTTCAAAATGAGGGTGGGCGCGAAGTGAATCGGACGGTGAAGGTGTATAATCTGGATGCGATTATTTCGGTAGGATATCGGGTGAATTCGCGGAAGGCGACGGATTTCCGGATTTGGGCGACGCGAGTACTGAAGAGCTATATCGTGGACGGTGTGGCGGTGAATGAGCGGCGGCTGGGGGAGTTGTCGGAGAAAAAATTGCGGGAGGTGAATGGAACGCTGGATATTGTACGGCGATTGATGGTGCAGAATGAATTGTTGGGCGAGGAAGCGCAAGGTATTTTGGAGATCATTACGCAGTATGCGGAGACTTTCCGGATGCTGAAGGAGTACGATGAGGGATTTGTGCGATTGAAAGATGACACGAAGGCGGATAAAATTCTCGAGGCGGGGGATTGTGTGGAAATGATTGACCAGCTGCGCGAGGCGGTGCATGGCGGGGAGCTGTTTGGGAAGTTACGGGGTGATCAGTTTGAGGGGATTTTGCGGACGATTTATCAGAGTTTTGCGGGAGAGGACGTGTATCCGACGGTAGCGGAGAAGGCAGCGAATTTGCTGTATTTTATTATTAAGGATCATCCGTTTTTCGACGGGAATAAGCGGATTGCGTCGCTGTTGTTTATTATGTTTTTGATGATGAATGATTATGGTTTAACACGGCAGGGTGAGGCGAAGGTTTCGGATCGGGCGCTGGTGGCGCTGGCACTGATGATCGCGGAGAGTGAACCACGCGAGAAAGGATTGATATGTGCGGTGGTCTGTCGATTACTGGAGGAGTAATTGAGAGATACGGGGTGGTGTAGTATAATAGAGGCAGATGAAGAAGGATTGGAGTGATGAAGGATTTTGATTATTTGAGTGAGAAAACGGTGTATTTGGATGCGGCGTGTCAGAGTTTGCGGCCGCGGCCGGTGGTGGAGAGTTTGGAGGAGTATTATTTTGAACATAATTCGTGTGGGGAGCGGGTGAAGTATCCGTGGGGCGAGAAGACGGATGAGCTGGTGGCGGCAACGCGCAAGAAAGTTTTGAAACTCTTGAAGCTAAAAGGTCGGGAGTATTTTGTGTCGTTTACACTGAATACGACTTACGGGGTGAATTTGTTGCTAAATGAGATTGATCCGAAGTATGTGAAGAAGATTGTGACGTCGGAAATTGAGCATAATTCGCCGTTTTTGGCGACAATGGCGGTGAGTGAGAAGTTGGGTGTGCCACGGATTGTGCTTAGGCGGACAGAAGACGGAAGTTTGGAGTTTATGGGGAAGATGGGCGAGATTGCGCGGAGTACGGGTGGCGTGCCGGAAGGTGAGAAAATGGATTATGACGGGGCGGTCGTGGTGGTG
Source organism: uncultured Candidatus Saccharibacteria bacterium (assembly GCA_964514875.1). Taxonomy (GTDB): domain Bacteria; phylum Patescibacteriota; class Saccharimonadia; order Saccharimonadales; family Saccharimonadaceae; genus Nanosyncoccus. The sequence goes on along the minus strand of CAZETG010000037.1, from coordinate 3,518 downwards.
AACGTGGCGGCGAATTTCGACGGACGAAGGCTGGGGAATCTGAAAGAAGTAGTACGAAAAGTGCATAAAGACGGCGGAATTATTATTTTGGACGCGGCGCAGGCTATGGCGCATTCGGCGGAGATTCTGGAGAAGATGGAGGCGGATGCGATTTGCTTTTCGGCGCACAAGATGTATGCGGCGTCGCTCGGGGTAATGGTAGTACGGAAAGATTTGGTGAAAAAACTGAAGCTGAGTTTTGTCGGCGGCGGAATGGTAGATGATGTATTCGAGGATCATTATCTGTTGTCGTCGGAAAATGATGAGCATTTGCATACGATTTTTGAGCCGGGATTGCAAGCGTGGGGAGAGATTATTAGCTTGGGGGTGGCGATTGACTGGCTGGAGAAGCGTTCGAAGAAGGAAAAGGAATTACTGAAGACTTGTACGAGTGAGTTGGATAGTTTTTTGCGGAATAATCCGAAGATTCATATGGTGGGGAAGTCGGCGAATCCGACGATGTCGTTTTATGTAGACGGGATTGAGTCGCATTTGCTGGCGGCGGCGCTAGGGAAAGAAGGTATAATGGCACGAGCGGGATATTTTTGCGTGCATTATTATCTGGATAAAGTGATGAAATATCCGCCACTGGTGAGATTTTCTCTGAGTTATGCGACGCGCGAGAGTGATATTGAGCGGGTGAAGAAGGCAATGCGGAAGATTTAGGCGGTTATGGCCGACGAGAAAATGGAGAAAACGAGTCGTCGTAGATTTGTGATGGTGGTTGGAGTATTGGTGGGGGCGGCGGTTTTGTTGTTGGTGATGTGGGCGCTGTGGTGGTTTAATCTGTGGCCGTTCGTGGGGCGGACTTGGACGGCGGAAGATTTTGGGATTGAGACGTTGGCGAGTGCAGTGGATTTTGACGGGGACAGGATTGATGATTATCGGGATATTATGCTGGGCGCGCGGAAAGATGCGGAGAATCATCCGCAATATGACGGGTCATACGTGGCGGGAGGATTTCCGGATGAGACGAAGGGCGTATGTACGGATGTGATTTGGCGGGCGTTTCGAGAAGCGGGCTATGATTTGCGGGAAATGTTGGATCGGGATGTGGTGGAACATATTGAGGATTATCCGGCGGTGCAGGAGCGTGATCGAGACATCGATTTTCGGAGAGTGGCGAATTTGGAGGTGTTTTTTGATAAATATGCGCAGACGCTGACGAATGATTTGGAAGATTTGGAGGCATGGCAGCTGGGAGATATTGTGATTTTGACGAATGGGACGCATATTGGGATTGTGTCGGATCGGCGTGCGCAAAATGGGCGGCCGTATATTATTCATAATGCCGGGCAGCCGAATCGTGAAGAGGATCTTTTGAAGCGGGATAAGGTCGTGAAGCATTATCGATTTGATGCGAGTAAAATTGATGTGGAAAAGTTGGTGAAGTGGGAAAAAGACTGATTTTTTGCGTTAATTAATCAAGTTTTTAGGTTAAATTATCTCTGTCAAAATGAGTTTGAACTTGTGCGCGGCGTACAAGTTCTGTCACTTCGTGCCAGAAAAGCCTGCACATTCTCGGAAATGAGAGTTTACTCTCATTTCTCTCGAATGCTTGTCTTTGCGTGCGGAGCGGTTTTACTATATATAGCGGTCGCATAGACTGGCCAGGTCTAAATGGTTATATTGGATCCATCACTGTACTATCCGATACACACTCTTGGGGTGCGCACTATCTGACACTTTCTAATGCGGTTGTCGTTCCGTATGATTCTAATTCTTTATCTGTCGGTCTTCCCCTCCGCTGTCTAGTACGGTAGGGATAATGGTATGAATTGAGGTGGGGAGAAAGGAGGTTATTGCTATGGGATTTAGCTTTACCGTAGGTCCTTTAGTTTTTTCTGTTGAACTATTTTGGTTTGGCATAAAAATTAGTGTCACTTCAAAGAGGCGACACTAAAAACATAACCATTCTTACTCTATCAAAACTTTTTAATCTGGTCAAGTCTATTTTGCTCTATGAAATGGCGGATTTATTCGGCTTTGAGGCGTTTGGCGATGTTTTGAGGAGAGAGCTGGTGAATGGCGATGAGAATAGTGGGGAGGGGAATGAGGAGAATGGTGAGGCACATGAAGAGGGTTTGCCAGTTAATGCCGAAGAGGAAGAGAAAGCCAGGGCGTTCGATCATGTAAGTGCGAACGATGATGTCGGCGAAGGCGTTGGAGTTGAAGAGGCTGACGATGAAAGCGAAGAGCGTGCCAATGATGAGAGCGATGCCGAGAGCTAGGCAGCAGAGCTCGAAAAGATAGGCGGCATAGATTATAACGAGGTTGCTACGGCTGGCACTGAGGGAATGATAGAGGGCGATGGTGCGGTTTTGCTGGTGGATGAGAATGATGAAGGTAACGATCATGATGATGCAGGCGATGGGGGTGAGGAGGAGTTGGAGCTCGGTGAGGAATTTGTTGGTTTGGGCGCTGGCGTCGAGAACTTCGACTTGGTTGCCGAAGAGGTTGGTGATGAAACTGATGCCACGATAACGGCGAGTGAGATAATCAGAGAAGGCGGTAGAGAAGGCATAAGCTTGGCTGAGATTAGTGAATTTGGCTAAAGGTAACGTATAGGGTGCGATTGATTCAGGAATGCCAGCGTCAGCGAGATTATTACCGTCAAAGAAGACGATCGGACTGTCGGACATGCCGGAGATATCGTGAGGTAAATAGTTGTCGAGCGGATTAGGGAAGCTTTGGTTTTTCGGAAAGCTCATTTTATAGAGTGGGTCGGCGGAGATACGTGCGATAAATAATTCACCATCTTTGAGCGGGAAGGATGTTTGGTTGTATTCGTGGATGAGCTCAAGAGCGATTTTAGTGGAGATGGCGGAACGTTGAGCCTGAGGGATGCGGAAGTTGCCTTGATAGAATTGATCGAGCGTAGGAGTGGGATTGAAATTTCGGAGGTTGGTAATGTCTTTAGAGCTAAGAATAACTGGAATTGAGCCAGCAGGCTGGTTAGCAAAATTGCCCCAGTGAAAATTGGCGACGGCGGTTTTGGGTACAAAATAAGTATTTCTGGAGCTAAAATCGAGTTGATTAGTATAAACATGGCCGATGATTTCGCCACCGTAATCGGTGGCATATTTCACGAATGGATCCTCGCGACAATCATAAACACTATTTGGTAAGCCGTCGTCAGGAGCGAAATGTTTTTCGTCTTCTTCGCTGATATTCGGTACGCATTCGGCGCCAACAAAAAGAATATCGTTACCACTGGTGGTTTGATTGGCGGCGAGTAAATGTTGCGTCATGCCTGCGCTGACGAATTGGAGCCCGAAGAGAAAACCAAAGAGAATGCCGGCCACGAGGACGGCGAGGAAGTTGCGAAATTTTTGGCGGAAGAGAGTTAGATAAGCGATGCGGAGAGTGTCACGGAATTTCATAAGTAAATTATAGCATGAATGGTGTGGAGGAAGTGTGTGTTTGTGGGTTTAGTGTAACAAAAAGGAACAATCCTGTAGAATAGTAGTTGTGATACA
>CAZETG010000036.1:0-9391 GCA_964514875.1 uncultured Candidatus Saccharibacteria bacterium | reverse complement strand
ACGGTAGGGATAATGGTAGTGAATATGAGAGCCATTAGTTTTCGTGCGGAGCGGAGGAGAAAATTATAATGCCAATATTACTGATAGTGGTCAAAGAGGTCATTTATGGTCGAGTAGTGCTTATTCTATTGAGAATTACAACGCTGCTTTTTTAGTTGCCTTTGGCGCTTCAACCGTTGATGCAATTTCAATATATAGTGCTCGTTATCATGGTCGTCCCCTCCGCTGTCTAGTACGGTAAGGATAATGGTATGCAGGTAGGTGTAGACAATTGGAGTTGAGTTTTTGCTTGATTTTTTGTATGCTTAAGCTTACAATAATAATATGAGTTTAGTTCATGGTGTGGGCGAGTTTTTCGCGTTAGATATCGGTACGACTGCGCTTCGGCTGGTGCAGTTGGCTGGTAATGAGCAGCATGGATGGATTTTGCAGAAATTTGCTTATGTTCCGGTGGAGCGGAAGGTGTTGGAAGATGGTTCGGCAGCGGGGCAGCGTCGGTTGGGGGAGACAATCTTGGGAGCGATGCGACAGGCAGGGATTACGACGAAGAATATTGCCGTGGGGATGCCGGCGGCGCGGACTTTTACGTCGATTGTGCGAGTGGAGAATCTGCCGGAGGCGGAGCTTTTGAATTCGATTAAATATCAGTTGGATAAATATATTCCGATGCCGCTGGATGAGGCGACGGTGGATTATGTGTCGCTAGGGGTTTGTCCGCACGATGCGACGCGGGCGGAGGTTTTGGTGTCATCGTCAGCGGTAGATTTTGCGGAAAGTCGAATGGAATTAATTGAATCTTTTGGGTTGAATGTGATTGCGCAGGAGCCAGAATCTTTGGCAATGGCGCGGGCGTTGATGCCAGTCGGAGCGCAGGATGCACGGATGATTATCGATTTGGGCGAGCGTTCGACGGATTTGGTCATGATGTATCGGGGGATGCCAAGGTTAGTGCGATCGATTCCAGGTGGCTTTACGCTTTTGGTGAAGACGGTGTCGTCGTCACTTTCGGTGAAGGAGGAGCAGTCGCGACAGTTTATTCTGAAGTTTGGTTTGGCGCAGGATAAGGTTGAAGGGCAAGTGTTTAAGGCGCTAGATTCGACACTGGAGAGCTTTGCGTCGGAGCTGGGGAAGTCGATGCGGTTCTTCAAGTCGGAGTATATGAATGCGCCAGTGGGCGGAATTGTGTTGTCGGGATTTGCGGGGATGATTCCGTTTATTGCAGAGTATATTGAGGCGAAAACGAATGTGCCGACGACGCAGGGTAATCCGTGGCAGTTGGTGCGGGTAACGCCGGAGCAGCAGCAAGTTTTGCAGCCAGTGGCGAGTGAGTTTGCGGTGGCGATTGGTCTAGCGGAAAGGGGGAATGAGAGATGAACGATTTTCTAGAGAAATTCAAGGCGGATTTGAAGGAAATTGGCAATACTATTAAGGTTCAGTTTGCGAAGTTGTCGGGTAAGCCGGTGCCGCAGGGGCCGAATGGTAGCGTGGTGATTTCGAAATCGGATAATTCTTACGAAATTAATCTCGTGCCAGAGGTAAAAATGCAAATGATTAAGGCGCAAAAAGTGCGTAATTTAGTGCTGTTCATTTGTATTTTGGTTTCTAGTATTGCGGCTGGGGCGGTGGTGATTTTATTTAGCGTGAAGAGTGGTCAGGATATCGCGATGGCGAGTCAGGATCGGAAGATTTTGCAGTTGTCGGATAAATTGGAAGAATATACGGAGCTAGATGACTTGTTGACTATCCAGGAGCAGCTGGAAGGGATTTCAGCAATTGGGCAGAAAAAAACGGTATTGTCGCGCGTGTTCGGGGCGATGACGGTGATGTTGCCGGCGGGTGGTGATAGCGTGAAGCTTTCTGAGTTACGCGTGAATGTGGAGACTAGTTCGATTAATATCGAAGGTGTGGCGGATGCGCGCAACGATCCTTTGATTGATTACCGCGTATTGGAATCGTTTAAGAAAGGCGCGGATTTGACGAAATATGATTATGGACGTTATGTAGATGTAGATGGCCAGGAAATTCCGACTCGTTGTATTAAGGAAAGTGATGAAAATGGTAATTCTTATCGCTTGGGGAATAGTTATTATGCATGGTGGGATTTGACGATTCCAGGTTGCGAAGCGGGTTCGCGCAGTTTGTCGATTGATACGGCAGATTATAATTTTCATTTTGGTGCCGATGCGGAGGTTGAAAAGGCGGTTGAGTCAAAGAAGTGTGTAAATTCGACGGATTCGACTTGTAAAGAAGACTTGACGCCGATCTTTTGCCAGAAAAATGAGGAGACAGGTGCGGAAAGTTGTTGGATCGGAATTGATAAAATTGAAGATGCGACTGATGAGAATATGGTGAAGCCGAGCGATAAGGTGGTGGTACAGCGTGTGCGGATTTGGCGTACGCCGCAGTTTGACAAGTGGTATGAAGAAGGTGCAATGGATATGAATGGGCGGATTATTGGGGTACAACATTTCGAAAGTGAATGCTTTAAATATCGTGGTGTGCAGGATCAGGCGGGAATTCGGTGGAGTTCGGAGAATAATTGTCTCTTGGTGCCAAATGGTTTGGACATTAAGGAATCGGCAAATGGCCGTGATGAAAGTGATAATTTAGTGTTGCGCTTTGAAGCGTCTTTGGTCTTGGCAGAGGAATTTTTCTCCTTCCAAAATAAGCATATGATTGCGATTGGGCCGATGGGTCAGAATGTGACGGACTCGTATGTACAGATTGGAAATATGTTTACGCAGGAAGCGCGTGCTTGCGAGCCAGATGATACAGAATGTTTGAATAATCGTGCAAATAGTGGAGGGGTTTAGGATATGGAACAACAACCGGCGGCAACTAAGCGAGAGAAAATTTCCAAGGCGCAGCGTTTGACGTTGCTAGAGGTTTTAATTGCGTCGCTTTTGCTCGGAGCGTGCCTTGTGGCGGTAAATTTTTTAGTGAAGTATATTAGCTTTAATATGAAGGTGATTGAGGCGAAAAATACGACAATCAACGAGTATGATCAGACGATCCGAAGTGCGGGTGTTTGTGTCGATACGGATAAGAATGGACGCTTGAATGATGTGGAAATTGAAAATTGTAAGCCGAATGAGATCGCTTTGACTTCGGTGACTAATTCACTGCGTTATAGTATTTATGAAACAATGGCTGAGAATTTGGATTTAGAATCGGTGGCGCGGCAGCGGAACGAAAATGGTATTTGTTTTAATAGTAATGGGCAAGTGCGAGATTTTGCGTTGGAGTATGATCATGCAAAAACTTTGGTGGAGCGTGAGCAGGCTTTGCAAGGGATGAAGTTGTGCTCGTCGTTACGCGTGATTTCGGATGCATTACCAGCGCAAAAAAACACCGAAGCTTTAATGGCGAGCTTAAACCAACTATTCTTAGTAGCGAATATTACACCGGAAAGTATGGCGCCGTTAGACGATCGAGTGACGAGTACGGTGCCGGGGCTTGAGGTGATTCCAGTATCTTTCCGGATGTCGGGTACGGGTGCGGAAGTAATTACTCTGTTGGATACGTTGGAAGATTCGATTCGGGAATTTAATATTACGTCAGCGACAATTGAATGGACGAATGATGGCTTGACGATGCGGGCGACGGCGTATGCGTATTATCTCGGGCTGTTGCCAGCCGTAGAGACTGGTAAGAAGATTACGCCGGCGAGTAAGAATGGTGCGATCTCGTCTGGTTCTGCGGAGCGAGCGAAAAAACATATGCTTGGTCAGGACAAGGACACGAAGAAGAAGGAGACGACAAGTGAAACAAAGTGACATCTTTAGTATAATCTTGGTGGGGAGCATTGGGACTTTTGCGGCGTTTTTCTTGTGTAATGCGTTGCTGGGTAATCCAGATGAGGCGACGGTGGAATTTGTGGGGCCGCGCGAGATTATTTCGAGTAAATTGACGCAACCGGATGCGGAGGTTTTTAATAGTTCGGCGCAAAATCCGACGATTGAAGTTTACGTAGGCGATTGTGAAGACGTTGATCATAACGGAATTTTGGATGAGACAGAGACGCTATTGTGTCGGTGTGACAAGAATAAAGATGGTGTTTTGGACGATCAGGAGAAGAACGAGTGTCGGAAGCTGGATCAGTGTGATGCGGATAAGAACGGTTTGATTGACGATGAAGAAAAGGCATGTAGTGATGCGTTTGATATGGAAAATATGCCTGGTTTGGATGAGAATGGGGATGATGAAGAAAACGGGGAAGATGAGGACGGTGGGGATCAACCAGAGCCAGAGAGTTAGGAGGATAGGGTGGCATTGTTGACGAAGGAAAGTTTGCAGAGAGTGATTGAGCTCCTCGTTAGTGAGGGGCTGGTTGATGCTAATGACGTTCAGCAGGTGCAGACAGAGATAGCGCAGACACGACGACCATTGGTCGAGGTGTTGATAGCGAAGAAGATTGTAAACGATGAGATGATTGCGCATGCAACGGCGGTGATCATGGGTGTGCAATATGTTGACTTGAAGAATGTGGAGATGGATCAGCGAACTTTGACCTTGCTGCCAATGGAGGTGGCGGAGCGGACTATGGCGGTGCCATTGGGGGAGTCAAATGGGCAGCTGGTCGTGGCGATGCTGGATGTTGGGAATATTCAATCGGTTGACTACCTGGCGACGTTTACAGGGAAATCAGTACGTGCAGTAATGGCTTCGACGCAGGGGATTCAGTCGGTGATCCGGCAGTACAGGGCGGATTTTACAGGAGTTGAGCAGGCGGTCAAGGTAACCAATAAAGAGGTTGCGCAGGCGCAGGCGAGTAGTAATCTAAAGACAATTACCCAGGATTCGCCGATTTCGAAGGCGTTGACGAGTATTTTGGAATTTGCAGTGCGCAGCAAGGCTTCGGATATTCATATTGAACCATTAGAAAATAGCTTAATTATTCGATGTCGGATTGATGGTGTGCTGCGGCGGGTGATGGATTTGCCGAAGGCGATTGAGCCGGCACTGGTATCGCGGATTAAGATTTTGTCAAATTTGAAGATTGATGAACATCGCGTGCCGCAGGATGGTCAGTTTGCGGTGATTGTGAGCGGAAAGGAAGTGGATCTACGTATTGCAATTTCGCCGGTAGTATGGGGTGAGCAAGTGGTGATTCGTTTGCTGGATAAAAGTGGTACCTCAATGGAAGTTGAGGGAATGGGAATGACGGGCCGGGCACTTAGGACGGTGCTGGAGGGGATTTCACGGCCGAACGGGATGATTTTGACTTCGGGACCGACGGGTTCAGGTAAGTCAACGACTTTGTACGCGTTGATTAAGCGGATTAAGAGTGAAAAAATTAATATTGTAACGCTTGAGGATCCAGTCGAGTATAAAATGGATGGTGTGAATCAGATTCAGGTGAACGTGGATGCGGGGCTGACATTTGCATCGGGGCTTAGGAGTATTTTGCGTCAGGATCCGGATGTAGTGATGGTGGGTGAGATTCGTGATTCGGAGACGGCGAATTTGGCGGTGCAGGCGAGTCTGACGGGGCACTTGGTGTTCTCAACGCTACATACGAACTCGGCGGCGGGTATTTTGCCACGTCTACTAGACATGGGGATTGAGCCATTTTTGTTGGCGTCAACGCTAAATACGGTAATTGGTCAGCGGCTGGTGCGGCGAGTGGCGGAGAAGCGGACGGCGTTCCAGAGTAGTGATATGCAAACGAGTGAGATTCAGAAAATCGTGGGAGATTTGTTGCCGAAGACGCAGGAAGAAGTGCCGGTAGTGAGTGAAGATTTGGGATATAAAGGTTTACCGTTGGCAAATCAACAATCGTATACTTTAGTAAGAGGAATTGATGATCAATCTTCACCAGGTGGTTATGCGGGTCGAGCGGGTTTGTACGAGGCGATTGATGTAGATGAAGATATTCAGAAATTGATCATTTCGCACGCGACGGCAAGTGAAGTGATGCGGGCGGCGAAGGCGAAGGGTACAGTGACGATGCGGCAAGACGGAATGTTGAAGGCGTTGTCGGGAATTACGACGATGGAGGAAGTGGATCGGGTGGCGAGCGATTTGGCATAATGATTGTAATGTTTATGCTATAATATATAATATGGAGAAAGTGGAATGAATCAAGATACGACAGCACAACCAACAGCACAACCAGTCGCTCCTGCGGCGGTAGCGACGCCATTTGCGCCAGCAGCTGAGCCGGTAGCGGATCTTCAGAAAGATGCTAGTGCCACTGGTGTGCCTGCGCAGGGTGCGGAGTTGGAGAAGCCGAAGGAGACTGTAGATGAGATTATTGAGACGATTGTGAACCCGGTGAATACGACGCCACTTTCGACGGATGTGACGATCGAAGCGTTGCTCGAGGAATGTGTGAAGCATGATGCGTCGGATTTGCATTTGCAAGTGGGTTTGCCGCCGATTTTGCGTATTGATGGAGCGCTAAGGCCGATGACGACTTATCCGGTTTTGAATGATGAAGTAGTGACACAGTTGGTGTTTGCGACATTGGATGAAGAACAGCAGAAGATCTTGGTGAAGGATAAGGAATTTGACTATTCGTTTGCGTTTGGTGACATGGGGCGTTTTCGTGTAAATGCTTTTCACGAAAAGGGAAACATGGCGGCGGCGTTCCGCTTAATTCCGAATAAAATCCCGAGTTTGGATGATCTGGGTTTGCCGCAAGTAATTTCCAGCTTTGCGGACCGTCCGCATGGTCTAGTGTTAGTGACAGGTCCGACGGGTTCTGGTAAGTCGACAACTTTGGCAGCTTTGATCGATAAGATTAATTCAGAAAAGGCCGTGCATATTATTACGATTGAAGATCCAATCGAGTTTACGCATCATTCGAAGCGGTCGATCGTGGCGCAGCGCGAAGTACATTACGATACGTTTAGCTTTGCGGCAGCACTTAGAAGTATTTTGCGTGAAGATCCGGATGTGGTGTTGATTGGTGAGATGCGCGATTTGGAGACGATTCAAGCGGCGATTACGGTGGCGGAGACGGGGCACTTAGTCTTTGCGACGCTACATACGAACTCAGCAGCGCAGTCGATCGATCGTATTATTGATGTTTTTCCGGCGCATCAGCAGCCGCAGATTCGGTCACAGCTAGGAAATGTTTTGAATGGCATTTGTGCGCAACGGTTGGTACCGGCGATTGAGGGCGGGCGTATTGCTGTGACGGAGATTTTGGTGGCGAATTCGGCGGTGCGTAGCGTGGTGCGTGAAGGTAAGACGCATCAGCTAGATATGGTGATTCAGACAAGTGCAGATCAGGGGATGCAGACAATGGATCGTGAGCTAGCGCGGTTAGTGAATTCAGGTACAATTGCATATGATACGGCGCATGAATTTGCAGTGAATACGGCGGAATTTGAAAGGTTGGCAAAGGGTTAATGCGCAGGTTTAATTATAGAGCTCGGGATCGTAAAACTGGCCGTGTGGTTAGTGGTAGCGTGCAGGCGGATAGTGAGCAAGCGGCTGGGCGGATTTTGGTCGATCAGGGCTATATGCCACAGCGTGTGGTGGCGGAAGATGAGGGGTTGTTTTCGCAGTTCCAGAAGAAGGTGACAGCGAAAGAGCGGATTACTTTCACGCGGCAGTTTGCGACGCTAGTGGCGGCGGGTTTGCCGCTGTCGAATAGTTTGCATATGATTGCGGAGCAGTCGGAGAGTAAGGCGACGAAGGCTTTGGTTGAGGACATTTTGGCGCAAGTTGAGGCAGGTAAAAGTCTCTACGCGGCGTTTTCGAAGCATCCAGATGTATTTAATAAAGTCTATTTATCTTTGATTGAGGCTGGTGAGGCTTCAGGTACGTTGGATGTGTCTTTGAAACGCTTGGCGACACAGCAAGAAAAAGACGCGAATATGATTTCGCGGATTCGGGGTGCGATGACTTATCCGGCGATTGTGTTGCTCGTGATTATTGTAGTAGTGATTTTCTTGATGCTACAGGTGGTGCCGCAAGTGGAGAATTTGTATCGTGATCTTGATGAGCCATTGCCGGCGTTAACGCAGATGTTAGTGAACGCGTCAAATTTTATCGTGAATTATTGGTGGTCAGTGCTGATCGGAATTGGTGTGTTGGCATGGTTCTTTGTACAGTTTAAGAAGACGGAAGTGGGGCGACGTTGGTGGGCAAAGTTTAAATTGAATGTGCCGATTTTTAAGGGGTTATTCTTGAGGCTTTATAATGCACGCTTTGCGCGGACGGCGCAAATGTTGTTGTCGGCGGGTGTGCCGATGCTAGATGCGATGAAAATTTCTGGCGAAGCAGTAAATAACGTAGCGATCGAAGAACAGATTACGCAGGCTTCGACAATGGTGCGGAGTGGTAAGCCGCTCAGTGTGGCGCTGAAAGGGCGCGAATACATTATGCCGTTGGTGCCGCAGATGTCAGCGATTGGCGAGCAGTCTGGTAAAATCGATGAAATGCTCGGGCGGGCAGCGCAAGTGTATGAAGATGAGCTTGATGAGCGTTTGGATGCGATTTCAACGATGATTGAGCCGATCCTGATGGTGCTGCTGGCGCTCGTGGCGGGTGGTATTGTCGGTGCGATTTTGTTCCCGATTTATACTTTGGTGAGCAAGATTGGGTCGGGAGTGTAGATGTAATTTTTATGATATTTGTAATGCTTGTGGTATAATAGCGTAAAGCGTAGTCATATAATAAAAAGAAAGGAATATAAATGGCAACAGTGAAAACAAGAGCAGCTTCTCGTTCGAAAAAGAAAATGATTGCCGATGAAGGTGCTCGGGGTGGCTTTACGATCATCGAGGTGGTCTTGGTGCTCGCGATCGCGGGTTTGATTTTCTTGATGGTCTTCATCGCGCTTCCGGCTTTGCAACGTTCGCAGCGTGATACGCAACGTCGCAATGATTTGGCAAGAGTAACGGATGCGATTACGAATTATCAGACGAATAATAATGGTCGGTTGCCAGCGAATGGCTCGGTTGATGCTGTAGAAGAGACGGACGAAGGCGTACCGATGACTGGCGCTAATGGCTATGGTTGTGATACTGGTAATGCTGTGGGAGGTAACGCTGGTGGTGCGAAGCGCTTAGTTTGTGATTATTTGAATGGTGTTAATGCTGAATATAGTGAATGGGTAGATCCGGATGGTTTCGGGTATGGGTTGACTATTGCTGATTTTGATCCTAGTACGTATGGCGATCCTAGAAGCTTTATTGATTATGATGAACATATTGTTTATGTTTTGAAGGGCGCAAACTGCAACGGTGAGGAAGCAATTGCAAGTAATAATACGCGTGATTATGTAGTGATGTATCGCCTTGAAGGAGCTGGTGTTTACTGTCAGGATTAGTGAACGATAGTAAATAAAAATAAACATACCCAGCTGAATGGCTGGGTATGTTTTGGTAATGACTTCCAGTCTCGCTCCAGATACGAAGTAGATGGAGCGCTAACC
>CAZETG010000035.1:0-9422 GCA_964514875.1 uncultured Candidatus Saccharibacteria bacterium | reverse complement strand
GGTGGGTTAGCGCTCCATCTACTTCGTATCTGGAGCGAGACTGGAAGTCATTACTAAACTTCCCCCAGTCTCTGACCGGGGGATTTCATCACCTACCTTTTAGCTTACGATTTCAAGCTTAATTTTCATTTTCGTTGTCATTAGTCGTTACCGGCTTGACGCCGTATTGCTCAAACAGCTCCTCGAGACGGCTGACAGAGTAGCGCTTTCTCCTAAATAAGAGGCGCTTGACGCGTTTGACCTCGTCAGTCGCGGTCTGCATTGTTGTGAATTCATACAGCGCCCAGGTCGCACCCTTGGTACTGCATCGATTTTTCGATTCATCTACCTTGGTCTTCCCGTCGCTATACAGGGCTGTGACACGAATCGTCTCATCGCCATGCTGCCGCTGGAGCTTTTGCGGGGTAATGCCATGATGGTAAAATCGCGTCGCGCTGATACCGTATTTATCCAAGAAAGCTTGAAAATTCAGCTTCCGGAACGTCCGTACACGAGCGTGCAGAACCGACTCAATATCAGTCAGCTCATCCAACACGATCACGCCTGGGCGTAACGGTAAGATCTTGCAAGTCCTTTCGCCAATGTCACAGATAATGCTCTGCAATCTGTAGTTGATCGTCACATTCCAGCGCGTGTTAAGGTCGGAACCGAAAGGTGCAGGGCGGCCATCCAGCGGAACGCTATTCTTTTGCATCAGCCACCAGCAACGCTCGCCATCGAATCCCGCGCAGTTCCAAACCTTCTCGTCGACTCTGTCAAAAGACAAGCCCTCGTTCACCGTAACCAATAAGCTCATAACCTACCTCCGTTTTTAGCCCGTCGGCTCTAAATTCGACCTAGGCGTACCCAAATGGTCTCGCAAGACTGAAAACATCGCTCGAACGCCGTACATTAAGGCCGCCGGCCTTACCAGGAATCACCGCGGAGCTTTACTCTAAGGTATTTTTCGTTTTTCAGTCCTCTGAGACCATTTGGCTCGAGGTAGTTGCTGTCGGTAGTCAAAGTTCTTAAGGTTTTAGCACGTCCAAACAACTGAGGTCGCTAATCTAACCCTACCTTTCCATTATAGCACACATATCTAGAAAAGTCAATATCATTTATGTTAATTTGCAAAAGACACAATAAAATTAGTTACTATAATACTTTCTAGAAAATAAGCAACGAAAAAGCAGCCCCTCAAATACTCTTCAGGCGTGACGTAGTTAGAATGGCGACGGTTCGCCTCGCAAATGTCGTCAAAACTCTCCCCAAAACGAGAATTTATGCTATGATAGAAATAGTTGGAAATTATTATTGCGGAGGCTTATGCGAGATCTGACTCATGATGCGCTACGGGAATTTGACCGCACGTATTCCGAGAATCGGCAGAACAAAATCATCGAAAACGCCATTAAGAATGTTGGCATTAATAAGTTTTGTCTCGATAATGACGTTTTGCGACGTACATACAATATTTTCAACATCGAGCTACCGAAGTCAAAAATCTACAATCAGGGCGATTCGGGGCGCTGCTGGATATATGCTGGTTTAAACTTAATCAAAAATAATGTTGCGCAAAATCTCGGCGTCGCCGAGAGTGAATATGCGCTTTCAGCTAATTACCTTGCTTTTCTAGACAAACTGGAAAAATCCAATACGCTCTATAATCAGGTTATTGAGCGGACAGATTTTGATCTTGCGACAGAGCTTGATGAGGGGTATCTGCAGCTTGGGGTCTATGAGGGCGGCTATTTTGAGTATTTTCGTGCCCTTGTCAAGAAATATGGTCTCGTGCCCGAAAAAATCATGCCTGATACGCAATGTAGTAAATCCTCAAGCGCATTAAATCAGCTGTTCAACGATAAAGTCAAGAAAGACATTTATAAATTGCTCGATCTGAAGCAGCGACAGCCAAAGGCTCTGGAGATCACCAAGATGCAAATGCTCCAGGAGAACTATAATTTACTGGCGAAATGTCTCGGTGAAGTGCCCTTCAAATTTGATTACGAAAACCGCACAACTTCCGGTAAATATCTACAACTAACCGATCTGACGCCACAAGAGTTCGCTCAGCGCTATTTGACAATCGATCTCGACAATTTTGTTGGGATTGCGAACCTTCCGATGTATAACAAATCTTACGGCAAGTTGTATCGTAAAAAGTATTCTGAAAATGTCTATCGTCACAGTGAAATAGAGTTTGTAAACTTGCCAATTAGCGACTTGAAGCAGCTAGCGATTCAACAGCTTCGAGACGGAATGCCGGTTTATTTTGGCGGCCATATCGACAAAATGCGAGATAATACTCTTGGCATTCTGGATGCAAACCTTTATAATTATCGTGAGGCGTTCCAAATTGACTTGCTAACGAAGGAGGAAGCTTTATCTTTGTCAGACATTTCGTATCAACATGTCATGCTTCTGACTGGCGTGCATCTTGAAAAGAATAAACCGGTGCGCTGGAAGGTGGAAGATAGCTTTAGTGACCAAGTGCACCAGGACGGATATTATGTAATGAACGATAACTTTTTTGATGATTTTATCATGGAAGTGTTTATCGATAAGAAATATCTGAATCCTGAGCGGCTGGCGTTTTTCACACAACAGCCGATTTTATTTGGTTTTATGGAGCCATTCGGCGGATTTGTTAATTAAACGAAGAAAAATAATGGAGAATTGATATGACAGAATCAAAAATCACTCACAAAATTACTCAAGGTATGTATGTTCTGACGACAGTTGGAGGCGGCTGTATTGTTGATGCGGTTTCGCGCGTTGGTAGTCGCGACGGTCAGGCCCTAGTGGCAGTCGCGGTCGCCAAGACCAATCATTCCCACAAGCTGCTCAGTGAGAGCTCGAAATTTGCACTCTCAGTTCTAGGCGAAAAGTCCGATCCCGAAATTATCAAAATTTTTGGCTTCAACTCCTCGAAAGATGTCGACAAATGCGCCAAATGCCAGACCGAGGAGGTTTCTGGTGTGCCTGTTGTAAAAAATACTTTAGGCTACATGATTTTCGAAAAAGTTGACGCGATTGACAATGACACGCATACGATCTATCTCGGCAAGTTAATCGAAGGAAATGTGCTTGATCAAGATGCGCGCCCAATGAGCTATGCTTATTATCAGGAGCATAAGGACGATTTAATCAAGAAAGATACTGAGCAGGGTAAAACCGCGTGGGTTTGCACGGCGTGTGGTTATGTCTATTACGGCGACGAAGTCCCAGATGATTTTGTCTGCCCCATTTGCGGTCTCGGTAAGGCTTATTTCAAAAAACAAGAATCATAATCGCAGGCAAAGTACCATGTGTGAACTTGCATGCGCCGTACAAGTTGAAAATGGACTTTACAGAGGTGGATTTAAGGACCTCTGATGTTAATTAACCAAAAATACTAATAAAATAATCATCTTTACCTTATTCATTACCATTATCCCTACCGTACTAGACAGCGGAGAGGAAAACCGTACCAACGGGTACTATAACTGCCCAACGCATGCATAGTGTCTTCGTACAGCGCTAAATTATAAGCTTCTTGATATTCAGTAACTCGTCGCGCACGAGACGACCAATAAGCGCCGATACGACCAGTGTTTGCAAAAATATTACCTTCAATTCTAGTACCGCCGCTCCGCACGAGAGTTTAGCAGAATTCCATATTCTTACCATTATCCCTACCGTACTAGACAGCGGAGGGAAAAGCCAAGTAGACGAGAATTGTATCCAAATCTAAAAACCCTTACAGAATCATAATTGAAGTTAAAAGCGTCATGATCATTACTGCTTAAGTGTGCCTGTGAACTCCAATAGTAGCCTAACGTTCCAGTATAAAGTGAATAGTTTCTATAAGATATATCCCCGCTCCGCACGAACTAGCAGAAGCATTTCCGAGAAGATACAAACATCTCCGATACAAGGGAGCGGCAAATGATGCGATAAAGAGCTGCAAGCGAAAAACCGCTGTTAAATGCTCCTTCTTCGATAATGACATAATGCTCAGAATGAGGGCCTATGCTATAATAAGTTTAGATTAAATTTGGAAGGACATGATTTATCTAGATAATTCGGCGACAGCGCCGCTTTTGCCGGAAGTTGAGGCGAAAATGACAAGCGTGATGGCAGGGCAGGTGGATGGCACGATTGGCAACGCTTCGTCTTTGCATGCGGCTGGTCAGCGTGCAAAACAAATTATCGAAGAGGCGCGCACCGAAGTTGCGGATTTGATTGGTGCTCAGCCCGAGGAAATTATCTTTGTCTCTGGCGGGTCCGAGGCAAATAATACGATTGCGCATATCTTCGCTGGCCAAAATATAGCAATCTCTAGCATCGAGCATCCTTCCATGCTTGAATCTGCGCATTATTATGCCAGAAATTTGATATTGATTCCAGTTGACCAATACGGCTTTATTGACTTATCTCAAATAAGCGGTCCGGCAGATAATAAAACGCAAAATATACCAGCAGGCCGGCATAATTCTACGCCGCAAACACGAACGGTCTCACAAAAGTCTACGCATCACTCACAAAACATTTCGCAAAATTCGGCAACAGAATTAAATGACCTTGCACTGATCTCGGTAATGCTCGCTAATAATGAGCTTGGCGCAATCGAGCCGGTTGCTGAAGTTGCGCAACAATATAAAACTACTCATACTTTTATTCATAGCGACGCGACGCAGGCGGCCGGAAAAATCAAGGTTAATGTCGATGATTTAGGGGTGGACTATCTGACTTTTTCGGCGCACAAGCTTGGCGGTCCGATTGGCGTCGGTGCGTTGTATGTTCGCCAAGGTACGCCGTATCGTCCTCTCATCCTGGGCGGGCATCAGGAAAATCGTCGGCGGGCGGGCACTTCGAACGTCGCGGCGATTGCGGGATTTGGCGAAGCGGCTCGTTTGGCGCGGCTAAATTTGCCAAAATACCAAAAAGTTGCGAAATTGCGCGATCAGTTGCGCCAGCGCATTTTGGCGGAAGTTCCGTTCGCGAGCGGTAATTCTCCCGAGCATAATTGCCTGCCGCATCTACTCAACGTGAGTTTTCGGGCGGCCGAAGGCGAGTCGATCCAGCTCTACCTTGATGCTCATGATATCATCGTTTCGACTGGTTCCGCCTGTGCTGCGGGCGATTTGCAGCCTAGCCATGTACTTATGGCAACCCGAGGTGACGCCGAACGCGCACATAGCAGCATTCGCTTTTCGCTGGGTCTCAATACGACCGAGCAGGAGATTAACGAAGTCATGAAATATCTACCGGAAATTATCCAGCGCTTGCAGGGAATCAGTACAATTAAAATTACAGGAGCATAGTTTCCGATTCAAACATAATTATTAACGTAATTACAAAAGAGGTAAAAATGGCAACAAATCGCACCGTGCAGAACCAGGACGACGATCGCTATGATCGTGATAAAAAGCGCAACGTCGACGGTAATGACTTTAGCAACAATGTTTTTGCCTATACGGAAATTGTCAAAGAACATTTTTTGAATCCGCGCAACTTTCTCATGGGTGACGAGTCGAAATATCCGCATGACGCTGAGGGGATGGTCGGCAATCCAATTTGTGGCGACCAGATGAAAATGTATCTGCAAATTGACGGCAACATTATCAAAGATATTAAATGGAAAACTTATGGTTGCGCCAGCGCTATTGCCTCGACTTCAGCGCTATCTGAACTCGCTAAAGGCAAAACTCTCGAGGAAGCGCTCAAGATCGGCCCCGCCGAAATTGCTGATTATCTCGGCGGCTTGCCAAAACATAAGTTCCACTGCTCCGTTCTTGGACATGAAGCGCTCGCCGCCGCAATCCATAATTATCGCAAATCTTAATCCATCCTACCATTATCCCTACCGTACTAGACAGCGGAGAGGTATACCATCGTGGCGTGAATAAGATTGACCTACAACCCATTCTCCATTGAAATCAAATTTATATACTGCTTCCAACACGCTAATATCTGATCTTCTAGACCATAAAAACCCAGCCAATCCGCCGTGATGAATAAGCGACGCACCAATTCCGCTCCGCACGAAGAATAGGGCTGTGCATCGTATTCCTATCATTATCCCTACCGTACTAGACAGCGGAGGAGAATACCCCACCAAGCATCAGTTGCTCTAACAGCAACGCCAGAATCTCCAAAGTGTAAATGACCGCCGTCCGTAATTTCTGAGCCAACCATTACACTAGCAGTACGATAATTAGCCTGATATCCCGCATTGATTACGCGATCATATCCTATTCCTCCGCTCCGCACGAAGACATTAGGCACTTAGGTAATCATACCTTCTGGCTAAATCTCTATACCATTCGAAAGATTATTTTTACGGCTGAGCCGGGTTGGAATCTTTAGATAACAAGAGGCTCACCGTAATCTAGAGAATGGTATAGAGATTTATGAGAAGGCATAACTCGTATCCAAAACTATTCATTACCATTATCCCTACCGTACTAGAGAGCGGAGAGGAAAGCCGCGATAACGAGGATTAAGGCCATTAGACGGATTTACGGCCATTTCAGAGAAAAAGATGTCATATGAAGCGACCTTGTTCTCAGATAAATACGCTTCTTTAGACCAATTATTGCCATGACTACCGATACGATCAAAATAACCAGGGTAATAGACGTATCCGCTCCGCACGCAATATCAAACATCCAAGAATGCGTAGATTTTTTCTATGCGAAGCAAGCGCAGCAACAAAAAATAAACCCCAAGCCATCTGACCTGGGGCTAGATTGGTGAGAAAATATAGATACTAGGACTGGTTGAGTTGCAGTTCGTGTAGAGCCTTAGCGATTGCGCGGATCCACTGGATATTTTCAACATTGCACTCTCGAGTCAGTTCAGGATCACCTTTGCGCATGATGACCGAGAAAGTCGTACCGTTGAGCTTGACGCTCAATCCGGCCGCCTCGAACTCCGGCAGATATTGCTCAAACTCCGCTTTAGCACGTACGCCGGCGATCTGCGCCGCGAGATCCCTGACACCTGCTTCATTGATATCGCAGTAATCATACGTACCGCATCTCGGATTAACAATAATCGCCTGCTTGCCTTGGCTAACTTGATAATGTGGACACTGAATCAAAATCGCATGCCAATTCTCCTTCAGGGTAGAATCTGAGATGCGAGCATCAGCATAACTCACAACCTCGGGATGTCCCTTGCTTTTGTAATGCACGAATTCCCACGTCCAGTTCAGCTCACGCATCTGTGGAAGCAAACTCCCTAGCGCAATATGTGCGCGAATTAATTGAAGCATCATGCTAAGTTTTTCCAATATGGCGAACCCAGACATGAGATACAAGCATTCGTGTAGCGCCGGCAAGATCGGAGCTCGCTTTGTAGGAGCCTGCGCGTCGTCGTTCATGAATAAACAATCGTACTGATCCCAAGTAATCTCGATGCTTGCGCCGATGCCATTACCTCCCTTCACGTCCACTCGAGCACCCAGCTCCGTCAGCTTGTCCAATAAAACATTAGTTGTCAGGATTAAATCCGGATTTCTAGTCTGTTGCGTGGTAATATGCACGGACGGCTGACTGACGATTTTCGTCAAGTCCAACGTCTGCATAATGTCGCCTGGAACCAACATGCTCGGTTTTTCTTGCCAGTTTTGCCAAGGATCCAGCTCCTGTACCACGTCATTCGGAGTCAGGGACTTGTTGTTTTCTGCCATTAATTTCACCTCCAAAAGTATGACCAATACGCCTCTATACTTTCCAAAAGTACTAAAGGCTCAGGCCTTATCTTTCTATTGTAGCACAGATTATCTAAAAAGTCAATAGGTGAGTGTTCGGTTTTTGCTTAATAACAGAGGTAAGAGTAGTAAAAGTTATAAAAAATTACTACATAAATTTCGCGAAAATCAATGTTGACGACAAGCACAAGTGCGATATAATTAAATCAGAAACTTGGACGAGATCTGACGTTGAGGGTCGCCTGAGGTTCGGATTATCAAAATTAAGCACCGGTGGTTTAGATGTGCTTCACAAACAACAAATAGAGCTTCGCATAATGGCGAGGCTCTATTTTTAGCGAGCTTTGATCCATGCTATTGCTTAGGCTGCAGCTGTTGAGATGCCGGATGCCTGGTAATTGGCCAAGTTTAATGGCTCAGGCCCTTACCTCGAGGATGTCGATCTTAATACTCACTCTAAGACGGTGCTAATGCACATCATAGTAGTTATCTTAGCTTAGCGCCCCTCAACTCCGACCGCTGGCTCGCTGGGGCAAGCCTCCAAGATGCGCGCCATAGCATTATGCTCGGCTTGCGTCACCCAGAGCGTGTATTTATATTTCACTGAGATCTGACGTGCGACATACTGGCAGCGGAACGCCTTGTTTTTGGGCAACCAAGTCGCCGCATCGCCGTCAGACTTACCCTGATTTGCCTGGGAATCGACCGCTAGTAAATTGAGCGGATCAGTGGCAATCTGGTAGCGGATTTCTTTACTCAGATATTGCGCGCCCTTTTGCCAGGCATCTGACAAGGCTACGACATGATCAATCTGCAGACCTTTAGAAATTTCTGACTTCTCAGTAAACGCTAAATGTTGCCCCGTATAAGGCTCATCAAATTCGCCACTCAAAACAGTGCATTGGTCGTCGGCTAGCTGCGCCGTCTCGCCTAGCTCGCGCTTCAGGATGCGCTGACGCAAGTTGCAGCCGTCGATCTTCGGCCAGCCACTATAAAACTCTTCACGTGTATAGCCAGTTTTCGGCGCGCGGCCCTTGATTTCTAGCTTTACTAAAATTTCTGTCGCCAAAACGACGTCGCTCTCCGTTGATGCCGCTGAGCTATCTTGTGCCTGGATATTTTGCGTTCCGCTACCCTGCGATTCAGTCCCTCGCGCCTCAATGTCTTGCGATTCAGCGTTGATCTGCTGGCTATCGGCACTGGCTTCATGTGTAGTTGAACCAAAAATCCTATCATAGCTATCAGGATTACTAATTACTACTCCCACCAAAGTCGCCACCGCCAAAATCGCCGCTATCACGCGCCGCACTCGATAAACTCCAAATCTCGCTTTCTCCATTAGATACATCTTAGCATAGATTAGTATTTGCGCAAGGTGAATTCCTTCTGTTACTTCGTACCAGAAACCCCTGTACTCCTTCAGAAAGGAGAGTAGGAGTTCTCATTTTCCCGGACTCTTATTCATGTCGTGCGGGGCGGCGGAATTTGGAATGTTGGCCGTACTAGCCCAAATACAGGCATTGATGCTAATCTATGGTTATCTCGTGCATATTCCGACGCACAGTTCAGGAGCGCCTCTCGTTTCCATTTCAATGCTTCAGTGATTTACCAATTTCTTAGTGACCCTCGATATGATGGCTTTCCTCTCCGCTGTCTAGTACGGTAGGGATAATGATAGGAATAGTGTGCTATAATATACCTATGCCGAAATTCGAACTTGTTTCTAAATATCAGCCGACAGGCG
>CAZETG010000034.1:0-9549 GCA_964514875.1 uncultured Candidatus Saccharibacteria bacterium | reverse complement strand
CCTATTTTGTTGAGTATCTATAGACTAGCTCTTTCTGGATTCGTTAAGTGAACCATAAGCCCACAGTCGCTTGCTAATTCTAGCGATGTGCTGTATAATTAAAAAGTTGCACTTGGGCGAAAGCTAGGATGCGGTAGTTGGAATTCATTTCATAAAAGTTATTCTAAACTTCAAGAAAGGAAATCTTTTTCCTTCTAATTTGAGAAAATCCATACTATGCTCAAATCCAATTTTGCCGACTGCCTCATCTATGCTTAAGACCTAAGGCGCAACAAGTGGCCTCTGGCCAAGATCTTTCTAGAAAGGAGTGTTCTGTATGACCTTGGCGACTTTGCGCGCGAGAACGTCTTGGCAGGGCGTGATGTATTTCACGGATGTCGACTGTTTGACCTACGCGTATGTCCCGCGGAACGATGTGGATTCTTCGTAATCTATGGGCGGTGGTAATTCGTCAAACCGTAATGCGTCAGACGCCTCGCCCAACTTAAGCGAAGAGATGCATAAAGGTGTACCTAGACGAATGACCACGTAACTTGCCGGAACGGCGAGGTGTCGCTTACTACTTAGATAAACTAACAATACTTTTTCGTTGTTTGTAAACTCCATTCATGACCCCAGCACACTGCTGGGGTATTTTCCATGTTGATGAAAGCACGATATGTTTAGACCCGACCTAATCGTAAGCAGCTATCATGATGTCATAAAGTCACAAGAATGCAAACTTGATGATTTTTTACCAGAAAATAAATCTTATGTTATACTTAATACAAGTATATGTAGGAGGCAAAATGGTAAGACTAGCGATAAATGGTTTTGGTCGGATTGGGCGCTGTGCATTTAAAATTGCTTTTGAGCGACGCGATGCCGAGATTGCTGCGATTAATACGATCGGCGATCCTGCCACTTATGCGCATTTGTTAAAGTACGATTCGGCTTACGGAATTTACGATCACGAGGTCGATTACGACGACCAACATATTATTGTGGACGGTCAGAAGATCTTGTTTCTAAGTGAGCCAGATCCGCTACGTTCACCTTGGGAGAAGCTGAAAATTGATACCGTGATGGAGTGTACGGGACATTTTTGTAATCCCGCCGATGCACGCTCGCATATCAAGGCTGGTGCGCGTAAAGTCGTGATTTCTGCTCCAGCAAAAGGCCCCGGTGCGAAGACGGTCGTGCTCGGCGTCAACGAAGAAGTCGTGACCGCCGATGATGATATTATTAGCTGTGCGAGCTGTACGACGAATTGTATTGCTCCGATTATGAAAATCCTCGAGGATAATTTTGGTATAGAAAAGGCCATGATGACTACGGTACACTCCTATACTGCTTCGCAGAAACTTGTCGACGACCAAGCTAAGGATCTGCGCGAAGCCCG
The DNA here is from genome assembly GCA_964514875.1 of uncultured Candidatus Saccharibacteria bacterium. Taxonomy (GTDB): domain Bacteria; phylum Patescibacteriota; class Saccharimonadia; order Saccharimonadales; family Saccharimonadaceae; genus Nanosyncoccus. Next base: position 8,168 of record CAZETG010000034.1, on the reverse strand, counting down.
TGCTGCCGGTGTCAATATCGTTCCGACCTCGACTGGCGCGTCTAAGGCGACCGCTCTGACTATTCCTAGTCTCGAGAATAAATTTAACGGCCTGTCTGTCCGAGTCCCGAGCCTTGTAGTGTCGCTCTCGGATATTACCGCCGTGCTCAAGCGCCAGACTTCAGCCGATGAGCTAAATAAAGTCTTTATTCAAGCCTCGAAGGAGCCTTATTATGAAGGTATTCTCGGCGTGACGGACGAGCCGCTTGTTAGCACTGATCTGCGTGGCAATTCTAATTCTACAATTATTGATTTGTCTTTGACTGATGTTGTGGCTGACGATATGGTCAAAATTGTGGCTTGGTATGATAACGAATGGGGTTATTCGAACCGTCTGGTCGAGCTATCGGTAGATTTTGGGAGATAAAATGCAAGAACACACGATTTATATTGGCTCCGATCATCGCGGATTCGAGAAAAAGCAAGAGCTGATTGAATTATTACAAAAATGCCATCCAGGCATGGTGAAGGTGCAGGACTGTGGCCCCGAGAAATACGACCCAAATGATGATTTCAATGATGCTGCGATTGCAGTATCCAGCGCGGTTTTAGCAGACAAACATGGCGTCGGAGTCTTACTCTGCGGATCAGCGCACGGCGTCACGATGCAGGCGAATCGTTTCAAGGGTATTCGCGCCATTCATGCCGAGACGCCAGAGAGCGCAAAAGTTGGTCGCGAGCATGATCATGCAAACATATTATGTTTGTCGGCGGATGATCTCACGTTTGAGCAGCTTGATCCGATCATTAAAGCGTTTTGTCATGCGCATCCGGCGCAAGATGAGCGGTATCTACGTCGCGTGCGCCGCCTCGACGAAAGTGCCTTGGAGAATCATTAATGTCTCAAATTATCCCCACGGTTCTCACGGCCGATCCCGCGGAATTTGCGAACAACCTGGAGGCATTCAAGGCCTTTTCAAAGCGTGTGCAGATCGACTTTTCTGACGGTACTTTTGCTTCATCGACGACAGTCGGGTTTGCGAATATGCAAATTCCGCCAGAAATGGTAGTTGATATGCACATGATGACGGCGCAGCCGAGCCAATATATCCAGAGCTTGATTAACCTGAAGCCGAGTCTTGTGATTTTTCATTCCGAGGTTGATGATAATTTGCCGACTTTAATGCAGCAGCTTCGCGGCGCTGGAATCAAAGTCGGCGTGGCGCTCCTGAAGGGTACTTTACCTCGTCGCGTACAGGATTTAATTTCCAATTCCGATCACGTTTTGATTTTTGCTGGCGCGCTCGGCGAGCAGGGCGGCGCGATTGATATGATGCAGATCGAGAAAGTCCCGCTCATTCGCGCAATTAAACCTGAAGTCGAAATCGGCTGGGATGGCGGAGCTAATTTGAGCAATATTCGTGCGTTAGCGCATGCGGATATTGATGTTATTAACGTTGGTAGCGCGATTTCCAAGGCTTCCGACAAAGCCGCGATGTATCAATCGCTGATCGTCGAATCCGAGAAAAAGGGGGTACTAGTGTGAGTAGAGTCGTTGCGTTGGGTGCGGCTTCGCAGGATGTTTACTTGCTGGATCGCGATGATTTCGAAAGTGTAGAAGTTGACGGTCAGTCCATTTTTGGCAAAATGGAGATTGGCACCAAGGTTGATATTGACCAGGCATTTTTTAGTATTGGCGGCAGCGGTGCGAACGCCGCAGTGAGCTTTGCGCGGCATGGCCACGAAGCGATTTACATTGGCAATCTTGCGCAAGATGTTGCTGGCGAAGCGGTCGTGCGCTGCTTTGATGACGAAAACGTTGATAGTAGTTATGTTGAGTTCGTGCCAGGCGCGACGGCCTGTTCGGTGATTTTGCTCGATGCGAAAACTTGCCAAAGCACAGTCTTATCATATCGTGGCGTTTCGCGCAAGAGTCGTAATCTCAAAGCTACCGATTTGCAACTGATCCAGCCGGATTGGCTTTATGCTGGGAGCTTGAATGGTGACATGGAGACTCTGCTGGAATTTTTCGAAGAAGCGCATCGGCTCGGCGCCAAAGTCATGTTTAATCCCGGCCCAAAAGAGTTGGCGCAGTCGGCGAAGCTGATCGGCTTGCTTGAGGATGCGGATATTTTGCTCGTGAATAAATTTGAAGCCAGCCAGATTGTGCCGGGTGTGATTTTAGTCGAGCTAATTGCACGGCTGCGAAATTATTGTCAAACGGTCTTAATTACCGATGGCGCAATGGGTGCAATTGCTACAAACGGTCACGAAACTTATCGCGTCGGTATCTATGAACAGGCCAAGGTCCGCGACGTGGTCGGCGCCGGCGATGCATTTGGCTCTGGGTTCTTAGCTGAATATGCTGAAAGTGGTAATTTTAAAAAATCATTGTGTTTTGCTGCCGCCAATGCTACCATGGTAATGAAGAACTACGGTGCACAGCAGGGAATTTTAACTGGTGACGAAAAATTACATCCGATGCCAATCATGCAGGTTGAAGATTTGAATGGCTGGCTTCAAGAACCAAGAAAGGAAGAAGATGCTTGACGAAGAAGTCTTAAAACAATTAGAAGCGGCCGACATTGAGCGCGCCAAAGCTTATGCCAATGATCTCGAGCGCGGTCTGAAGATCGTACGCACGTATCCGCAGGGCGTGACAATTTTTGGCTCTGCACGGCTAGCGCAAGATAATAAATATTGCAAAAAAGCGCGCGAGCTCGGTCAGCTCTTGGCACAAAACGGTCACGCTGTCATTACTGGCGGTGGCCCTGGTATTATGGAAGCAGCCAATCGTGGCGCTTTCGAATACGGCGGCCGCAGTATCGGCCTTAATATTACATTAAGGCACGAGCAGTACCCAAATCCATACCTGACCGACACTCTGCAGTTTCAGTATTTCTTTGCCCGCAAAGTTATGCTCGCGATGTCGGCAAAAGTCTACGTAATGTTTCCAGGCGGTTTTGGCACACTTGACGAGCTTTCCGAAATTATCATTTTGATGCAAGAAGGCAAGATGCCGAAAATGCCAGTTTTCTTCTACGGCAAAAGCTTCTGGCGTCCGCTCGAGAAGTTTTTCCTCGGTAAAATGCTTCCGCTCGGTTTGATTTCGAAAAATGACGCCAAGATTTATAAAATTACTGACGACCTAGAAGAAATCGTCAAAGCCGCCAACAAAATCGGTCACCCTCCGATCAAAACTAATTATTACGATGGTTTCAGCGCGCAGTCCGGCATCATTCCGCTTCCGCCCGAAGAAAAAATAATTAAATAAATCGTGCTATAATAATTATATATGAAACGCGGAGGAACGATTGGTCATCATCTTGACCGCTGGCTAGATGAATGCAAGATGGCGCTTTCGGGCGTGGTTTTAGCGACGCGTGAGCGGCAATTTTTGCTGACTTTTGCAATTTCTTTCGTAATTTTTGGCACAATTATGAATTTGTTGTCCAGTAGCACAGCCGCGCTGAATTTATTTTGGGCATCAGATCTGGGTGGTAAGCTGAAGATTATTGGCGATGCCTTCTTGGCGAATTTTGGCATTGGCCGAGAGTTAGGGGATTGGCTCTTTACTTTTGCGATTACGATTTTGCAAAGTATTTTGATTGGCTTAGTGGTGATGGTGTGGCACAAACGTCGCCAGGCTCGCCGCGAGCAGAAAAATATGAAAGAAGATAAGGCCGATTCAAACTCTAGCAATCTCCAAGACGCTGGCCTTGTTGCCGGGTTGGCGATTTTAGGCTCGGGCTGCCCATCTTGTGGAACGACTTTACTTGCTCCGATCATTAGTACGATTTTTAGTTCGGGTGGTTATGCGTTGGCCGGTACAATTTCGGGTGTTTTGAATGTCGCAGCGGTCCTGTTGGCCTTATTCGCTTTGAAGCGCGTTGGTAAAGATGCTTTTGTTTTAATTACAAGTGAACACTACCAGAAACGGCATAAAAAGGAGGAAAAACATGCAGGATGATAACACTAATACGGTGGACGAAAATGATCAAAATGGAAAAAGCACAAGCGCTGGCAAAATCGTGCGCACCGTTGCAATTATTGCGGTAGTGGCGTGCTTCGTCGGACTTTTTATCGCTAGCCTTGGCTCGCTCAATCCGAGCGCTGCCGATCAGGTCTGGAACAAGGAAATGACAGTCGGTAACCTCGAGGCGAAAAATTATTATATTATGTACACAGACCTGATGTGCCCATATTGTGACGTTTTCTCGCGCGAAGTGATGAACCATTGGGATGAGTTTACACAATATCTTGCTGATAATGATATTCTATTTGAAATACGATTAACGGATGCCTTGTATGAAGGCGTGGGTAGCGAATATTCTCGCGATGCTGCCGAGGCTGCCTATTGCGCCAAGCGCGAGAATAAATTCTGGGATTTTTATCACAGTGCGCTTGCGGCGCTATGGAACGATTACCATTCCAAGGGTATCGGCGTCAATAAGACCGCTCCGAAGATCTCTAATATGGCCGATGATTATTGGCTAAAAATCGGTCACGAAGCCGGACTTGGCGAGAGTTTTGACAACTGCGTCCAAAAACATGAGTCAGTAGACGAAATCGAAAAAAATACCGCCCGGGCTCTGCAATCTACTGAAGGTATGCCGAGTTTTAAGTTTAATAATTTCATTACCTCTGGTTTTAGCGACACTTGGGATTGGAGCTATGTCAAGCGTTATCTCGACGCTGGCTTAGCGCAGAAGTAGAGGGGTGACATAGAATAGTAGTAGTCACAATATCTAATAATACAAATGGCACAGCGGTTTTGCAGACCGATACGTGCTTCTTAGCAAACAAAAAATGGAGGCACCGACCGGAAAACTTCGAAAATCTACGATTTTCTCAGCGGCCGGGCGTCGCCTCGGAAAAGCCGAATCCATTCGTCTTTTCGCTCATCTCCTACGGCCTAGACCCGGCCAACGCCGGATCTTTTCCGCTCGATGCATGGATGGTTTTATCACCAGCCTGACGGCTGTTGCTAAAACCATGGAGGCACCGACCGGAATTGAACCGGTGTACGCGGTTTTGCAGACCGCTGCGTAACCACTCCGCCACAGTGCCATGACCTTATTCTATCATACCGTCGGCTACTTTGCTAGATGATTTCGGCGAATGTTGCAACTTACCTCGATGCATTTTATAAACAATATTAGTCCCTAAAATTAGAATTGCGCCAGCACTAAGCGCCAAAGTTGTCTCAAAAACAATCTTGCGCCAAATAGCAACTTCTTGATCTTGCTGCGATATATTAACTTGTTGTGGGTGAGCAATCATGCTAAAAGCGTCTGCGAAGAAATTTGGCGTAGCACCGCCCGTTAAAGGCACTTCCACTGATCCGGAATCCACGGAAGCAATTTGCTGATCTGTGGGTACTGGCGGGATCTCATTGCCCTGCACTGTAGCATCTTGAGTAATTTCGATCCTAACCGTATCAGGATGATTGCCTCCAGGAGCATCCTGATACGGTTGGCTTTCTCCTTGTGGTCGATCGACTACAATCGGAACCGCGACCATCTCCGGCTTCTTTAGCTCCGGGGCTGTTCCAGCAGACTCTCCTGAGACAATATTAACTTCAGGCGCAGGGGAGCTAGAGTCAGTTTTTAAATAACTCATCAAAAACCCGCTTACCATTCCGCTCATCGTAAAGCCAACAATTAGCAATAGTAAGAGGGGTTTTCTTCGCATAAAGTAATCCCAAACACCTATCATCTGTTCATTATAGCACACATAAGCGAAAAAGTCAATATAAACTATAAAACTAATAATGCAAAAATACAATCTTGACGTTGGTGAAGTATTATGGAATTATGCCGCATAGTGTAAAAGTCTCGGTCATGCTCCATACCATTATCCCTACCGTACTAGACAGCGGAGGGGAAAACCATCCGCATTAAAATTACTATTTATGCTTGGATATGATACTGAGCTATCGAAGGCTACATAGTATGGCGCTTGAGAATTTCTAGAGCTATCAGTACGAGATGACCAATCATAGCCATTGCTTCCACGATCAGTTAATGATCCAGCATGGCTAGTATATCCGCTCCGCACGAATAAAGTCGCCTACATGTTACTAATCGTTGTCAAAATCGACATCCCGAAGCAGAGGCTAGAACCCGTCTACGACGGCTTGCTTGCCCGTCAAACGAGCAAACGGGGTGTATCTCGCCTTGCCCCAGGTAAGTATGGGTAAACCCATGCTCTAGCAGAATGTCAAGTATTTTGCGCTGATTCTCGCGGGGTAATCCCTGGGAGAGTGAAACCTGGTCAATGATTAAATATTTCCTTCAAGGTGACGTAATTATTTCTGAAGCTGCAGGCTTATGATATAATACAGATGTATGAAGAAGTTTGATACATCACCTATTAGCGGTACACAGGAGTTGTTACCACGGCAGCAACGCGAGTTTGACCTACTGAAGTCTGGGATTGAAGCCGCATTTCGGGCGCATGGTTATCAACACATTGAAACGCCTGTGATCGAGCGCATGGAGACCCTACTCGCGAAGGCTGGTGGCGAAACTGAGAAACAAATTTACAAAGTTGTCAAGACTTCCGAGACTGCGGACGACGCTAGTCAGGCTCTGCGTTTTGATCATACCGTGCCGCTTGCGCGTTATGTTGCCGAACATCTGAATGATCTTGCCTTTCCGTTCAAAGTTACTCAGGTGGCACGCAATTTTCGTGGCGAACGGCCACAGCGAGGGCGCTTCCGCGAGTTTTATCAGTGCGATATTGATGTGATTGGGCGTAATCGGCTGCCAATTTATTACGATGCTGATGTAATTATGACGCTGGTTGGCGCGCTGGCGGTGCTCCCTCTGTCTAACATCGTGGTTCGCGTTAGTAATCGCAAGTTATTATCTGGTCTTCTCGAAGAGTTAAATCTACAGCATCATGCGGCTGAAATTTTTTCAATTATTGACCACGCCGAAAAAGTCCCTCCCGAGGCGACATGCGCAGCATTGACCGATCTTGGAATTGGCAGTGAAAGTGTTACGAAAATCCTGGCTTTTAGTCAAATTAGTGGCGCGCGAGAGGCTGTGATTCCAAAATTACGCGACTTGGGTTTTGCGAACGCGACCTTCCAGGCTGGATTAGCTGAGCTGGATGAAGTGTTAGGGCTGCTTGAGCAACGCCTAGAGTTATCGCGAGATCTTAGCATTAAGAATACCGATCCCGCTCATCAGAAGCATCGGCGATCCCTTCAGCACGTTCAGGTCGTCGCAGATATGCTAATCGTTCGCGGTCTGGATTATTATACTGGTACAGTATTCGAAACGGTCGTCCCCGAGCGCCGCGAAATTGGCTCGATTTGTAGTGGCGGTCGCTATGATAACCTTGCTAGTAATTACACGGATCAAGTCCTGCCGGGCATAGGCGGATCGATCGGCTTGACGCGCTTGTTTTATATTCTGCAAAGCTATGATTTAATGGAACTCACACAGACGTACCCAGTAGACTACTGTCTGATACCGCTTACGATGCAGGAATTAATGCCTGCCGATCGTCTTGCCGAACAGCTTCGCACTCGTGGAAAGACTGTTGACGTATTAGTTAGTGACAAGAAAATCGGTCAGAAATTAAGTCAAGCTTCCAAAATGGCTAATTTCGCAATTGTTGTCGGCGAAGCGGAAGTCCAGCAAAATCAATTCACGGTCAAAAATCTTACCACGGGCGAGCAGTATCCGCTTGAGATCTAACGCCAGGCTTGCTACATTCCATACCATTATCCCTACCGTACTAGGCAGCGGAGGGGATTGCCACGCCAATATATGTCGTAGCTCGCTTTATTAACGCCAGCACTAGCAAAATAGAAACTATACGCATCACGGAAAGAAGAGTTCCGATAAACGCGCAGTGACCAATACAGGCCATTCAGTCCTGAATTGCTGATACATCCATTATTAGTGTAAAACCCGCCGCTCCGCACGAAGTGGTGGAAGAAGCTCTGAAAAAGCGCAGATATGTTTATCGCAAAATCAGAGAATGATTAAGCATCCAAGGAGAGTATAGGGCATTTCTGCTGCAAAGTCATGAAAGACTACTAGGGACGTGACGAGGCTAGTCATCGCAATACGCACTTCGTATCATCGATCGGTCTCCATGTTCCGAGTCGAGCGTTCGGTCTAATACTCCTTTCAAGTTGTTTTATACCCCTGTTCTTCTAGAGAGAAAAA
>CAZETG010000033.1:0-11098 GCA_964514875.1 uncultured Candidatus Saccharibacteria bacterium | reverse complement strand
GAGGAAAACCGGTCTTCTGTAGAGTGTGGAGTTTTTTGGACTATGTTTATTTTTGGTTCCTGAATAAATTTTGTATTCATGAACTATCTCTATAATACTCCCAAAAAATGCTTACGTCAACAACTTTTTGAACAAATTTTTTATGATTTATATGCGAGTTTTCCACAAGCATTTTGTCGTCAAATATACGTTTTCTCGTTACATTACCCAACACGATCAAGGCTCAGTAAAAACACATTTACGCAACCTGTGCAATATATTATAATTCCTAATCAAAAGCACGCACACAAAGACCCGCTTCTGTATTCTCAAGTATCTCAACGGCAATCCATGCCCCACAGTCTCATCCATTCTATTTATCCTATCCATATATAGCCGCAAATTAGCCATTCTAAGGCGATATGAGCTCAGTATTTTCTGAAACCATAATAATTATCGACTAAATCAATCCAAAGCCTTTCTAGGCCAAATTAGACAGTAAAAATATCAGCAATAATAACGCGAGCGCACTGCCAAACGTCAATTCTATAAACATTACCTGAAACCTTAGCTCAAACAAAAAACCAGATACCATATCCTAACCAAAAAACGAATTATCTATTTATATGCACCTTTTACAACAAACTCAACATCCCCAGAGCAGAGCTATAAACCATCATCAACAGATTATTGGCCCACCAAATGAACGGGGTGTGTCTAACCCGCTCAGATAAGCATAGCTAATCACACTCTAGTCAATTCCTAAACTTAAACACTAATTCAAAACGACAATATCCATATACTTATTTTTCACAACAAAATCAAGCAACCTCATACATAGCAAAAGATTTCCACTCACCCCAGAAAATGTTATCTTCACAACAAAAATCCCCACATAAGTGGGTTAAACTGGTGGAGCTGCCGGATACTGCCTCCGGGTCCGAAAAATCTCCATGATACCATTCTACACGTTTAGTCTCTTGTTTCATCAGCATAACCCCAGAGCTGCAAAAGACGAAACTCTAGGCGCCTTGATCAAAGATTGTCAAATTCGGGACGATCACCTCCCTCCTCTTATCACCGTTCTATAATAATCCTCGGCCTACGGCAACTCAGCTTCGGACCAGCCTAATAAATATTAATTAAGCAAACGCAGGTGCGTAAAGCACATGCTTAGAAGTGTTCTTTGCACTTATTATAGAATACTTACGGTATAAATCGACGTGCCTGATATCTGTTAATAATTCGTCTAAGCTTTGTCAGCCCCAACTACCTCTATCTTATCACAGGTTACAGATTGACGCAAGCACTTTTCTGCTTCGTCCGTCGTAATAAAAACTTATTCACCTACTTACTCTAAATTTTATCAAACTTTTAGCTATAAAATATTTGTACAAAACGTTGTAAGAAATGCAAATACTCCATAAAGATAGCATGCTATGCTTATGCTTGGCAAAGATCCGAACTTTCTGATACACTGAACCCCATGATTGCAAAAATATATTCGGCCATCCCGAGTGGCTACACCGGAAACATCGTAGAAATAGAGGGAAACATTAGTAAAAGCCTGCCCGCCTTCAATATCGTTGGCATGGCCAGCAAAACTATCTCTGAAGCGCGTGAACGCGTACGCTCTGCCATCGTTCAATCAAGCTTCACCTTCCCTAACAAAAAAGTAACTATCAATCTTGCTCCCGCTGAACTCCTGAAACAAGGCTCCCATCTAGATCTAGCGATTGCTCTCAACGTCTTAATTCTCGCCAAACATCTTCTTCAATCAGAAACAGAAGGCAAACTATTTGTCGGAGAATTGTCCCTAGATGGTCAAATCAAACCTGTTCGTGGCATCATTAATATCGTCGAAATTGCCAAAACTAATGGCTTTCAGCAAGTTTTTGTACCATATGACAATCTCTTACAAGCCTCCTTAATTCCCGATATCGACATTATCGGTATCCGTAGCCTTACCGAGCTCATTCTCCATCTCCAAAACATCCGCACAATTTCAAATGTTGTCAAAAATACAGAAACAAGTTCGACAAATCAATTTAAGTCATTTCCACAACAAAACTGCCCTATCCATATTACTAAACCAAAGGATGTTGTAAAAGAAAATAATATAGATATAAACAGCTCGTTCACTCTAGACAATATCATTGGTCAAGAATTAGCTAAAAGAGCTCTTACTATTGCCCTGGCGGGACACCACAATATCCTCCTATCGGGGCCTCCAGGAGCTGGTAAAACCATGCTCGCTAAAGCTGCCGCCAACTTACTACCGCCACCATCGTGTGAAGAGCAGATCGAAATCACCAAAATTAATTCCCTCAATATACTAAAACAAACCATCGCCACTCAACGCCCCTTTAGATCGCCACACCATACGGCTAGCTTAGCCGCAATTATCGGTGGTGGTAGTAATATTTCTCCGGGCGAGATCTCTTTAGCGCATCGCGGTATTCTCTTTCTGGATGAGTTACCAGAATTCCCCAAAAGCGTCCTTGAAAGCCTCAGACAACCATTAGAAGATCGATTCATTACCATCTCTCGTTCCAATCAAAAAACATCGTTCCCCGCTAATTTCATTCTCATTGCTACGATGAATCCGTGCCCCTGCGGATATCTTACTGATCCGACTCACGAATGCACCTGTACGCAACAGCAAATCCAGCACTATCATGAAAAAATCTCCGGCCCCATCCTTGACCGCATTGATATTACTATTAACGTTGAGAAACCTAAGATTAATTCTCTCTTGCCAAGTTGTACTTCTAATAGCTCAGCATCCCCTGCAATTGTTGTCAAAAAGAAGATAATAGATTGTATTAATCATCAAAGACAAAGATACAACAGTTCTAGTATCTTTAACAACGATTTATCGCCGCAAAATATTTATCAGACCGCCCAGATTCAAAAATCTGCTCTCAATTTTTTGCAAGAAGCTGCCGAAAAACTGAGCCTTTCTACGCGCTCATATTTCAAAGTTATTAAAGTCTCACGCACTATTGCCGATCTTGCTAATAGTCCAGAAATCACTACCGAACACATTTGCGAAGCAATTTCCCTACGTCAAAGAATTAAATGATTTTTCTCTGTACACTAATTTTATGAGCTGCATACAAAATTTATATATTGAACAATTTTTCTAGTATATTCTATTTTTATTTCATTGATCGAGCAATACTCGGACTCGCCACGCAACAAATCTCCTAAAACTATCCTCAAATAAGCAACAGTGTCTATATCCTTATTTCTTACAACAATATCAGGCGCTAAATTCTCTATAAAAATCTCCGTAGCCCCTTGTAATCTAGACGTATCTCTGCTATAATCAAAACAGTTCAAATAAGCGAAAGGAAACATACCATTAGTAAAACATCACGCACCAAATTAAACGGAGAAATTCGTTACCCACAAGTACGCGTAATTGGATCTAATGGAGAGCAGCTCGGTATTATGTCGAGTCGCGATGCACAGCTCCTCGCGAAAGAACAAGGTGTTGACTTAGTTGAAATCGCAGCCAATGCCGATCCACCGGTTGTCAAAGTCATCGATTGGGGTAAATACCAATACCAAAAGATGAAAGAAGAGGCTAAAAATCGCAAAAAAGCTCGCGAAAAACAATCAGAGCTCAAAACGATGAAAGTTGGTCTAAAAATCAGCGACAACGACCTTAATATCAAAGTCCGCAAAATCAAAAGTTTCCTCGAGGATGGTGACCGTGTCAAAATCATGGTTATCTTCCGGGGTCGCGAAATGGCTCACAAGGAACTTGGTCAAGTCATTCTTGACAAAATCATTGCACTTGTTTCTGAAGATATTAATATTGTCCAAGAAGGCAAGCCGCAATTTGCTGGACGCAACTTATCAGTCGGAATACGCAAAAAGTAATTTCCTACTTTCAAGGTTCCCTGATCGCACATTCTCAATATCAATTCATAGTTATATTTTGTATAACTAATATAATTAACTAAAGGAAAACCTATATGCCAAAGTTAAAGACGCACAAAGGTACAGCCAAGCGTGTTAAGATTACCGGCTCTGGAAAACTCGCTCGCGAGCGTGCTTATGGCAACCATATTCTTGCCAAAAAATCCAAGGCCCGCAAACGCAACATGAAGACTGCCGCCTTCGTGAAAGGTAAAATCGCTAAAAACGTTAAAACAGCATTAGGAGTTTAAGATGAGAGTTAAACGTGGTGTACCCGCTCGAGCAAAACATAAGAAAATTTTAAACTCCGCTAAAGGGATGCAACATTATCGCACCCGTAGCTTCCGTCTTGCTAAGCAAGGAGTTATCAAATCCCTGCGTTATTCCTATCGTGATCGCCGCAACCGCAAACGCGACCTGCGCGCACTTTGGATTACCCGCATCAATAATGCATCTCGCGAATTAGGCTTATCTTATTCTCAACTTATAGCCGGCCTGAAGCAAAATAATATTACCATTGATCGTAAAATTCTTTCCGAGCTCGCAGTCAATCAGCCTGAAGCGTTCAAAGCAATCGTTAATACCGTAAAGGAGACGAAGTAATGGCAGTCTGTGAAGTTAGCGGCAAAGGAAAAATGTACGGACATAATGTTTCCTTCTCCCAGCGCAAAACCCGCAAAGTATTCAAACCTAATATTCAGAAAAAAACACTCATCGTTGATGGTCGCAAAATCAAAGTCAATGTTGCCGCCTCAACCCTCCGCACTCTCAAGAAAAAAGGTTTAGTAAAATAAGCTAACTATATATAATATATACTCCCTTGCGCAAAGCCGGGGAGTATATTTTTATCAAAATTTCTTACATGCAACACCAAAACAACTTATCCATATTCAATACTGCATATGATATATCGACATCACAAAACCCGCCGAAGCGGGTTGAGCCCTCAATAAGCCGGGTTTTGTCGTCTTCCCTTCTCAGAGAAGCGGGCAACCATCTATCTACTCCATGAATTACTTCATGGCTCTAGCGGTAAACGTGCATCCTCGGACCAAGGTATCTAGCACTCCTTGCAGCCGGTAGGGTTTACCCTTAGCAAATGTCACCATTTGCTACTGTGAGCTCTTACCTCACCCTTTTCACCCTTGCTCGACATCCTAAAATATCAAATTACCGCAATCACCTTCAAATTTTCAGCCAATTCAATATCACCCAAATTGATATTTTAGGATGCCAAGCGGTATATGTTTCTGTGGCACTTTCCCTATTCTTGCGAACGGTCGCCGTTAGCGACTACCGTGTCCTATGCTGCCCGGACTTTCCTCTTAGAACCCTAAGCGATTGCCTTTCGAGCTCACTTCAATTATAGCATATAACGCACAAAATTCCAAGTTACTCCGCAAATTGACGATCCACGGCTAAATTCGCCTGATAATCAGCTTTTGTGTTCTGTTCACGCATAACATGAGTAAACGCATATGCATCAAAATTCTGCAATAATTTCTGAATATCATCGTAAATTGCTAGAAGATCACGGTTCTTCACTTTGTAAATTCCTTTCATCTGATTCACTACCATCAAATTATCACTCATAAACCGTACAGTGTGCAGCCCAAGCGCAATTGCCTGCTCGCAACCTTTCTTCAAGGCATAATACTCCGCCACACGCGAAGTCGCAAACCCAATAAACTCACCGCCACACGCTAACGTCGCCCCATTTTCACCAATAATATAATAACCGACTCCAGACGGACCAGGATTACCACGACTACAACCGTCCACAAACACCGTCGCGCTATGCGCCACTTCCTTGTAATTCGCTCGCCCAGTGTCGCGCCCTTCAATCTCCAGCGTCACCATGCTTGCCTCATCTAGCCGATAGCCAGCCAACTCCTCCGGCTCGATAAATTTATAAGCCGTATAACGCTCACCTGGATTAATTTTCTGATCTTTTGATAATCTAACATTATATATAATATACAAGTTACTCAGCTGGCTGGATCCATGTGGCGCCAAAAAAGTGATCACATCCTTCAATTCCGTCTTCTCGGTCACCTCCACACCAAGATATTCCTCTAGCATGCGATCCATCGCTTCCTCAGGCTGTTCACCAAATTTAATCTTCCCTGTCGGCAACTCCCAAGTCGACGCTCCATCCGTGCGTCCTTGTACGCGCTTCATAATGAGCACTTCTCGCCCATTCTGAATAATTCCCGCAACTCGAATTCTTTGTTTCACTTTCCTACCTAAATAATTTATTAATAAACTCTACCGAAGCCACTTCCTACACAACCTCGCCAGAATCTACTACACTTACGTTTACCTCCTGCACTATCTAGCGTTCTAACAGTAATCAATACTATCATCACGCTACATAACACCCCAGTGACAATGTTTTCCCTGTAATATATACAAGGTGGGTAAATTCTTATGCACTATTTCCACGGAAATAATGCCACGAAATCCCTTCAACATGATTATTCAGGAAAATCATGCCGCCACTGGGGTTACCTCTATTATATCATGGATATTAGCATTTCTACTATAAATTCTATAATCCCCATTCTAATGCACGCCTACTAGCCAATAAAATCCAGTCAAAATCCCATTCACCGCCCCCATCATAATGTTCGACAACAAAGTCGGCGCCGCAAACACAATAATCATAATGAATACCAGCCCAAAACTTTCCATCTTCTCCATCACCTCACGCACTGGATCCGGCGCAATCGCATAAACTACCCGCGAACCATCTAGTGGCGGAATTGGCAACAAATTAAATACCCCAAATCCTAAATTTACACCCACAAGCTGTACAAAAACCGCGCCAAGAACTCCTCCATCACTTAGCCACCCCGTCCAATAGCCAATCAAAAACGACACTAGCGCAATCAGAAAATTCGTCAACGGTCCCGCAATCGCTACTAACGCCATCCCCCAAGGCCCATATTTCAACTTTCGCGAATCAACCGGTACTGGCTTCGCCCCACCAAACACCACTCCACCCGTCAAAAGCAACACTAGTGGCATAATAATCGACAAAATCGGATCCAAATGCTTCAGCGGATTCAAAGTCAATCGCCCATCATCTTTCGCCGTCGTATCGCCCAGCCAATACGCCACAATTCCGTGCGCCAGCTCATGCAAAACCATCGAAAACAGAATCACCCCTAGTACGATCACTACAGTCAAAATTGTTGTACCAATATTCCCCATAATCTACTCCTAGGTCAAAGCGACCACATCCAACACATCCGGCAAAGCATCGCGACTTTTAAGCTTGTATTTCCGCTCTGCACGCGGCGTCAGCTTCAAATCAGTCACCATTCCATCAACATTACCCATCACAATCACCACCTTCGGCTCAATTTCTCGCACTGCCCGCACTGAAGACGTGCATAAAACATCAGCAATCCCCAGCTCATCAAGCGTAATCGCCTCCTCGATTCCACCAATAATTCCAATATGCACATTTCCCACCACCGCATCATAAACCGTCTTGCTACTACCGGTTACAATTCCACGAATTGCCACATCACCAATCTCAAATTCACCCGGACCCACAATATCCCCTACTTCCAGATGCGCACTAATCGTCTCGGTCGCTACATTAAACACGATCGATGTTTTCCTTGTTGTTAAAATAATTTCATCTGGATTTTTACATTCAAGCTCAAACATTTTCTTCCTCCACTTTAATAACTTAACCGTTTATCTGGCGAACAAACAAACCGTCGCAGACGATTAAGGACTCTGCCCCGGGAATGCTGGTTATTCCGCAATATCATCACCTCTAATAATTCCTTCTGGATCATACAATTCAGAAATTTCCATCTCCAAAATCTCCATCACAAAACGATCTTTCACACTTTTACGATACAAGAAATCGTCTCGCGCCAAAATTACATAATTCAAAGGTTTACCCTGCTTCTGCTCGACTACTTCCGCCCAACGTGTCATTTTCTTCGTCCGATCATCACCAATAATCAACAAATCTACCCCATCTTGCCCTGGCGCACGATTCATCAGCGCCATTGCTCGCAGATATTTCGCTACCGGTCGAATATATTCATCCCAACTACTCGACGGCGTCCGCTTGATCACCGGCACCCGCTGCACTGCTGGCACAACCGGCTCACGTTTCCCAAAAATCTCCTGAAATGCATGTGCATATGGATTCTTCATATTCGCCGCATAATAAACTTTGTTATCAAACGTTTCACTCCGAATAATTCCAATACTTTCCAAATTCATCAACTCGCGCCGCACTGAATTAATTTGCTCTTCAATCACGCGTGTAATCTCACGCACATAGAAAGATTTATTCGTATTCGCAAAGAACAGCTCCAAAAGTTTTGCTCGCGTTTTCGAACCGAACAATTTTTCTATTGGCGTGTTAGTTTCTTTACTCATTCTGTATACATTTTAGCACGTAATCCTTAATTTCCGCAAGAGGCAACCAGTTAATATTTTTATTTCGCTTGAACCAAGTCAATTGTCGCTTTGCCAAATGCCAATCATCATAAAACGCTAGCTTTTTCGCTTCTTCCAAACTATATTTCCCCGTCATATACCCCCACGCAAACTGATAAATATTACTTTTCATCGCCTGACTTTCCCAACCATATTGATCAACTAGTTTTTGCGTTTCATCATAAAGTTCTTGAACAAATAATTTATCAGTCCTTTGCGTAATTCTTTTACGTAAAATTGTTGGTTCAGTTTTTATACCAATGAGCAAAAAATTTGCACAATCGTTCCGTCGATCCTCTTGTGATAACTTTTTTTGTTCAGTAAATTGATAATTGTAAACTAAGGCATCAATATATAAACCAGTCCCACCCACTATCATCGGCAAATTCCCCCTTGTTCGAATTTCGGAAATTTTTTGCTCAGCATAATGCTTCCAGTCCGCCACTGTAAAACGCTCACCCGGCTCCACTAAGTCAATTCCCCAATGTTTCACCCCATCTCGTTCTGCTAAACTCGGTTTCGCCGTCCCAACATCCATCTGTTTATAAATCGCCCGCGAATCCGCCGAAATAATTTCTACACCTCTAAAACCACAATGATTCCCCGCCACCAACTTTTTTGCTCGTTCCTCAATAGCTTTTGCAATTTCAATCGCCACCCCCGTCTTCCCCGAACCGGTTGGCCCTAAAATCACTATTATCTGATTAAATTTTTTCATTTTACTATTAACATAAGTGGCGTCGATTATTCCCTCTCAACGCCACCACATACCTCTAAAAATCTCTGCCTATTTCTCTGCCTGCGCCTTCAACCACTCCGCCAAATCGTCCAGCTTCACTTTCTCTTCTTGATCACGTACGCGTGCACTCACCTCGCGTGCCTCTGCATCCTTCGGACCAACAATCAAAATCACCGGAATCTTCATCTCTGTCGCCCGCTTGATCTTCTTGCCAAGCGAATCATCACTCAGGTCCAACTCATACCGCAACTCATTATTTTTCACAGGCTCATTTAGTACCACATTTTTTAGAACCTTCTCGATCTCCTTCACATAATCCGCCACCCGATCATTCACTGTCAAGATTCTCACCTGCTCCGGCGCACACCACAATGGGAACCAACCCCCAGTATGCTCAATAAACACGCTCATAAACCGCTCAATCGACCCTAACGTCGCGTGGTGAATCATTACCGGGCGCTCTTTCTCACCTTTTTCATTCGTAAACTCTAGCTCAAACCGCTCTGGTTGCACAAAGTCCAACTGCACTGTCGCTACTTGATGCTCACGCCCAATCGCATCCTCCGCCATAAAATCGATCTTCGGCCCATAGAACGCTGCTTCGCCTTCCTGCTCAAAATAATCCAGACCGTTCTCAACTGCCGCTTCTTTAATCTGCTCCTGCGCCATTTTCCAAAGCTCCGGATCACCCAAATATTTATCACTCGAATCCCGATATGACAATCGCGCCCGCAATTTGTTCATACCAACCGTTGAATATAATTTGCGCACAATCTCAATCAACGTCTGAATTTCATCCTTAATCTGCGTCGTCCGGCAAAAAACGTGCGAATCATCTTGCGTCAACGACCGCACCCGCGAAAGTCCGCCCAATTCCCCCGTCTTCTCATCGCGATAATCCGTCGTCGCTTCCATATAACGCACCGGCATTTCGCGATAAGTCCGCGGCCTCGACGCAAAAATCTGCGCATGATGTGGACAATTCATCGGCTTGAGCGCAAACTCTTCCCCATTCACCTGCGAATGTACCAAGAAAAGTTCATCACCAAACTTCGCAAAATGCCCAGATTTCTTATACAAATCCAATTTCGTAATATGTGGCGTCCATACTTTCTTAAATCCTGCTCCGCCACGCAATCCAAACGACAAATCCGTCAACTCTTCACGCAAAACCGTCCCGCGTGGCGTAAACATCGGCAAACCAGCCCCTACCAAATCCGAAAAACAGAACAAATCCAGTTCCTTACCCAATTTCCGATGATCGCGCTTCTTCGCCTCTTCCTGGCGATGCAAAAATTCCTCTAATTCCTTCTCCTCCGCAAACGCCACCCCATAAATCCGCGTCAGCATTTCCCGATGCTCGTCACCTCGCCAATACGCCCCTGCAAGTCTTTGCAACTTAAACGCGCCGACCTGTGCCAAGTCATCAATATGCGGCCCCTTACACAAATCCGTAAACAAAACTTCCCCCGTCTTCGGATCTTTCAAATCGTAAAAACTAATCGTCTCGCCCTCTGGCAATTCCGTAATCAACTCAACTTTATACTTCTGATTATGCGCCTTCGCCCAACCTAATGCTTCCTCGCGCGAAACCTCTCGCCGCACCATCACGCATTTACGCGCAACAATCCCCCGCATCTTTTTCTCAATGCGCGCTAAATCCGCCTCAGAAACCTTCTCATCGCCAAAATCAATATCATAATAAAACCCCGTATCAATCGCCGGTCCAATCCCAAATTGTGTTGTCGGATAAAGCTCCTGCACCGCAGCCGCCAAAACATGGCTCAGCGTATGTCGCATCTTCTGTACTTGTTCATCCATGGCTTTATCCTTTCTCTGATTATTTCAATTCTTTATCTTGCAATTATATCACAACTACCTTACAACGCCGAATAATTCTCCCGATTCTCAGCTTTTTGTCTGTGCTACATCCAACCCTCAAGTGCAACATTAGCAGTATAGTATTCGGATGGCGTT
>CAZETG010000032.1:0-11324 GCA_964514875.1 uncultured Candidatus Saccharibacteria bacterium | reverse complement strand
TTCTATAATGTAGATAACTATTTATTCTACTGTTCTGCTTTGTTATATTGAACCATAACTGTGACGCTTCGTGCGGAGCGGATATATCTATTATCCTGGTCGTCCTGGTTACGCAGGCAACGACGGCTACAATTGGTCTTCTCGCAGTAGTACTAATGTAGATTTTCAGTACGCACATGACCTGAACCTGTATTCAGTGGACGTTCATCCAGCCAATAACAGTAACCGCTTAAACGGTCGCCCCCTCCGCTGTCTAGTACGGTAGGGATAATGGTAGTGAATATCATAAAATGACATATTATCTCCACGCCATTCGTAATTACTAATAGCCCAACTGACAACAAAAACCCGCACAAGACTAACTCGCATGATACTTCTATCCTATCACACTTATGCTAAAATGTCAAGCTTGACGCTTGGCCCCTACTCTGCCAGCGTCAAAACTTCGCAACCATCCTCAGTCACCAATACCGTATGCTCGCAATGGCAACCAATCGAGCCATCTTTCATCCGCACCGACCAATTCGTCTCATCGACATAATTCGCTGGTTTCCCCAAACACGACATCGGCTCAATGCAAATCGTGTCCCCAACTTTCAGTGTATAACCATGCCCGCGCACGCCGTAATTCGGCACATCTGGCTTCATATGCATCTCTTTACCAATTCCATGTCCAATATAATTCTCAATCACACCCAATTTCCCCCGCCGCAAGACCTTCTCCACCGCATAGCCAATATCGCCAATCTTCGCCCCCGGACGCACCTGATCAATCCCTGCCCACATTGATTTTTCCGTCACTTTGATCATTTCCTTCACCGCCGGTGAACCCTTTCCTCCCACCAGCATCGTAAACGCCGAGTCCGTATAATACCCTTTATATAGTATATCCAGATCGAACGAAACCTTATCGCCTTCCTCCAGCGGCTCCTCATTCGGCGCTCCGTGTACCAAAGTATCATTCACCGAAATACAAATCGCCCCTGGAAAACTCTCCTCCAAATAATCATAAGCTACCTTCGCACCACGCCGCTCAATTTCCGCGCGCACCCAAGCGTCAATTTCCTTCCCCGTCATCCCGGGCTGCACATAAGCCTTCAGATCCTGCAACAACTTCCCCAAAATCTTCCCGCCTTCTCGCATCGCGGTAATTTTTTCCTCTAAATCCTCTGATTTATCAAGATTTTCCTTCTTACTCATTCTGTATCTCACTTTCTGCTACAATTAATTTCAATCGCTCAAACACTGCCTCCGGCGTACCTGTACCGTCAACTTTGATAATTTTAATCCCCTTATTCGCCAAAATTTTACACACTGCTACAATATTTTGCTCAACAACTGCAAATCGTTTCATAATCGCCTCTCGCGTATCATCCGCCCGGCCACGCTTCTCTAATCGATTCAGCAACTCCTCCTTTGGCACATCCAGATAAATCACAAGCCTAATCACCTCGGCAATATTCTCTGCAATCCACATCGCCTGCTCTACATCACGCGGGAACCCGTCCAAAATCGCGTCATACCCGCTCCGCACAATTCGCGCCATTTCCTCGGCCATTAACTTCACCGTCAACATATCGTCCACTAGCTGACCTTTTTGCAAAACATCGTCAAACTGCCCAGTGTTACGTAACAACTGCCCCGCCGACAGCCAAACCTTGCCAGTCTCCTGAGCCAACAACTGCCCTTGCGTGCTCTTTCCCGAGCCCGCAAGCCCCATCAATATAATCATAATTGTACTTACCTCTCCCCTATTATACTATATGTTCCGACGTACTAAAGATTTTTGTATACTTTCCCAGAATATATCTCGTCAACCCAAACAAACATGAATTCATCTGTATCTTAGCAAAGTACTATCTCCATGCCGTGCTAATTGTCACAGGACAAACCCCAGGAAATGAAACCCAGGCGAAGACTCACAGCCAATAGACATCACTCAAGTAAAAACTCCGCATTAATTCCTCAGAAAATAGGGGTTGGCAGATATAAAAAAGTTTGTTATAATACAGGACATATGGCAATCAAAGTAACGAGAAAAGATCAGAACGAGGCGAACGAAAACCTCATCCGTCGGTTCAACCGCAAAGTTTTACAGAGTGGTATCATGCCTCTAAAAAAGTCTCAGATGCGCTTCTCCAAGCCGATTTCAAAGCGTGAGCGCCGCAGTAAGGCAATTATCCGCGAAATTCGCCGCGCCGAAAAGGCCGAGCGCATGCGTTTAGGGCTTAAGTAGCAAGAAACCGCTAGAATCAACCATCTAGCGGATTTTTGTGGCAAGCAAACCATTACTCTTATCATTTAGCGCAGACGCCTTATTCTTACCATTATCCCTACCGTACTAGACAGCGGAGAGGAAAACCGCTCCAGCGGTTAGTGCTGTAGGACGGGTTGACGCCTGAAGCATTAAAGACGAGGTAGAAGGCGACCTGAAAGTCCGCATTAGAGTACGCGCGGGACGTCCAGAAATCGGACTCCCTGCCAGTGTAACCGCCGACGAATCCTGTATATAATACATATCCGCTCCGCACGTGTTGCCCCGACTTAAATCTCTATACCATTATCCCTACCGTACTAGACAACGGAGGGGAAAGCCCCAGAAGCGTGACTCAGGATATTGCGGATTAGAAATTGGATTATTAAAAGCAAAAACATACGCATTATAGAAATCCGATTCAATATCTACAATCTTTGTACGGGACGACCAAAGATCTGCACCGAAACCAGTCCAGCCGTCAACTGTACCTGAAGAACTAACCCCTCCGCTCCGCACGGAGCTTAACATTTTCATGCTCCATACGCATAAGACTCCCTTCTGGAGCAGATTAATACAAATACTTCTTGTGGGGGGAATAAGATTTATGAAAAGCATAACTTGCATTCAGAGCTATCCATTACCATTATCCCTACCGTACTAGACAGCGGAGGGGAGCTCCCCAATAACGAATGCTAATGCTAGGCGGAGTAATGCCTGACGACCAAAACTCCACAGCAAAACTCTCCTGAAAATCGCCATTAAGTCGTGAGCGCGACGACCAACTATAGCCATTGTTGCCAACATGCACGGATAGACCCCATTGCTCGACGCGTCCGCTCCGCACGAAAGCATAATCATTCCTCATACGACAACAAAAACCCACACGAGACTAACTCGCATACTACCCCTATCCTATCACGCTTATGCTAAAATGTCAACTGTACAATTCGCCCCTCGATACTGCGCAATCCCCGAAATTCATTTTCCTCAAGGCGAATCCAAGCATTAATTATTTCCCCGCCCCGGAGGCAAAAATATTCCTCCGGCGCATAAAACTTCATCAATTTCATATTTCTACCGTTTTGATCCCATACTATCAAGCGTAAATGCTTTCCGCCCGTACCCAAGCGCGATGCCTCCACTACTCGCACGTTCGGCAGCAAAAAAATCGGCTCATCGTTCCCCATCCCGTACGGCTCCAGTGCCTTCATTTCCTCCAGCAACTCCAGCGAAAAATCCGCAAAATCCGTTACTGCCAAATCTTCATGCACCGCCAAAAACCGCTCCTGCTCCTTCAAATTCAAATCTCGATAATACTGATTCACCGCATTCCGAAAGTTCTCAAAATTATCCCTTTCCAGCCTCACACCACAAGCTTCGGCATGTCCGCCGCCACCAATAATATATTTTTGGCACATATTCAGCGCATCCGCCAGATTAAAATCGCCAAAACTCCGCCCCGAACCCTTCAACGTTCCGTCCACTTCCGCCAGCACAAACGCCGGCCGCCGATATTCCTCAGTCAGCTTCCCCGCGATGATCCCCAGAATCCCCTCATGCCAATCACCCTTCTCGACAATCACCGGCGCCTCACCCACGCCCCGTTTATTAATCTCCTCTACCGCTGCATTCTGCTGCGTTTTTCGCTCACGGTTCAAATTCTCCAGCCCATCCGCCATATGCGCCGCCTGTACACGATTATCCGTCATCAACAGCTCCAATGCACGCTCCGCCGTATCCATTCGCCCCGCCGCATTAATTCTTGGACCAATCTGAAAACCAATCGCTTCGCTGTTCAGGTTTTTCACACCCGCAAGCCGCATTAGTTCCTTCAGTCCAACTCGTCGCGTCTTTTCGAGTACCTTCAAACCGTAATGACATAGTCGCCGATTCTCCCCGACTAAGCGCATACTATCACACACCGTCCCCAGCGCCACCAGATCCAGCAGCCATTTCTCTTGCCCATTCGGAATCAACCCAGCCGCCACCAACGCCTGTGCCAGCTTAAACGCCACCCCCACACCCGCCAACTCGCGCAAATCCGCCGGCACTTTCACATCTTTGCGCTTCGGATTCACCACCGCTAACGCCTTCGGCAAATCATTCGCGCACTCATGATGATCCGTAATAATCGTCTCAACTCCTGCCGCATTCAAATCGTCTATCACTTCATGATTCCGACTACCGCAGTCCACCGTCATCACAAGCTGCACTTTCTCATCCACTGCACGCTGCACGGCTTTCTTGCTCATGCCATAGCCGTCCGTAAACCGATTCGGCAGCATAATTATAATATCGTTAATTCCCGCGAGCTTCAACGCATCGTGCAACACCGCACTCGCCGTCACGCCGTCCACATCATAATCACCATAAATCAGCACGCGCTCCTGCTTCTGCACGGCTTGCTTAATCCGTTGCACCGCTTTCTCTATATCCGGCAATCCCACTGTCTGCACGCAAGTCTCGTATCTTGGCCGCAAAAAATCACCCCCTAAATCACGCACCGCCAACAGCTGCTCAAATAACTTACTCACCCAATTGTACGATCAGAACGATTAGTCTTTGACATTTGTTGCGATTTAATAACCATGCTCTGTAATTCCTTCAAAAGCGGAAATTGCTTGTTCATCTGATAAATCTTCGTATTGCCCTTCTGCGTCATCACTAGGAAACCGCCCCGCTCCAACCGCTGCAACTCACGCTGAATATTGCCCGGATCCTCTTTAATCAACTTCGACAAAGCCCGCACATGCGTCTTAAAGTCAGGATATTTCGCGAATACTACAATAATTTTACGCCGCACTCTAGAAGTAATAAATATGTCTAACATGATTCCTCACTTTTCCTTCATTATACTCCTCTATTGTAAAATTTACAAGTGGACGATTTTTCTGACTTCGTGCGGAGCGGAGAAATTGCAAATGCTCATGTTAGTGCGTATGCCGGCGTTAGCGCACTTGCATGGTCTTCTCGTACACGCATTACTGCAGAGTTTCAACGTGTATACATGCTCTGGTTCAACCAATCAAACGCTTATGCTATTGCCGATAATCAACGTCGGAATGGCTTTCCCCTCCGCTGTCTAGTACGGTAGGGATAATGATATAAACACCAAGATACCCATCATTACTGCACCTCCCCCATTTCTCGCGGTTTAATCCGCGCCAAATACAAACGCCCAATTAGCCCAATCGGCAATGCAAAAGTCCCCAGTAGCTCTTCGATATTTCCCCGAAAGCCCTGCTTGAATAAATACACGCCATTTCCCTCCACAGGCTTCGTACCATAAAAATTATATCGTTCGTAACCATCATCTAACGCCTCTTTCAGCATCTGCCATTGAATCAAATATGAACCATTATACTTTTGCATTTTTCGCAAAGAACCACTATATAGATAGACGATTTCGCCATGATCTTTTACAAACATTGACGCCGCTAAGGGAATATAATCGCGCTTCTCCGTCTCCGGCAAATCTTTGAGCTTAGTCCGCGAAATTTCCGCCACCACAAATTTGACCTTATCGCTAAAATTCTGTTTCATTGATTTATAATATTCCATTTCCGGATCGTGAAACCCATGCCGCTCGCCCGCTTCCGCCGCAATTTCCTTCAAAATCTTCAGCTCATCCATGCCCAGCTCGCGCACCCGCACACCTTCTCGTTCCGCTTTACGAATCAACTGTCGATGCGTCGTCCGAAAATCCATAATCATTTTCTCCGGCGTCTCGCCCCGCAAATTCTTCACAAAAACCCACTTTGCCTGCTCGTACTCACCCAGATATTTATAACCCAATTTCTCCAGCTGGCGTTTCGTCTCCAAATGATCTCGCCCCTCGATGACCCTACCGTACATATCACGCGGCTGGCTGATAATATTCGGAGAAATTTCAATCACCATTCCACTTTTTTTCCGGCAAAACTCCCGGCTCTGCTCCGTCAAAAACCGCAAAATCTCCAGCGCCTGCGCCGAATCATAATCTAACAACCAGCCGCCCGGCACCCGAAAAATCTTCTTGCCCAAACGCCACTGTCGCACCGATATCAACCCCGCCGCAACAATCCTTCCGCCCTTCCGCACGCCGACCAGATAGCTCTCACGTCCCAGATCCTGATACCGCCGATACATCTCCACGCTCTGCAAAAAATTCCCGCACGCAAAATCCAGCCCCGCAAACTCTTCCTCCGACAACTGCCCAAATTCCATATTCTCATTATAGCATAGCTATATCGGAACTATATAATTATACGGAACAGCATCCGTTTTTCTCTCTACATGCTATAATCATGATATGTTTTTCGAGGTAATACCAACTGAAGTTTATCGCGATGGTGGCGAAGCGCTGACCTATTCTTCTGAACTCTCGCTTTTGCCAGGACATGTCGTCCTGATTCCGCTCGGCCGCCGCACCATCACCGGCATTGTTTTACGGCGCGTCAAATCTTCACCCTTCAAAACCAAATCAATTATTCGCGTCCTACACCCTCTACCTATTCCCAGACACCTTCTTGACGCCGCACGTTGGCTCTCTGATTATTATCTTTCGCCCCTCCCCGCTGCTGCTAATCTTATGATTCCAGCCGGTCTCGCCGCCCGTACTGCGCTCAAAACTTCCGCCTTCCTCAATTTTGATCAAAATGATACGTTTTCTCTGACCAAAACCACTCCAAATAGCCCAAAAACCGTTTCCGAAGTCTCGAAATCCTCCCAAAATAGCTCAAATATTGACTCAAAAACCCAAGATTCTACCAAAAAAGACCCGAAATCCACTTCAAAAACTCCAAAAAATGCTCAAAAAACCGCCAAATCCGCCCAAATTACTGCCAAATCCACCCCTTCCGAACTCAAATTACCACTCATTCCGCTAAATCCCGCTCAAAAAACTGCCCTTCAGAGCCTCCAGAATGCCCCAGGAACCACTTCTCTGCTCCGAGGCGTTACTGGTAGCGGTAAAACCAATATCTACCTTCAAATGGCCGCTAATGCCCTCAGAAGCCAAAATTCCACTATCCTTCTCGTGCCAGAAATCGCCCTCACTAGCCAACTTGTGAAAATTTTCGAGCAAACCTTCGGCAATCGCGTCATCCTCATCCACTCTCAGCAAACCATGACCGAACGTCGCAAAATTTGGCTAGAAATCCTCGAAAGCACAACTGGCGTCATCGTCATCGGCCCCCGCTCAGCACTTCTTTCCCCGCTCCGCAACCTCGGTCTCATCATCATCGACGAGTCGCACGAAAGTGCCTATTATCAAGAGAACACTCCCCGCTATTCCGCTGTACGTCTCGCCAGTTTTATGGCCAACAAGCTCAAAATTCCCTGTATTCTCGGCAGCGCCACGCCTAATCTCGTTGATTACTACCTTGCTAAATCCAAAAATTCCCTCGTCGAACTCGACCAAAAAGCCAAAACCACTGCCCTCGACCCCAAAATCACCGTCATCGACTTCAAAGATCGCCCTTCTTTCTCTAAAAACCGTTACTTTTCTAACCAATTATTGACAAATATTCAAAAAAACATTCAGGATGGACATCAAACTCTAGTTTTTCATAATCGACGCGGTTCCGCCCCAATTACGGTTTGCGAAGAATGCGGCTGGCAGGCGCTTTGCCCTGAATGTTACCTCCCAATGACGCTCCATACTGATACTTATACCCTAAGTTGTCATATCTGCGGGCACGAAGAAAAAGTCCCTTCCGGCTGCCCTAATTGCCACCACGCTAGTATTATTCATAAAGGTTTTGGCACCAAACTGCTCGAATCCGAGCTTTCGCAGCTCTTTCCCAATGCCAAAATCGCCCGCTTTGACGGCGACAACAAAAAATCCGAGGATCTTGCTAATCTTTACGAAGACGTCAAATCTGGCCATATTCACATTCTCATCGGCACTCAAACCCTCGCCCGCGGCCTTGATCTCCCACATCTTGCCACCGTCGGCATCGTTCAAGCCGATTCCGGGCTCGCATTACCCGATTTTGCCACCGAAGAGCGCACTTTTGAACTTCTCACTCAAGTCATCGGACGCGTCGGGCGCGGCCACCTCAATATCGCCAATGTCGTCGTCCAGACTTATCAGCCTGATCACCCCGTTATTCAAACTGCTCTGCGTAGCGATTTTACCGAATTCTCCAATTATCTCATCAAAAAACGCCGTCAGCAGCAACTGCCACCCTTCACCCACCTCGCCAAATTATCCGTCACCTACAAAACCGAAAAAACCACCCTCGCCAAAATCCAAACCGCCCACCGAGAGCTCAGCAAATTACCTCAGCTCACCGTCTCTCCACCTGCGCCCGCCTTTCACGAACACACCAGCCGCGGCTTCACCTGGCAATTATTCCTCAAATCCACCTCCCGCAACCGCCTGCGCACCGCCCTCGAGCCTTTCACCCACAACAGCCAATTCTCCGTCGTCCTTGACCCACCTTCATTACTCTAATTTCTTCGTGCGGAGCGATGCGATGCACGCGCAGGGAGGTCTCCAGAATGCAGGACTATTTGGGCTCAACTGGGCACGAAATTTAGCGATCCAGGATCCTACTCGAGCTTATGATTTTCGATTTTCTTTTCCAATTGTTGAAGCCATATATAGCGACAGCTCTACGGATGGCTTTCCCCTCCGCTGTCTAGTACGGTAGGAATAATGGTAAGGAAGCTATTTCCCAAACGCTACCCGGAAAGTCGTATATCCGCCTTTCGATTCCGCCGTAATAATACCATTATGATTTTCGATAATCCCCTTCGCAATCGCCAATCCCAAACCATAATGGTTATCCTTACGATTCCGTGACTTATCACTCCGATAAAACCGCTCAAAAATCTTCTCTTCCTCACCTCGCGGAATCGGCTCCCCCTGGTTTATCACTTCAAAAATAATCTTGTTTTTTTCGCGCTGCAAATTCACCGTAATCGTACTATTTTTCTTACCATGCCGAATGGCGTTATCCAACAAAATACTTAACAATTCATTAAGCTCCTCCGCATTTCCTCGCACTTCAAGTTTATCTTGTACATTCGGTTCAACCTGGATCTCTTTCTCGAACGCCAAACTTTCAAACGTCAAAACTCGCCGCTTCACTAATGCCGACAAATCAATCGTCTTATAAAAGCCCTTGCCATGCGCATTCTCAACCTTCGCCAAATCTAGCAAATTAGTAATCAGCTTGTTCATCCGCTCTGATTCATTTTTAATATCCTGAATGCGCCGCGTCTCACCTGGATTATCCTCCACGATCTCCGCACAGCTCATAATAATTGCTAGCGGCGTTTTCAGCTCATGCGACGCGTCCGCAATAAACTGCCGCTGCTTATTAAACGTATTTTCCACTGGGCTCATCAGCCATTCCGACAACAAATCCGAAGTTACCATAATAATCAGCTCCGCAAACACAAACAACAGCAACATAATATACAAGGACACCAGTAGCTGCTCACGCAAATCCCGATTATCAAACAAGATCACATAGCCCGCATCGTTATATTTATAGGAAAAATCACTAAAATACAAATTCCCTACATATAGCGTACTTTTCACCTCTCGGTTAACAATCTCTGCAATTGTCACCGGCACATCCTCGCTAATCGTACCATCCTCTGTATAGCTAATAATCCCAAAAATCTGCTTATCATGATTCAATAAAACCGCATACATTTTGGCATTCATAATTTTTTTCAATTCCTCATCGCTTAAAGAATCATCAGAAAAATCAATACTGCCAATCCTCGACAATTCACCACCATTTTGCAAAATGTTATCAAAACCTTTGCTAATCCGCATCAAACTTTGCTCAACAAGCAATTTCTCCCGACTATAATCCTGGTACCAAAAAATCAAAAAAATGCTCAACAAAAACAGCGACAAAATCGTCAACAAAGTCCAAAAAATCTTCTTTCGCAGTTTAGTCACTCTCTGCCTCTAGCTTATAACCCATTCCTCTCACTGCTTTAATTATAACATTTACCTCGATCGCCTTCAGCTTTTTCCGAATAAATGACATATACGCCTCCAGACTATTCGATTCACATTCCTTATCCATTCCCCACGCCTGCATATAAAGTCGCTCTTTTGCCACAATTGTATTCTGATGTCGCATCAAATATTCTAACAGCAAAAATTCTTTCCGACTAATCTCAATTGCATCATCCGTCTCTGCTCGCGAAATCTTAGAAGTTTTCAAATCCAAACGTAAATCTCCCACCTTCAACTGTTCTGCAATGCCATTTATATTACGTCTTCTCAACTGCGCATTCACACGCGCCACTACTTCCTCAATCTTAAACGGCTTCGTAATATAATCATCCGCCCCACGCTCAAACCCGTTCAACTTATCCTCCAACTCCGATCGCGCCGTTAGCATAATTATCTTTGTATTCAGGCCCTTCGCTCGCACTTCACGCAAAATCTCAAAACCATCCTTATATGGCAACATCACATCCAGAATCATCAAATCATAATCACCATTTAACGCCTTATATAGCCCGTCCTCCCCATCCGTCGCAATATCGACAATATAATTATCTTTCTTGAGCCGACTCGCCGCAATATCCGCCAAGATAAATTCATCTTCTACAATCAATATTCGCATACTCACATTCTATCACCTAATCCTTAAAATACTATTAAACTTCGTGCGGAGCGGTCTTATTGATCAGCCTGGAGCCCTAGCTTCATGGACTGATAGCAATGTAAATTATTGGTCTTCTCGAGCTATTTTAACCAATGATTCTATACGCACATGGAGCTTATCGTTCTATCCGACTAGTGTCACTGCTAGCGACAATGGAGCGTTTCGACTTTTTGGTATTCCCCTCCGCTGTCTAGTACGGTAGGGATAATAGTATGAGTGGGATCAAGAAGATAGTGTGTTTCTGTAAATCTCTATACCATTCGAAAGATTAATTTTACAGCTGAGCCGGGTTGGAATCTTTAGATGACAAGAGGCTCACCGTAATCTAGAGAATGGTATAGAGATTTAACCATAAGGCATGATTGCTATTTATTATTCTTCTGCGACTTCGTGCGAAGTAATACAAAAATCGTCACATTACTTTTGTAGTGCTAATATAC
>CAZETG010000031.1:0-11466 GCA_964514875.1 uncultured Candidatus Saccharibacteria bacterium | reverse complement strand
TCCTATTTTGTTGAGTATCTATAGACTAGCTCTTTCTGGATTCGTTAAGTGAACCTAGAAATTCAGGGTTACTTTTTCTGGGAAGTGTGTTATAATGGAGGGAGTTGGTTCTGTAGCTCAGTTGGTAGAGCAGAGGCCTGAAGAGCCTTGTGTCGACGGTTCAAGTCCGCCCGGAACCACCATTCAAGACATTTCCAAATTTAACGAGGTCTCTTAACTCCGTTTTACAGAGGTAGGAGACCTCTTTTTGTTCCCCAATTCGTAGGTTCAAGAGCCATATTCTGGCAATGGCGTCTTTTTCCGCAAAAGTGCCGTTTTTGAGTTTCTCAGCAGAGGTGGCAAGCAGGTTCAAGAAATCCTCCTTCGTCATCTTGATGGATGCTGGGTCGTTCAGAGTTTTGTCGATTTTAGCGATATCGTCGGCAATGTCGTTCATAGCCGTGGCAGCAACATCGATACGATGGCGGCAAGCTTCGAGCGTAGCCTCTGGGGTTTTGAATTTCGGATTAGATAAACGCATAAAATCGGCATTAGCAAGCTCTAAGTCCCGTTTGTGTTGGTTCTTGAGACCGACAAGACTCGCTCGCTCTTCTTTTAGGGAGTCCAGCTCGAGCTGGATGTTTTCGTCAAGCTCTTTCTCATAAGCAGCATACGTAGCGTCTGAGTCCAGCTCCATTGCCTTCAATGTCTCATAAAAATCATCGAAGATATATTTAGCTCGAATACCTTTTGGTCTACGAGGACAATCTTTATTTTGGCAAGTATAATAAACAAATCTTTTACCTGGCATACGCCCCTTACTTGCTCCAGGATACATCTTGCTGCCACACGTATCGCAATATACCATACCCTTTAGCGGTAACTCGATATTGGACCCATCGGAATGCTTGATATGCTTCTGATATCCATCGGCACCATCTTTTTGAACCTGCTCAAATTGCTCTTCCGTTACCATCGGTATAAAATCAGGTTGAACTTTGCGTAAATCCACAGTTTCTCCTCCCTGTTCTAAAACACCGTAATAAATTTTGTCCTTGAAAACTTCTGAGAGAATCTGCTTGGTCGGCTTAATGAGTTTACCAGATTTTGTATGCTTGCGAATTTTATTTTTAACCAGCCATCGCAAAACATCTGCTTGAGACTTTCCTTCCAATAGCATTTCCCAGCATTCTTTGATAGCATCAAAGATAGGACTCGGAACGTAATGTCCAGAAAACTCATCCCGAGTATAACCCCATTTTGGCGTGCCAGCTGATGCACCTCTTTTGAGGTTCTTACTATGACCTATCGCAACACGCTCAGCCAACTGCTCAGAATATTGAGTGGCGAGTGAAAACATCACGGCGAGAGACAGGCGACCACCAGGATCGTTACCAAAGGTGGCGCTTGGGAATACGAGATCTTTTAGTAGTATTGAACCCCTCTCTTTAGTAGGAGTGAGCATATCGATAATTTCGCCAGCCTCAAGCATATTGCGGGACAGGCGATCAGGAGCGTAGGAGATAATTGCATTGTAATCACCATCTTTGATACCCTTAAGCATCCTCATAAATTCGGGACGATTACGAGAATATTTAGCTGATTTCTGCTCCCTGATGATCTCTACGATGTTAATATCGCCTTGAGCCTCAGCATACTCCTGACACACCTCAATTTGGTCTTCGATAGTGTGAACTTGCTTTGTATCTTCTTCTGTCGATTTTCGAGCATAAAGAACAAATTTTAGATCTTTCCTCGGAACAGAGCCAGGCTGCTCCTGTTGCGGTCGTTTCCTCATAGAGTTATTCTAGCCAAAATACGGCTCGTCCCCCATATCGTTCTCTAAGATAATCTCCGTGCCGTCACTTGTAACTTCTCGATCACAAGGTTCGCCATGGTCTGGAATACCCTGGAGTGTCCTTGTAATATCCACCAAAGGACAGTCCATATTCTCATTTTCCATAACTTTGTTCCTCTCGTTATATTACGATAATTATATCATAATTTTTAGTGTTTTATGACGCAAAACAGGGGCGGAGTTTTTATTTCTCTACCCCTGTTTCAGCACACGGAAGATTTTTTGTCAACACGGTAGCAAGCGCAGTGCAAAATTATAAATTATACACTTTAGCCTCCGCATTGCCGAGATGAGTTTTGCCGAAAACATCGTCGGCGCTATGTTTCGTGAGCGCCCAGTCAAAAGCCTTTGACATTGCTCCGTGCCCGACCACGAGGATAGTAGCACTGTCGTCATAGTGTTTCTTGAGATAGTCTAAAAAACTATCAACACGAGCAAGCATACTGCACACAGGCTCTACTCCACCAGATATTTCTTCCAGTGTAATATCGTCGATATTTACACCCTCTACGAGTTCCGACCAAGATTTCACAACTTTGCCCTCGAAGTCGCCAAATGAGCGTTCTAGCAGTCTGTCGTCGTAAATAATCTCATAGCGATCACCGACGGCGATTTGAGCAGTTTCGGCGGCACGCTTGAGGGGTGAGGCATAGACGGCGGTAAATTCGATACCCTTAATCTTATCGCGCAATTCTTCAGCTTGCGCGCGCCCCTCGGCGTTAAGCGACAAGTCCTTGCGACCTTGTGCACGCATTTCTTTATTCCAGTCAGTTAAGCCGTGGCGAGCGATATAGAGCTTCATTTTATTTCTCCCTTTTCAGCGACAATATAATCCGGACCAAGAATAACAAGCGGCTGGTCGTCAACCATCTTCAATGCAGCATTATCAGATAGAGCATAAACTGGTAAATTAGTCAGCTCCGAAGCACGTCTTATTTCTGGCGTATCAAACTTGAACCAGCCGTGAAGGTGCGGTAGAAAAATGATCGGCACATATTCCATAAACCTATCAGCTTCTCGTTTTTCTTTATAGATAGCGCTCTGGATTTCGTCGGCTTCCTTGTGGCAGAGAACGCAGGAGCCAGCCGAACTGCCCACCCAGACCTTTTCCGCTAAAATTTGCGGTAAGATTTTATCGAAGCCAGTTTTGACAAAAGTATTAGCAAGATAGTCAGTATTACCACCAAAACAGAATATCATATCAGCCTCGTCAATACGAGATTTCACATAATCCATATCGTGAGCTTGAAGGTCGATAAACTCGATATTTCCGCCAAGAATAGAAGTCAAGTGTGTTAGTTCTTCGGTAAACCAACGGTGGTCGCCAGGCTCACCTTTTATTGCTTCGTTAATTACGGCTACATTTATATCTTTGCGTGGTTTTCCAACCATCTCCTCAAGATTGGAAATAATTTCCTCGTTGGCAAGTCCAGATGAAGCTAACAATAATCTTTTAGAACTCATAACTTGCTAGCACCTCTCCATCACTATCACGGACCTCAGCCTTTGCATTGGCGAGATAGTAGCACTTGAAACTTGGGCTATCTAGCGTGTAGCCTGCCTCCTCTGCCCAGTCAAACTCGTCAATAATGGCTTGCTTGGCGGCGGTATTATCGCTATCGTCAACTGCTTCGCAGAAAACTCTGAGCCAGTTGTCTTTGTCGGAATTGTAGGCAACAATACAAATGTTATTGTTCTCAGCAAGTTGCTTTGCTACATCTTTCTCAGCGTGCGTCAGCATATAGATCTTGCCATCGAACTTGACTGGGTCGCCAAATGGGCGACAACTGACACCCTCGCCGCTTCTGGTAGCTAAAAAATTAACTTCTAAGGCTTTGAGATACCTAAAGACTTCTTCCATAACACTCCTCGCACAGTGCTTAAACTTGATAACCTTAATACTTTAATTATACCATTTTTGAGGCAAATCTGAAACGGGGCGTTTTAGATTACTACAATAGGCAAAAAGTCGTCATCAAATCCGCCGCCAATGCTGCTCCTAGAATAGCCCTGTGAGCCTCGTAGAGGCTCTCTAAGGGGCTTTTGGCGTGAAGGTAGGTAAACACCCACCTTTCGCCTATATGGTCGATAATGGTGATATTTTGCGAGAGCGTCCGCTGACCCCCAAAGTTGCTTTTTCGACGCTTCCATAAACTTCTTAGCAAACTCTGGGTATTTCTGCCGCCAACGGGAGCAAGTGTCGGGAGAAACGTTGACACCGTAGCAAGCGTCCTTGATTGTTAGCCCTTGCTCGATAAAAAGAATAAGCCTATCGGCGACTTCCTGATTATATTTCGTCGGTCTTCCCATACTCTTATCTTACTGCCACGCACCAGAAATAGTTTTTGATTAAAAAACTGCCCCTCTAAATGGCGGCGAGCAAAAATCGAAAACCAGCACAGAAACCTCACTTTAACCGCAAAACCCGCAAAAACTCCACCTAATACCCCATAAAAAGATAAGCGGTTTCACCCCTTATAAAACTGAATACAAAAATTATACACTACCGTCATCACCCCTGTTAGTTCGGCGTATTGGTGAAGTGGGCGACGTTACGGCGTTCGCGCTTGACGCAGATAGTAGACCGTGCCAGAGGGGAGTTGATATTTGATGTCGTATTAGTTTTGGGGCGTTGCTCTACGCCACACCCATATTTTGGTTCTAGAAAAAAGTGGTAGATTATCTATAAGATGTATTCATACTCATCGTTCAGCTCT
Organism: uncultured Candidatus Saccharibacteria bacterium; assembly: GCA_964514875.1. Lineage (GTDB taxonomy): Bacteria > Patescibacteriota > Saccharimonadia > Saccharimonadales > Saccharimonadaceae > Nanosyncoccus. Next base: position 6,912 of record CAZETG010000031.1, on the reverse strand, counting down.
GGAGCGTCCGTTGTTTCAAAAGTCGGAAGTTTGAAAATCCTGCCGTAATTGCGTGAAACTAGGAGTTTTGCTACAATAGAATCAGGTTCAAGAAGTGTCCCTTCTGGACCACCATTTTTTGTTCTGTAACCCCGAGCAGAGGCCAAAAGATTATAATTATGATATGAAAATTTCCCGCCAGTTCCCTGGCGGGGTTTGTGTAAATATTTGCTAATTAGTCGATCTGCACCCAAGTGACTCGACGGTCGCCTGGCTCAATGCGCAGAATGTGAAACTGGAAGCCTTCGTAAGTCGAGCAGTAATAGGCCGCCGCCGAATCATCCTCGTCCGCCGGAGCAACGTAGAAGCGATGGAAATTATCACTGTACCACCGCCCTGCAAGCGTTCGCTTTGGCTGCGCCGCGGAATTTGACGGATTCGCCTGATCTGCGACGATCGCCGCATTTGCTTGAGACGACACTGCTGCCATACTCGATGAATCAGAAGAATCATGCCCATGTGAATCGCGGCCATTTGCCATCGTTCTTGACGGATGCGATCGACTGGCTGCGTCTAATGCGTCCGACTCGCTCGGCTGGCAAGCTTTGCCCAACATGCCAAACCAGACTACATGCCCAAACTCGCCATAATCAGGGATTACTCCGACGTAGTGGTGCCCCGGGCGCGGGCGCTCGACGACCGTTTCGTAGCCGGCCTGCGCGAGATATTCGACCCAATGCGCCGCGTCAAAACGACCCGGAATATTGCGCGCGAGATGTTGGCCGGTCAGCTCGAAGATTTTATAATCGCAATAGCTCGGACTGCGCCGAATCACCTGCCCGCCACTGGAAGAAATGAGGTTATATTGCTTCGGATCGTCCGGATCGGCAATTTCCTCCCAAGGCGCAAAGCGCCAGTTGCTATAAAGTGGCGGATAAGTATTCACATCAAACGGCAATTCTGCCGGATACGCCAACATTTCCGCAGTCACGCCGCGCTTCTGCATGGCATGCCGGTAGAGCATTGGATTTTCCGCCAACCAACGATAAATCGCACGACAAGGCCGACGAATTACACCATAATCACAGTACAGCGGGCAAGAGTTTTTGGCAAACCAATTGGCAACTTTAATATACATAAGGTACACCTCCCCAGATTTTGGCCAAAATAGGCCTATCCTTCTATTATAGCACATATTTCTATTTTTTCAATAGATTGACCGCCTAAAACCGGCCCCTAGACGCTAGGGGCCGTGAGATCATAATAAAGTGCGATGCATATTCCTAATACGAAAATTATTTACGCGACTCGATCGCCAGGAGGGTTTGGCTCTGATGATAGCTGTTGTTTATTCGTGGCAACAACAGCCTCAATATCGCCGGTATTCTGCTCGAGCTCCAAATCATCACTGCCAACATCCTGGGTAAATTCCAGATTGTCAAAGCTCAATACCATCCAGCTTGAGCCCTTGGTCGCCATAGCCTGTAGCTTAACACGGTCGCCTTCGCGAGTGATCGCGGCTTCGGGCATCGACGCATCAGCCAGGAGCAGTTTATCTTCATGGCCGACCACTACAAACAGATAGTATGTATTGCCGCCTTGAGCATACGCACCCCAGCGCTTAATTTCACCGGTAATGTCGAGCGAATCGCTAGACGACGCATAGGTCGAGCTAACGCCTAGTTGTTGGCGTTTGGCGCAAAAATCACGTTCGACTTCACGAATCGTAGTGCCAATGCCGACAATTTGGTACTTTTCGACATCGACCAAAGCGAAGCTCTTAATGATGCTACTTACCGGGTCGGCCAACGAGATGAAATAGGCAGGACGACCCTCGATCATAGTAGGCAACGGAAAAGTGGCGCTGTAATTTTGTGCCTTGACCCGTTCGTCGCCGAGCGCTGATTGACAAGCGGCAAATTCCGTGGCGCCAGCCAAGCTGAAATGCACAACTTCCTTAGTCCGTAGGTTCGTCAAGACGAAGCCAACTGTGCTCTCATCCGCCCCTCCGTACGAGGTCAAAGAGTCAAACAGATAGCAATCGTCATTTGAATAGACTACGACATTACCTTCGTCGGACTGCAACATGCCGACCTTGCCAAACCACGTATTCCAGAATCCATTGGAGTATTGACCCCAGTTTTGCAGCTGTCGCTCGATGAGCGTCGACGGATAGATACGATCGACCCACGTTGGAACGTCGTCCACGTCGTAAACCTGGACATTCTTGCCATCGGTAGCGTCAACGAGGACTACTCCAGTGATGTCCGGACCAGCCCAAAGGCCAATCTGTGGCTCCTCTAGAGGTACAACCCACCAAGGATGTAAATTGTCATCAACCTCAAACTTACACTCACAGGTAGTCCTGGTCGGAGCGGCTTGCCAGACGATGCGCTCGAGCTGATCGCCCCAGGCGGCATGTCCAGACGGCTGCACACGAATCCGATAATCACTCATTAGGCGAACATCATTATCGTCGGTCATTGACACCATGACATAACCTTGAGTGCCACTAGGATTGGCGTTATACTTCCAAAAGCCAGCATGCAAAATCGGCGCAACGAAAAATAATTCCCCGTTTACATCCTGACGGACATATTCGCCAAGCTCCACACTCGAGCCGACTGCACCCAGCGTACCAATCAACTTGTCGCCGAGCACACTAGCATAAGCTTCATCGATCCAAGGTATTTGCGCTGGATCGAACGGCGCAAGATCGCCCTCTGCGAAAGGTAGAGCCTCTGGAATGGAAATCTGACTTGCGTAACGCCGAGCATTAAAAATCGCCAGCATGCTTAGGCCGCCAATCAAGATGACCATAAAATAGAGTAGGAGCGGAATAAAACTGAATTTGCAGTACTGCTGACGGTGACCCAAATTATAAACGTAAGTATAAAAGCAAATCGGGGCCACCAAGATGAGTAAGACGGCTCCATAGTAAAGAAACGCTATTGGATTCCTGACCGTGAGTGGAAGTTTAAACTTCCACATCCCCAACCACAGCAAGAATGCAACCAACAAAGCCTCACCGATGCCAATCTTAATCATTAACTTTGATCTTGCCATTTTTCATCCTCCATTTCTGACATTGCCTCTGATGATACCGAGTAAATTGTATTAGGAATATGTTAAAATGCGAACCGTAGCTAAAATGGTACGGGCATTCTTTTATTATAGCACAGCTATCTATTTTTGTCAATCTTACCCCTATTTCGCTTGACAATTTTGATAATCTGTGCTACAATAGAATGGTAACTAGGTCGCTTTTTGCGAGTCGACCTGTTTGTTGGTGCTCAAGTTGCAAATTAGGAGGAGGTAGATTTGAATGAGCCGTTTTACACCCCAGTCCACGAAGCCATGCCCCAAGCCGGAAAGAGCCAGCGCAAGCTGTCTCAATGGTGAGGGTACTGACATGATCGAGCCGCAAAAGACTCAGTGTCTGTCGCCGCAAGACGAACAGCGAATTCAGAGTCTGATGCAGAGGCTTGAATCGTGCGAGATTACGCAGATTCTGCGCTACGGGCAGAAATTACAGACGCGGATCGCTACGATCACGGAGCAAACGCTGGAAGCAGCGGTGAAACGTGACGCCGGCGCCGTGCTGGATCTTTTGCAAACGCTGAATGATTCTCTGCAGAGCCGTGATGAGAGCTCGCGCCAGACTGACGCGGGATTTTTCAGAGTGGCAAAAGTCAATACGAACCTACAGTCGCAATATTTTAAGATTGCGGAGACGTTGGATCGTGCAAAAGTCGAGCTGGAGGGGCGCAGATTAGCCCTACAAGTCGACACGAAGATGTTGGAAGATACTTACGACCAGCTTGCGGAATGTCACAAACAGCTGACCTTACGCATTATGGCTGGCGAACGGCTGCTCGAGCAAACGCTCGGCGCTGACGCGAATCAACCTGTAATGCCACAGAATTCCGAGATCGTGAATCATGAGGCCGTCATAGCTGATGATAGAGCTCAGCAGAAACGTGAACGTTTAGAGAGACGTCTGCTGGATCTGAAGACTTCGCAAACGTTGTGCCTACAGTTGCTGACGCAAGTCTATGCACGCATAGCTACGACGGAAGTGCTGGCTAGCAATACTCAGGCGATCGCCGATGAGATGATTCCGGCTTGGCAGCAGAATTTGATGACTGCGCTGGCCATGCAGGATCTGAAGCAGACCATGCGCCTCGGCAACAAAAATCTGCAGCACGCAATTACGAGTACGCTCGATGCGTATGCGGAGCTCGACAATAAGGCGGCGGGAAAGGGTGACAACAAGGCAGGTGTTTAGTTAGGAACTTTACCAATTAGGAGGCGAGAAAGTTGAAAGAACTTAGCACAGAAAAGTTGAGAAAGCTGAGCATAGAAAAATATAAATGGCATTGCCAGATCTTTGCTTATATGGTGATTGTAACGATTGCGGTTCTAGTCTCGCAGTATGCAGCCCGCGACGCTATTATTGTTAATGCAGGCGTGCGGCCCTATGGAATCTGGATGAAGATATTCTGGGGAGTCTTGATCTTTAACGCGCTCGGTCTAGCGTTTAATCTTGTGCGTCTGATATCTGCGAATATCGCGCAGAAGCGTGAACAGCTTGATCGAATGCGGAAGCAGCTTGACGAAGCACAAGAGCAAGCGTTAAAGGCGCCACCGCAAGATACATCACTAGAGTTGATGGAGACATGGGAGCTCTTGAAGGACTTGGAGCGGCCGTTGTCTGGTTCTATTGTCATGATCGACGATAAAACGATTCATAATTTGTGTCTTGATTGTCGTGCTCGACTCGATGCAATCAAACAACTGAAAATCCGGCAAGATCAATTGCTTAAAGTTAATCATGCTCAGTATCTACAGGATACACTCCCAGTGCTGGATAAGATTGAGCTGCGAATATGCCAATATATCCGCAAGATCTATAACAGATGTCTTGCAATTGATAATGATACAGAAAACATTAGGAATGATCCAGTCTTAAGCGAGTATCAAAAAGCTATTCGTGAACAGGTGGCGAGCGCAAAGAGGCTCATCGCGGCGTCGGCGGATTTGATTAATCAACACGATGCCAAGGGTGACGCGGACGACCATGACGCTCTGAGCGAAGTCGAAAGATGGATTGAAGTGATCAATGAATCTCTGAAGGAGGAAGATTTCTGATGAAAACTTTGAAGCAAATTTTGGCCTTAGTGCTAGCATTGACGTGCTGCCTGCTCTGTTGTACAAGTTGCAGCGGATCGGGCGGTCATGGAGATGCGCGGACTTACACTTACGACGAAGCGGTCGAGGAGCTGGAGTCGAAACTGACGAAAGTCACGACCACGCAAGTTGAAGCGCCGCTGGATATTTATGATCTGGAGACGGTTACACGGGCTTTGGCGGATATTGATACGTTTGACCTGACCGTACGCGGAACTGGCCAAATTGATATCGAAATTGCCGCGCCGTCGGAACTGTCGGGCGAAACGCCGGACGATCTGATCAATATCTTGGCAAAGAATTTTAATAATTCGCGTCCGGAAATTAATGGTCAGACGGCAAGCGTGAGCGTACGCAAGATTGCTTCGGGCGAAGTACCGACGTATATGACGGAAGGCGATTATCGTCCGGATGTCTATATCCCCTCGTCGGATGCGCTCGGCAAAATGTTGCAAGCAAAAGGCGTCGACGTAATCGAGCTGACAAAGCGCATGGCCGGAAATACGGCCGGCATTCTGATGGAAAAGCAAACGCATGAGGATTTTGTCGCGAAATACGGCGATGTCAGTGTCGATAAAGTGTTGGAAGCGAGTTTGGCGGGAGATTTGACTTTCGCTTACACGAATCCGTACACTTCGGCGACGGGCTTGAATATTTTGACGACGATGTTGCATAGTTTCGATCCGCGGAATCCGTTATCGGAAGCGGCTGCACAGAAGCTGCTAGATTATCAGCGCCAGACGCCACCGGTCGCTTATACGACAGGTGTGCTGAGAACGCAAGCCGCGAAAGGGATTATTAAGGCCATGGTCATGGAAGAACAGGCCTACCATAATTCCCCGGAGCTGCGGGATTATGTTTATATTCCGGCAGGCATTCGGCATGATCATCCGGTTTATACTTTTGGATATGTTTCGGAGGAGCGGCAAGCGATCGCGCGAATGTTTGTAGATTATTGCTTGAGCGCGGAAGCGCAGAAATTGGCTGACAGCAAAGGCTTTAATCTGCATAATGATTACCGAAGTCAAGATCCTGGCTTGGATGGTGCAGGCTATTTGGCCGCGCAGAAGCTCTGGAAGACGAACAAAGACGGTGGTCGACCGATCGTGGCGATCTTCGTGGCGGATATTTCCGGCTCCATGGATGGTGCGCCGCTAACGGCATTGAAGGAATCTTTGACGACGGCGGCGAGCTATATTGGTAGCGGCAATTACGTCGGCTTAGTGTCATATGCGGACGAGGTTTTTGTCAATCTGGAATTGCAGCCCTTCGATGAAGAACAACGCGCGCGTTTTAGCGGCGCCGTGAAATCGCTGGCCGCCAATGGTGGCACGGCGACTTATGATGCTGTACTAGTAGCACTCGAGATGTTGCACCGGAAGGCTGCAGAGATTCCTAACGCGAAGACGATGCTATTCGTCCTTTCAGACGGCGAGCAAAATCGCGGCTACAGTCTCGGTAAAATTACCGATATTGTCGGCGGCATGCGCGTGCCGATTTATACGATCGGCTATAATCTCAGCGAAACCAATGAATTGCAAATTTTGAGCGATATTAATGAGGCCGCGTTGATTAATGCGGAAACCGATGACATTATCAATCAACTGCGCAATTTGTTTAATGTTCAGCTGTAACTCGCTCCTAAACGTATTACGGGCACGGTTTTCAACCGTGCCCTGTTTTTGTGCTCGTGCGGAGCGGTAGTTTGATGTTGCGCCTTGGTTTCCTAATACCTTTTCTGTA
>CAZETG010000030.1:0-11960 GCA_964514875.1 uncultured Candidatus Saccharibacteria bacterium | reverse complement strand
ACTTCGTGCGAAGTAATACAAAAATCGTCACATTACTTTTGTAGTGCTAATATACCCCTATACCAGCACTTCCAAAATGTAATGTTCGATCGATTCCTGTGATTCGATATTTCCATTGTAGCAAAGCGGGCCGTTTTTGTCAAGCACTTTGTACAAGCATTAGCGTAGTGGTGGTTCTGGCGCCGAATATTTCACGTCGTAAATATCCCTAACTTCTGCCCCATCCAAATCTCTCAAATAGCATTCCGTGGTCAGTTCTGAGGCGTGCCCTAAACCTTGCTGAATCCGCCTCGTTGGCACGTTCAATCTCTTTAAGTCAGTGGCATATGACCGACGTAAGTCGTGAGGGCAAGCTCCGTAAATGCCCGCGTGCTCAAACGGTTTGCGCATTTGCTCGCGTAAAACCTTTACGCTTATTGGCTCTCTCTTAGATCTTCCGCTTGGCCACAGATAATCTTCAATTTGTTCACGCGTAACCCAATCCTGCAGCCTCTCTACCACCTCCTTGCTCAAGATCGCTGGCCGTGCCTTGCGCCCTTTACCAGTAAACTGTACTACGTCGCCGTCGATCTGGCTCAATCGTAGCATGCGTAACTCCGATACGCGAAATCCACAATCAAACATCATCTTAATCCATAGCCATTCTCGCCTGTCGGCATACTGCAACACCTTATATATCTGTTCTCTTGTATAATACGTACGTTTTGGCGGTTCTTCTTTTTGCAGCGGGATGCGTGATATTTTGAGTCCTGGCATCGAGAGGTTATCGTCTCTTTGCCAACGCAACATCGCGATCAACCGTTTAAGTCTTGCGTTCACTGTGCTGCCTTTATTCCCTTGATCGACTTGATAGGAAATCCACGCATATATCTGAGCATTGGTTATTCCTCGGAGATCTTTAAGCCCGCTAAATCGCACAAAATAGTTTATGTCGCTCATCTGCCCTGAGAGAGTGGCTTTAGACAGTCGCCTGATATGCTCATTGTAAGTATAGAATTCAGTTAATTGCTGATAGATCGCGTCGGTCGGTCGCACGATTTTGTCTAAATTGTAGGCCATACGAATACCTCTCCACTTATTAAGTTTAACTAAATAGCTGGAGAGGTCTCTTACTAGTTTAAGCTAATCATGCATTTCTGGTTGCGCTTTAGCAGCCGCCGCGAAATAACGCACCTTCAGATGCACATCATCCTGCATGGCGCGATCACGCAACTCTTCCACCCTCTTACGCCCGAGGCGATTATAGCATTTACGGAAAAACGCCACATCTTTCTCGTCGGCGCCAAGCACTTTCTGTAGATTTCTCGCCGCCTCTAAATTATCCTGGCTGCACTGTTTAGCTTTGAACCTTTGCCGATTCACCCAATCAACAACGTTAACGTTAACGTTAGTTAAACCTCTTTTAGAGGTAACGTTAACGTTAGAGCTTCTCTCCATATTACCTCCATTAAAATTTTACATCAAAAACCTCGCCGCTCGGCACGAAGTTCCTGCGTTTAACATCTTGTGAACGACCAGTTCGCTCCGCTAGCATCTGCCCTCACTATACTATTTGGCAGGTAGCGGATCTCACTTACGTTCACATATATGACGGCATGGCGTATCCCGAGCGAAACACGCCATACTGTATTTGTACCTAATGCATTGAAGAATTTCTCGAATCAAAAAACTCCAATACCTCACGCCCTAGAAACTTGAGCGCGAAACTCGCGCGGTTAGGGCGACCGTGTAATGGAGTTGTAGATACGTCTGTTCGAATCTAATATCTTCATTGTAGCAAACCAAAGGCGGTTTGTCAAGGTTTATGATTAAGCGCGAGTATTGCGACGATGACACTGGCTATTCCGACAATTGCTGATACAACGATCGGAATCCAGAAGCCGGGTTGCCTATAATCTACCCTGCTCTTTTTGATCGCCTTACCGTCCGCTATTGTCTCAACTAATGCATTTCTCATTTCTGGGTTCTTTTTGACCGTATCTATCGCAACCTGCTGAAGAGCGTCATTCAATGGTTTATTCTGGATAATAGCCTCTTGGACGGCCGGTGCTAAGGTCTGAACTTCTAGTGCCTCGTCGACCATAGGCTGAAGAGTATCTTTATATTTATCCAGAACCGGTTTATTAGTCTTGCTGTTCTGTGGCATTTCGAGTAATCGCCGCCGATGGCATAAATTTAACAAGTTGCCCACTTTTATTTGTAGCGGCAACCGGCCGTCCATCGGCCTCGTTTAAGACAGCGATAGCAAAAGCTATCATGTCGGTAACATCATGCACGCCATAGCTGTCGGTCGCTTTCTTTAATACAGCTAGATCCCCGTTTGCAATTTCTAGCTGGATCGCATCTAGTCCGTCGTCATTTTGATAGTCTTGCTTAAGAATGTTGATTGCCATGTCTTCATTATAGCAAATATTTAACCCATCGCAATCATAAACGCCTTGTGGAAAACTCCGGCAAGAATTTTCAAAAAAAGTCCAAGAAAAGTGTTGACTTATCAAGCGTAGCTTGATATACTAGAGATAGTTAAACAATAAAAGATAAGTAAAGGAAGAAATATGAACGTAACTCTCAAATCAAATCCAGAAAGCGGACGCTGTAGCTGGGCTGAACAAATGCTGATGGACAAAATCAACGCTTACCACCTTTGTCATCTAATCCAAGCCGGCTACGAAGTCGTCAAAGAAACCGAAAAAGCTGTTTGCATCAAAGTTCTTGCCAGCGATCTGTTCACTACCAATAACGACTATCTCGGTGATGACTGGAATGTTTGGATGCCGAAATCCGCTTTTATCAACTTCTAAAAAAGGAAATAATTATGAACATTTATCAAACAGTGACCAATGTGTTCGGCGAAGAGGTCACCGTCGACTACGGTAATAAAAAAATCTACAGTTACTCAAACAAAGATGGAGTCATCACATATAATGCTCGCATAATTGAGAATGGCGAACCAACTGAGTTCTTCACTGATTTCAAAGAAACTGGAACTGTCGACGATATTGAGCAACGCCTCTCTACTTGGAATAATGTAGTGAAGATAGCTTATGCAATTTCTGTAAACTATGAAGCTTCAATAAACGATCCAAACAAAGAAATTTGGCGGTCTCTTGTCGAGCTCATCAAACAACATCCGAGCTATTGTTTTGACGAATATGGCGATTTTTTAAAAAATTTCGCAATCAATCCAGAGGATATAACCAAGATAAAAGAGGCGTAAATATGGAAGAAATCACCATCTCGATGAAAGAGTACAATTCCCTAAAAGCTGATTCTGAAGCATATCATAAAATCAAGAAGCGGAACCAAGACGCCGCTAAGTCCGGCATGGCGCGGCTCACTCCCGAACAACGCCGTGAGCGTGCCAAAAAGGCCGTAGCCGCGCGCATAGCGAAGTACGGCCAAAAGAGCCGGAAGACGGAACAGAGTTAGATCTTCTGGATATTACTCATGGAGATGCGTGCGTAAATATCGCCGTCATCGGATTTTAGCACGACCGTGTTCGTTGCCTTGCTTACTTGGTATACTAGATAATCATTCTGCAGATTCATCAGAGCCGTACCGTTGACGTCAATATGCTTCAGGACACGTACGCGGTCGCCCTTACTGAAGCTAACGCTCGAAGTGGCTGGTTTTATAGTAGCAGGCTTCGCTGCAGTCTTAGCATAAGCGTTCGGCCAAAAATATCCGGCAAATCCTTGCATCGGCAGAGCTATAAGATTGAAGGCATTGCCGATATTCCCGTCCGCCGCTGCTTGATTCTGCCCGAGCCACTTGCCGTTATAATACATGGCGACATGACCGTAGAGTCCGTTCGTCCAAATTCCCCAGTCACCATTCTGCAGACCGCTCTGTCCGTTATGCCATGTGAATCCAAGCTTGCAAACAGCGCTACGTGCGGGCTTCGAGGCATAGTTTGCCGCCGCGCCACCTGCGGAAGCATATCGTCCAAACATGCTAAACATAAATTCTTTGAACCCAGCTACGCACTGATAGCCCCAGCCTTCATTGAATCCTCTGCCGAGAAGATTATTATAAGCTCTGTCCGGCGTCGATACATCTACCTTGTAATAAGGAGACGCGCCCATTTCTGCTAGCTTAGCAGTTTGAGACTTAGTCAGGACTTGCCCGGCAACCGTCTCCGGATCTTCCTGCTGAGAGTTGATCGAAGAGTAGAGCGCGCTGACGGCGTCCTTGACGTCTTTAGCGATACCAGCATAATCCTGCTCGCCAACCACTTCTGCTACATGATTCGTACCGATAAACTCGATAAAATTCCGGTACGCCTTGGCCGCGTAATTAGCCGAGCCGCCGACGATCACTGCCAGCAGTCCGACCACCGTCGCGCCGTCTAGTACTGCGCTTACGTCCATACCGAGCGATTTCGTGTACCAGTCGATCACGTTTAGCATGACGACCCAGCTCAAAATCCCAATACCCATAATCAACGTTTTCGCCATATCTTCGAACATCCGCTTCCAGGACCATTTTTTAGGAGAGAAAAAATTGTTAGCTACGCCAGAGACTAGCCAAATAAACCACGCTCCGGCCAGAATCCCGAGCCCCGCGCCGACTGTAATCAATTGATTAAATATTTCTTCCATATTACTCCTTATGCGTTACGAAACTCAGATCGCCGCCGTAAACCTTTGCCCAATCTGAATATATCTTACTCATATACCAGTCGCCGCCGAGATCAAGGAAATAATACCTCGCTACTCGCTCAATTTCTATGACATTTTCGGGAGTGTGCGCGATTAGCGTCGTGAGTTCAAGGCGCGTGTTGCTTAGCTCTAATTTCTTATCAGCTGCGTCGGATTCGGATTTGAGGTCGGATATTTGCGAGGTCAGCCCCTCAAGTTTCTGGTCGAGATGCTTGTCTAGCTGCGCGCTGAAGAACCCTGCTGCGCCCGTTGCTACGCCAGCGATCGTCGTTGCGGCCGCAATTGCGCCTAACACGCGTTTCACCCATTTGTCAGCGCTGTCCCATTTTTGTGCAAGCGATAATCTTTGCATAGCTACTCCTCCAGTTTAATTTCGTGCCATCTTTCTTCGCCTGTATCTGGATCTACGAATCGCTCATATATCGGTTGCTCTACTTGCTGCGCGGTAGTCTTAGCTTGACTGCTGATCGTAAGCGTATTGCTTGCCTCAGCCGTGCTAGCTACGATCAACTTTCTGAACGGTGTAGTATTGCGATCCGGCAATTTACTCTTCCATAGTTCTGCCTGAACACCAGCTAAAGTAATACCTTTAGTGTATGATGTGGCGGCCGAGTAGGTAGAGGTAAGGGTGTACATGTCTGCAGGTGCAGCTGAAGAGCCAACGGTCAATGGTCCGATGAACGCAGCCACGCCCCGCATAAATCCTGTTCCGATAGATGTAATAGTGGCCGGAATCGTGAGCGGTTGTGCCATCTGTACGCAACTTGCCATAAAATTGTTTCCAATGCTTGTGAGAGATGATGGGAAAGATATACTCTTGTTGAATTGGCCACACCCACTCAAGAATCCTGACCCAATACTTTTAAGAGTAGTACCAAGAGATATCGGGCTGTTGAAAGCTAAACAATTCGACATAAAATAGTCACCAATGCTCTCTGCATAAACATAGATATAGTGATTAAGCGCCGGGCAATCGCTCATAAAATAGTCGCCAATCGTAGAGACTCGCAGCGCGTTCATATTTGCTGCCTCAAATCTGGCGCAAGATGCGTAAAAGTGGCTGCCGATTGTGGTAACAGTTTCGGGGAAATCTGACGTTTGGAAAAACCGCAACCGCGGGCAATTGTACATAAAATAATCCGGAATGGTCGTGATTGAACTACCAGCTTCCCATGATAATAAATCAAACGCAGTGTTTTGACAGAACCGTTCGCCAATCGACGTGACTGTATTTGGAATCGTAAACCTCTGAGCGAGTGATTGGCAATCCGATAGGAAATAACTGCCAATCGATGTGACTCCAGTACCAATTAATTTCAGCTGTTTATTAAATCCTTGGCACCTTTGCAGAAAATAGTTTCCAATAGTAGAAATCGTACCGGTAAATGTTAGCGTTGAATTGAATCTCGTCGCGCCAGACAGGAAGTTGCTGCCGATAGTGAGATTACTTCCATTAATTGTCAGAGGCTGGTTAAATGTTTCGCAGCCATAGAGGAAGAAACTATCAATACCCGTGACGGACGTCGCTGTAATTGTCAGTGCACTGTTAAATTTTTTGCACCGGCCCATGAAAGATAGATCAATAGTCGATACTTGCGCCGGAATCGTTACTGCATGGTCGAACATCGTGCATCCAGCTAAGAAATTACTGCCGATCGTCCTTACAGTCTCTGGAATACTAAGCTCTTGATTGAAGATTTGGCAATCGTTGAGAAAGAAAGAGCCAATAGAAGTAACTCCGCTTGGTACTTGCCCTGCATTACCATATAGCAAAGACGTGAAATGCGACATGAAATGCAATGGAATAGCAGTCGGGAAATTTTCGCCCCATTCAAACGAAATGATCTTCTCCTTAACGATCTGCTGACCGTTGATACTAACCGTATCCGTTGCCGCGCCACTCGTACATAGACTGCTGAAATCACCTAGCGTTTGCAACCCATACCCATGCAGCTGATTCCCGTCCATCCACAATACTCGCCCATACGGCCCCATTTCTACCGGAGCGCTGGCCGGAATAGTAGCAATCGAGTCAGGCAAGTTCGCTAAATTCTTTTGTCCGGCCGCCGTCCCGCCCATAGTCTCTACCATATCGTATGATGCTCCGATATTAACGCCCATACTCGTTATCGTATCTGACACCGCCATACTACACTCCCGCTCCTGCATTTAGTTGAATTAACGCATTATTAATATCGCCTACCTGCTCCGCTACATAATCGGTTGTAGCCTTCTGGCTCATCACCGCAGTTGTTGATGATCCAGACGCCTGCACAATATCTACTGTTGCGTCTTGCCCAGCCGGCCCCTGCGGTCCTACCGGCCCCGGATCACCCTGCGCTCCTTGCGGACCTTCTGGTCCTTGCACACCGGGATCGCCCTTCTCACCCTTCTCGCCAGGGTCGCCTTTTTCGCCTTTTTCACCCGGAGGGCCTTGCGGACCAGTATCACCCTTTTCTCCCGGGAGACCTTGCTCACCTTTCTCCCCTTGGATACCCTGAACGCCTTGCGTTCCGGCTGGTCCTGGTTCTCCCGGATCTCCTTTCTCTCCTTTTTCGCCTTGCAAACCCTGCTCGCCTTGCAGCCCGCGCGGTCCTTGTTCTCCAGTGTCACCCTTTTCGCCTTGCGGTCCCGGATCACCTTTGTCTCCCTTATCACCTTTCGGGCCGACAAATGTCGTACCTGCGCCATCTGCCGGGAATGAACTGCCCGACCAAATATAGAGTAAGCCGTCCGCTTTTACGATATAAGATTTGCCGGCGTCAGCCTCGGTTAGATTAGATGGAAGATCGGCATATGTCGGCACTTCTCCGCTAATGGAAATCCCTGCACCTGGGTCACCTTTTTCTCCTTTAGGCCCTTGAATGCCTTGTTCGCCTGGGTCGCCCTTCTCACCTTTCTCTCCGGGGACTCCTTGCGGGCCTTGCACACCTTGTTCTCCTTGAGGCCCTGGATCACCCTGCGCTCCGGTTTCGCCAGTATCACCTTTCTCGCCTTGAATGCCTTGTGGACCTTGGACACCTTGCTCGCCTTGCAATCCGCGCTCACCTTGCGGACCTTGCGCCCCTTGTTCGCCTTGCTCACCCTTCGGGCCAACTAAGCTTGCCAGCCACTGCGTCTCCGTGCCAGTATATCCATTGTCGACAGCAATTTGATAAGCCGACTTTCCGTCCTTGCCATCCGCGCCTGCTGGACCTTGTGCGCCGTCGGAGCCGTCTTTGCCTGGCTCTCCCTGCGGTCCTACCGGTCCTTGAATTCCTGGAGGGCCTTGTTCTCCTTGCGGTCCTGCCGGCCCCGGCTGACCAGCCGATTCGGCCGCCTCATGAATTGCCTGATCGATCTTCGCCATATCACCATTGTAATCGCCCTGCCAAGTCGGCTCATCTTCCGGCAAGAATTGGCTCAGGTCATAATTTTCTGTATGATTTGTTGCGCTCATTTTCCTCTCCTCCTTTTACTCCGCTAAAATCCAACAGATTGGCAAAACGTAGATACCGACTCGGTCGTTATATCCTACAATTACGGCCCCTTCGTCTGTGACATTATATATTTGTCCGCTAATCGGCCCCTGACTTCTTAGCCACCATGGTTGAACGACTAAGGTCCCAACCTCCGAAATTTTTCGCCCGGTATTTACTGCTACGTTGGGACTCGATAACCCGGTTCGTTGCTGCCATAGCTCCCAGAATTGCCCTTCGCCAAGATTGTAAGTGCCACCTACCTCAATTCCAGATAATAAATGCATCGTACCTGAGACCGACACAATCTGATTTGTCTTGTATGTGGGAACTCCGACTTCTGATACGTTTGCCTTTAAGTCGGCACTACACGCCGCTAAGTATTGACCATTTAACCATCCAAATATGCTAGAATCTTGATAAAAACCAGCTTGACCCCACGCCCGTTGAGCTCCTACAAAATTCTTCCTCACCAATCCGCACGCCGCTACCTCCTTATTATTGACAACCAATGTTTGATACGTTCCGACGATCTGCGGATTTTGCACCCCGTCGTAAATATCCGGAATCTCCGTGCCAATCGGAAAAACGGTTGGAGCCGTTCCATTGATTAGAGCCTGTTTCAATGCTGCGAAGGAAATTTGCGGCGCAAAATCACCTCTCAGCGTTGGCACGATATTTTGGATATTTTTGTTCTCCGGCAGAAAATAGTTACGGTCAGAGAGGTATTGGTAAATACCTTTTACGTCTGATTCGACTGTATTGATCGTATTCTTCAAACTCACGATAAATTCACCCCTGTTCCGCTATCGATCCGCGTTAGCGTACTGTCCGCCCCGTCGATCTCCGCCTGAATGTCCTGAATTTCTTTCGTCACTGCACTATTCGCAATCGGGTTATCCGAGAGCGGGTTCAGCACCTTGTCCGTAATGCCGACGCCGATTAGATCGCCCATAGTGATATTGCTCGCCACGACATCAGTCATGCCCTCTGTGACGGAAATTTTAGCCAGTACGACGTAATAAGCCGTCGTACTTACTCCGCCATCCGCACCGATCGCCGTTCTGATATCTGATTCGGTTGGCGCTACCGGATTTGTCGCCACAACTTCTCCTGCTACCACGATCAGCCCGCAGGCCCCCGGGTTATCCGCGTCGGTTGTCGTGCCCTCTGGCGGATTATTCACATAAGCTACAATTGAGTCAATCCGCTGGCCGAGATTCGGGGCCGTTGTCAGCGTTACGTCCACCGGTTGCTCGGAAATATTGTCGACCGTGGTTCGATTGCCTGTATCGTCTTCCGCAATGGCGACATCGCGTACCACGCCATTCCCGCCTAGTGCCACTGTTAGGCCCGTTTTCGGCACACACTGCCAGCCCGCGAGTATTCCCGGCCCGCTAAACGCCGCCAGCACGTCATTAAACGCATTAACGCTTGTCCGCCCGCCGTAAGCGCCATTCGTACCGATCGCATTCCCGGGGTTAGTCATTGGCCTCCTTAGTTAGCATAGAGGACGGGAGAGATTTAGGCGGAGTAGATTTAAAAATTTCCCAATCCTTGGCGAGTCCCTCGATACTATCATAGCCTTTGTGCTCTCCATCCACCGCGCCTACGAAAATGCATTGTGGAATATTGCCGACATAAACATCACATTCCATAACCTTGTTATGCTTTTTATTGAGCAGTTTAATTGTACACATTTTTATCCTCCTTATATTTTTTAAAATAGTCCGTTGTTTTCGCTATTTTCACTCGGCAATGCTGCGTTTTCTTGCATCGGTGACAGTTCAGGTTACAGTCGATACTTTTATCCGTATCTCCAAGCACTCTCCCGCATTCAGGGCATAATATCTTAGTCATAAATCACCTCATATTGCGGTACACATCGGCAGTTCACATGCGCCTGCGGGATTTCACCATTATCGTTATACTTGTTATGCTCCCAAGCATACCGGATCCCGTCCTCGCCGTCAGCTCCGTCCGGGAACGGGTCAGAAATATCTACCGTGCTACCATTCATCGCCTTGCAGATATCGCAAGCGTCCGGTTGCGCATACCAAGTTTTTTTCATCCTGAGGTTATACTCTTTGGCCAGATTTTTAGCGTTCTCGAGACTGCCGGCTCGGTAAGCATAGACGGTCTCATTGCGTGCAATTGTTTCTGCTCGTGCTGCCGGCATCACATCGGCCAGCTTCGCCTTGATCTCTTTCGCGCTGAGACCTTTCGCTTCGGTATTACCGAGTACTTCTCGCGCTACCTTAGCGGCCGTTTCGTCGAGCTTGCTCACGACTAGTTCTACCCGGTCTTCCATATGTTTTTGGAACTCATCGCTCACGTGATAACCGCCATTCTCGAGCACTTCAGCAATTTCTTCATGCGACGCGCCTAAAACGTATCCGTTAATTTCCGTGGCTGCATCATTCTCTCCGCGCTCCGCTTCCTGGATCAGTTGTTCGAGGATAGCGAGCTTCAATTTCGCCATATCTTCTTCAGACAGCGTTATCCCTTCGCCTAACGCCTGAGCAATTGCATTCTCTAGGACTTTAGTCAGTTCATCGTAGATCGCTTTTTCTTTTTCTTCACCATTCGCAAACGTAATTTCCGCATCGGTTTTGTTGTCGTGCGTATGATGACAGTGCTCGCAGCAGTAAACATTTTCTTTACCACTTACTTCACCACTTTCTTGACCACTTGAGTGGTCATCAACTTGGGTGGCACCACCTAAGTTGTCCGAAGTTTGTTCGGGTTTCTCCGTCTTACCAGAGGTCGTATTGTCCGAAGTTGCCGGATTTTTGTCCGAAGTCTGGCTTAATGAAATGTTAAGCGCTTCCACTTCCTGCCGGCGTTGCTTCTCTGCATAAATACCGTAAGCCACATCCAGCCACTCGTCAGACAAGCCAAGGGCTTTCACAGCCGCTCTGGCGGTTGATCCAGCCGTAATCAGGTTGGTAAGATTTTCCGCATTCTTCTGGGAGATTTCCGCCTTCACCTTAATGCGGTCGGTTAGCTCTGGCACGTCGAGGTCGAAGCTAATCGCATAGCCGATCCCGCCGGTCACTCGATCCAGCTCATGTTGGAATTGGCTCCAGAAGCTAATTAACGCCGGCATTACGCGCCGCTTGGTGAACTGCCGATCCGAGAGCTCGGCATTGTCGTATTTCGCGCTGCTATCGTTTCCGAGAATGAACTCCGACACCCCATAGGCCTTATTAATCTCATCATGGACGATCGCCATGATATCTTTAATCGCTAGCGTCGAGTTATTACCCTGGATCGGCTTCACTTCCACTGTCGCCAGCTTCTCGCCGTTCGTCAGCGTCTGTTCCCAGAGGTAAATTGTCTTATTACGATTATTCGGGCCTTTCAGTTCACGCTCTAGCTCCTCTTTAGTCTTCTTGAAATTATCACGAGTCGAGGCACGGATAATAGTCACACTGGCTGGTACCGCCCCATTCTCGAGATAGGCTCGCTGGTACTGCGCCAAAAGATCAGCTACTTGCGACCAGATAAACACCACCGAAGCCGGTGATACTCCCTCAGAGATATTGCGGGGGTTACGCGAATAACGCAGCGTCATCACCTCGCTTGCCGGGATCTGCTCCATGCTCCCGTCTTTGCCAGTAGACTGGAAATAATATTCTCCATTGCCCAGGCTCTGTCGTGATCCGACTGGAAGCACTGTGTAGCCAAATACTTTGCCACGTCCATTCTTCCAGACGTGGATGTTCAGCTCTTTTTCCGTCAACCACATTGCGAACATTAGATCGGCGAATTCCGCCCATCCCATGTCTTCGTTTGGGTCTTCCAGCAGAGCGAGCTCAGGCGTGCGCGCTAGTGGTAG
>CAZETG010000029.1:0-13579 GCA_964514875.1 uncultured Candidatus Saccharibacteria bacterium | reverse complement strand
CGCCGTCTACACTGTCGGAGATCGAGTTAAAGACGATCTTGTTGCCAAGAGCACCCTTATTGATCTGATCGACCGTATAACTAGGACGACCGCCACCGTTATCACCCCAAGCCGAGACGGCCACAGGATTTGCAAAAGCCCCAGCGAGCGTAGCAATACCAGCTACAGCTGCGACGGATGCTTTAACTGCTTTGTTCATATTAATCTCCTCTCAAAAAGATTAAATTAATAACGGTTATTAAAGTTGATATTTTCTGGTCCAAATTGTTAAACTCCATCAGTCCGCCAACCGAATCATCTCAAACACAATTCTCTGTTCTTAGAAATCTCTGGGGGCTAGCAAATGCCAGCTCCCAGAGGGTATATAAAGTGCAAAAGCACGAATGCTTTAGAAGACTGGGGATATCGGGGGATATCCCCAGGTTCCTAAGGTGCATCTCGCCGAGCGAGATCTACAAGTGCCGGAAAATCGGCGCTTGGTTCCTGCCGAGCAGGAAATCTATGTCAGAAACTTTTATTAATCATCCATCGGCGGAGGGCCGACCACTGTGCTGGCCGAGTTGCCATTGCTGCTATTGTGGTCAGCGGGATTGCTACTGCTTCCGGAACTTCCTCCTGTGGTAACGGTCGTGTTATCGGCATGAATCTCATCCTTCTTAGGAGGTGTACCTCCAAAAGTGTGATCACCACCGCTAATCGGATGGTCTTGTCCTCCGGTGCCGGAAGATTCCTTTGAATCCGTCGGATTCTTCGGAGTGTTATTGACCTCCTGCCGATCGTCGCTGCCAGCTGTGCCGGCATTGCCGCGATTATCACTCGGGTTACGATCGTTCGCGCCCGGGTCGGTCGGCTGATATTTGCCAGTGCCGTCGTCTGGGTTCAAGTCTCCGTTCGGATGGCTTGGATTTTTATTGCCATTCGACTCGGACTTATCTTTACCACCCTTGCCATCGGGCTTCGGCCCAGGCTCTTCGATCGGGTAGTAAATGACGTCAAACTCCATCGGTCCAGACTGCTTAATCTTATGCACAGGGTCGGGGCTAGGCTCGTACCCATCATGAGAGACATCAGCTGGGATGGTAAACCATTTACCCAGCTCTTTCGGCTGGTGGACGGTCGGCGCAGCCTGTTCGTGTCGATCCCACCACCAGTACCGGACGGTAACTATACCATCATACCAACATATGATGGTCGCACCATCCTTATTAGGTTGAACGATGACACTAAATTCGCTTTGTGTCGGCTCATATCCATCGATTTTGATCGGCTTAGTCGTCACGGTTTCACCGGGCGAATAATAACCAATCACCTTCGAGCTGGCAAGCTCATGCTCCTGGTAATTCCGTTCACGGTATTCTACTGTGACGGGGATTTGTCCGGTTTTCTCGTAATAAACCGTGTACAGTGCCCCCTGGCTGGTCATCTTACCGGATACTACCGAGATGTCCGGTCCCTTGTAGCCCTGAGGGGCTTTCGGGGACTGCACATTGTAGCTCTGATTGATGACGACATTGCGCCGCACGTCTGCATAAGCACTACCGGCGATATCGGACATTTTCTTGTCCGTACCTTTTTCGCGGTAGCGAACCACCAACTGAGCGCTCTTCGGGGTATTATCCTGCGGCTGTTCGGGTTCCGGCTCGACCGGAGTCGGAATGATCGGCGTCGGGTCGACGGGAGTCGGCTTGGGCTGATAAATGACGTTCGGCACGCGCTGAACCACGGGCGTAATCGGCTCCGGTTCGGGCTGCGGCTTTTGGGTGTTGGGATCATAGATCGCCGCACTAAGGTCGATACCATTAGCGCCGCCGAGCATTGCTCGCGTTCCGCTCTTCAGACAATGAGAAAGCAAGAATGTGAGCTTGTTGTCCTGCTCGTTCGGATCATCGATCCGAACGGTACGAGTATGATTACTATCCACTGTCACCGGAAGATTCCAGTAACAAAGCGAAACATAATTGCCTGCACATCCGAGATCGGACGCCCAGTCAAAATTGCCGTCAAGCAGCGCACAGACTACCGTTGCAAAATCAAGGTATTCGTCACTCAGCAGGTTGGGTGCGAGCTCGTTATCCTTCTGGTCAAACCAGAGGGCGATACCATGCTCATCCGCATAGTATTCTTTGAGCTTCTGTCTAAACTCAACTGCACGGGGGCATCTACTTCCGATAATGCCATTATAAGCTTCATCAAAAGTAAACAACCACTGAACCCACATGTCGGCATATGCCGGACTATAGTGGATTTCCTGGAAAATTGCCCGCTTGACAACATCGAGCTTCGCTTCCTTTTCGGCGGTGCTGAGAGCTTCCCAACCTTGACGACCGAGAGACAAGATAGACATTGCTGGCTTCCACACCGGATTTTCAAACCCAGGATGGTCTGGATTGCCGCTCCAAACGCGGCAACCTTCCTTCACTGCATCAATGCGCTGCTGCGCATAATACGGATCGAGCGACGCATCGTAGCGCGTCTTCAATTCGCTGACAGTGATGCCAGGACCAAAGATTGTCTCACGGAAAGCTTGCATACCGGCCTCATCGAGGTCGACTACGAAAGCATTCTCGGCAAATTCTTGGTTGCTGGCTGCGAGATCTACGGCTACGTCGCCTTCTGCGGCGGTGTTATCGCCACTAAAGAGACCCTGCAAGGCGCCGCCATTGCATCCGGCAAGCGAAGTAATGAGCATTAC
This sequence comes from uncultured Candidatus Saccharibacteria bacterium, assembly GCA_964514875.1. Lineage (GTDB taxonomy): Bacteria > Patescibacteriota > Saccharimonadia > Saccharimonadales > Saccharimonadaceae > Nanosyncoccus. The sequence goes on along the minus strand of CAZETG010000029.1, from coordinate 10,887 downwards.
ACCTAGCAGGCCCGTCGCAAGAAGTCGTTTGCTCATGCTGCGAAGGCTGCATTTTTGGCGGCAAAAACCGTCAATCAGACCAATCACGGCACCTGCAAAGCAAATGCCTGATATGATTCCGACAACGGTCAACGCCACCGTCATTCCGAACAGACAGCCAGCACTTACCGCGCTAGCTATCAACAATACTGCCAACCGATCCGGCATTTCGAGCAGCTTGTGATGCTGTACGACTGCCCCGAAGACAGTACCGGCGAGAGCTACCAGCGAGATAGCGCCCGCCACAAATCCCGCAATGAGCAGGAAAATGTTGAATACGTTAGACGTCATTATAGACGCCTCCTTTCTGAAAACGGCTGAACGCAGGGGCACCAACCCCACGTTCATGGGTGGGTCGGTGCATGTTGCGATCAAGCCCGGGGAGGCAGTCCGCAAGCAAAACACATCGTTTCTGACTATATATTAAAAGATGCAATAGACACGCAAAATGCGATCTATCCATCTGTAAAAATTAAAAACAGATACATCATCAAAATGACGATTGTATCTGAGACGATTCGGTTGTAAATGGACCTCTGGACGAACCGCTCCCACAGTCCTTCCAGACTACTTCCATTGTAGCACACAAGTCTAAAAAAGTCAATACCGAAATCACTATTTAGCCATAACCGCAATAACAAGAAGTATAACCCTTATGTAACAGAGGTAAAAAGCTGTTAGGCATAAGCGAAGTTTGAAGATTTCATAAGTATAATGCAATTTGACCAGTCGTGAATTATATTGTTTAAGCTTGTATAATAACAAACTTAAGCATGAAGATATGAAAACCGCCCCATATAAGGGGCGGCATGATAGGGAGGATTATCCCCGATCGCCATAGGGCGTAAAGTCAGCGGCGGCCACGTGAACGCGACCGATAATGCGACTGAGGGCTAGTGACCATTTCGGGCAAGGACTCTGTAGAGTCATCAGTATCTTGGGAAGCCGGCGATTCGGGACCGTCAGTCGCTTCCGGAGCTGAGCCAGCTCCAGACGCCGTAGCAAACAAAGTTGCGACTTCCTCGGGCGCCAACGGCGGCGCGCTGTGCGCACCAGCCGGCGACTGAGCAAGCAACGGCATCTGCGATTGCATTGCGGTTTGCATCTGGGACAACTGTTGCATATTCTGCGTCAGCGACGCTAATATCCCTTGCTGGGACATCAACATTTCCTGTTGGGAGCCCATCGTAGAGCCTAAGCGATCCAGAACCCTAGCCGTGTTGCCTTGAGTTTTCCCGACGGACTCAACCGCCTGAGACAGTCGGTCCAGACGCTGATGCAACGCATGAATCTGCGCCGAGGTCTTGTCTTCAGCCTCTTGATCGGTCGAAGCGAAGTTCGTCGGAACTGGCTCTGGAGTCGGTTCGATTTGCATACTCGGTGCCACTTGAGACTGAGCTACAGACGACGCCGGCTGTGTGCCAGGATCCGCGGGGACTGCTGGCGCAGCTCCTGAGTCCGAAGATGCTACGACGGGGGCTGGAGCGGGGGATTCTTGCGGGGCAGAGGACTGAACCTGAGGTTGAGGCTGAGATTGCTGAGGCGCAGGTTGAGCTGCGGGCTGCTGGCATTCAGACTGGTTCGCAGCAACAAAGACATAGCGTCCTTGAGCTTCCTGCCACTCAATCCGATATTCAAGCGCGGGCTGAAAAGCCGTTCCATATAACTGCGCTATTGCCCGCCTGATCAGATTTTCTCTGGCGTAAGCCTGACACAAAAGAAGCTGCACCGCACGGCCATAAGTCTCGTTGTCTACTTCCACGCCGTTAATCGGCTTACCACTTGCGTCTACGAAGCGCACGCGGTATTGGCATGTACGAAGAATCTCCTCATACGTGTATCCGGCGCGCCGCAACGCGCCATAATCGACAGGCTCAAACATCTTCTCACCAAAGTTGTTCGTATGCGGCGCCAAGAACATCGCCACCGTGCCAACCGCCATGGGTGTCGGCAACAACTCCAGTGCCTTTTCTACCGGATTTTTTTCTTTCTGTGCTTCCGGAGCGCCGGGGTGGTAATCCGACCGTTCCTTTTTCGTGCGCTGAGGAGCAGGAACGTTGTTTCGCCGCGGGGGCGCCAAACGTTCTTCCTGCTGCTCGGCCGTCTTTTGCGAGGTAGACTTCTTCTGCTTTTGCTTCGGCTGCTGCTGGCTCTGCCTTTTCGGCTTATTCTCCTCTGAAGGAAAGACGGAGGTGTATTCCTCGTCTTCTTCTGGCGGACGCTGAAACCACTTAAACATACTGTTTTCCTCCTTAAATATAAATGTACCTTGAAACACCTTTTACTACGTCATGACTGACATAGCTACTTCCAACATTATCATTGTAGCACACTTATGCTAAAATGTCAATGATTATATCATGTTAGATTGCGTAGCATCATTAGGTGACCCGGATTTTTCTAAATTTGCGACCCCGAACTCACGCCTCCTATTGGAAAGGAGACGACTAAAGTATGCGAGGCCGGCGCAGTTTTACTGGAAGAAGAAGATATAGGCAGCTCCGCCAACGATTGCGCCAAGAATAATGGTGACAATAAGAAGAGCGACCATCGGCGTATGTGAGCGGCGACGCGACGGAATGATGACCGTCGGGCGAGAGGAGGTTTTGGTCGGCTGAGATTTTTTTGATTTATGAGCAGCTTTAGGGGAAGCCTGCTTCTCGTAGATGTTCTTTTTTGATGTCTGTTCGAGCTCCTGAGCAGAATAGATCGGATTTTCGGGTTCTTGACTGCGAAATGGCGAGGAATCAGAAAGTGGTCGCTTTTCGACCTTGACAGACTTGAGGAAGAATGGTGACTGGCTGCCCAAGGCATAACGGTTGTTATCAGGGGTAGATTGGTTAGCTTTCGCTTCATTAATTTGCTGATCAATAGCACTATCGCCTTGAGATTGATAATCTTCTACTATACCAAGTCCCGCATTTTGCAATATATTTTGACTATTTACGTCTGACATGTGCCAAGCAGGAGAATTCGCCGGCTTCTCTGGGCCTTCGGTCATACCGTAAAAATGAATTGCTTCTTTGGTCTGCGCAAAGATTGAATCCGGCTGCGGACTTGTAGACTTAGAAGGTTGTGATTTTGAGGAAGCAGCCTCTGTTGTAGCGGGATGACTAGGGCTCTGATAATCCGCCAGCTGATGAGGGCGATTAGGACGGGCCCGATCCGGCGTAGAAGCACTATAACCCTTTGGTGCTGGGCGAAAACGATTTTTGATTGAGTCGAGCGGGCGTAGCTTGGAGGATTTTTGCACTTTTGGCTTCTTGATAGGAGACTTAGCGGATACAGTAGCAACTTCTCCAGTCGACGCTTCCGACAGCGCCGAAGCTACTGGTCGAGTAGGGCGAATCACATCCTGAAAAACGCGCGTGCCAGTAGGGCGAGGAGCGCGCTTAACAACGGTATTTTGCGTTACGGCAGACGCGGCCGCTTTAATAGTGTTAATAGCAGCCTTATTATGAACGGATTGATTAGTAGACGCATTCTGCGACTGAGCAGCGGCTGGGCGACGCACCATATCTTGCATGAGGCGTGTCTGACCTTTGCGTGGGCGCATTTGCGGATCGATGACACGGCGCACGCCACTGCTGCGCGCCTGCTGATTCATAGCACTACGTGCGTTCATGACGATCGGAGGCTTTTTCGGGCCGAGCTTGAGGGAAGTACGAATAATTGGCTCTGGTCTCGTTTGATGAAGAGTAGTATCTGCATTACTAGACAGTGGTTTTGAGGCTAAAGGATCCGAGGAGGCGGCACAAGGGCGCGAGCTGGGACGCGGTCTGGAAGAGCGCGCAGTACGGAACAGAGCCGAAGCCGACGGGCGGACAGATTCAACTTGACGATGCGTGCCAGAATGCTTGTGGAGGTTGGCGGCGGAGCTGGCCCCAGCACTTTGCGCCTGGGCAGCCGCATTAATCGCGTCCTTAGCAGAGGTGACAGGCTGAGGCTGGTCTGGAGAAGGTTGCCACGCAGCATACATGGCGTTGATAGCGTCTTTCGCCGAATATACTGGCTGCGCGGCCGAATTATCCGCAAAAACTGACTGTTGGTCAGCTGCGAAATATTCGGTCGATTGCTCGTTTCCTGACTGGCTGAATTCTGGCTGCGGATTCGAGATTGAATCTGACATCGGAGGCTCAACAATTTCAGCTTCAACAGCGGTCGTTAAATTATCGCTCAAAAATTCTAGATCAGTCATCGGCTGAACATCCTGCAGCTGCGGATTAACGACATCATCCATTTTACGATTTGACCCTCTTTGCGGTTTCGATAATGTCAATAAATTGATCAGCGATCAGACTGGCGCCACCGATCAAAAGTCCATTCACGCCCGGTACGGTCAAGTAGGCGCCGGCATTGGTCGGCTTCACGCTACCGCCATAGAGTAGCGGGACATGTTCGCTAGTTTCCTGCCCGTAAGCTTCTGATAAAGTCGCGCGGATAAAATCGACAATGGCGGCAATTTCGTCGGGCGTTGCGATACGAGCATCAGAAGTCGTGCTAATCGCCCAGACCGGCTCGTAAGCAATCATAACCTTCGAAATATCCTCGGCCGAAACTTCGGACAGGCCACCGAGAAGCTGATCGCGCAAGACGTCATAAGTCTCGCCGAAAGTGCGCTCCGTTCCCGTCTCGCCAATACACAGAATCGGCGTAATCTGATTGCGCAAAGCGGCCGCGACCGTCGCGCGAATCTTTTTGTCGGTCTCGTGTAAAAGCTGACGGCGTTCAGAATGTCCAATAATACAATAGTCGACCAACCCGCGCAGTTGAGTACAAGACACATCGCCAGTATAAGCGCCGAAATCGTGCGGGTTAGCCGTCTGAGCGGCAATGCGAATTTTCTTACGATCGGTCTGCAAAGACAGCGGCTGCAAGGCAACAAAAGACGGCGCAACAACAACTTCGATGTCACGATAAGCGCGCGTGCGCTGCAAAAGCTTGTGAAGATAGATGGAAGATTCGCCTACGGAAAAATTCATCTTCCAGTTGCCCACGATGTAAGATTTCATAATTTTATTATAGCATAACTAAATTATGTGATAAGACCTATTTTGGTTAAAAAATCATCCCTGCGGGGACCTTGCATGACAATTTTGGTAGAAATTCCCTGATTTGTCAAAATTCTATTGACTTTTTAGTGAAAGTGTGCTATAATGAGTAGAGAGCTTTGTTTTCTTGTACCTCTAGAATAAGTAGCGACACCAAAATCATTGTAGTCCAAGAGCTAAAACTCGAAAAAATAGAGAGGAAGTGAATTCCCAATGCGTTATGTTATTGTCTTAGATTTTGGTTACCCCAAACATCCCGTCGACATTCCGTCGTCCAGTATTCGCGATTTAGCCGAGTATGCCTGGCGACATTACGGCGCCAACGAAAATGTAGCAATTTTGGCGCAAGAATATACTTACGGCTGCTTGATACAATTGCGCAATGAATCCAGCTGTGAGGTCGATTGCGTTCATTCTGCTAGTGTGTCGTTTATGATACCTGATCAGCATCAATATTTTGCCCAAATTTACAAAATTAGCATCGGACAATCCACGACGACTGGTCTAGAAAATGGTGGCGCTTATCACGTCCTCAGGGAGGCCGCTAGAATGATTACGGAACTGGAATGGCAACACTTCGGCCGGTATATAAGATATATCCAAAGGGTGACGCTCGTTGCGCATCGCTTACATGCGTCGCGAGCAAGTTTACAGGCGAAAAAGCTTGGTCTGATCGCCGAAATTCCCAGCGACTTACCGACGCAATTTCATTCTGTGGCGGCTCAATGGTGGTGTCGCAATCAGTGGGCTTGGTACTTGCGCGAACTGATTGGCTATATTCCGCTCAAACTTGCTGGACAAATCTGAAACTAACCAGACCTTTACCCCAGTTCTAATGACTGGGGTATTTTCATGATCAATGCTGACGATTTCTATTGCTCGGTGCTCAGAATCCCTAAAATCCCACGTAGAGCATAGAGCGTGTCTTCGTGCGAGCGCACGGTAATAGTCTGAATCCCCATCTGTACAACTGGATAATCATTGCCACCTTCTTGCGTCATGTCACCAAAATACAAGATCTCATCCTTCCCGACCTTGAGCTCGTCGAGCAAATGCGTCATACCAAATTCCTTGTTCATACCTGGAGCGGCGACGTTGATCGAGGTCGTACCGCCGATTTCGTACAGAAACTCGGGAGCAAGCTCACGGCATTTGGCGACGATCGCTTCGCGTTTTTTCATGTCTGGATCCCAGGCGTATTTATCGTCCGTGCTGGCAGCTTGGCCCAAGGCCGAGAATGTGACTTGCGAGAGACGATTTTCGATAATTTCGTCGCCGGGCTTTAGCTTGTCTGCTTCCCAATAGCCTAATTCCCTGGCGGATTTTTCCAGAATCGTTGTAATTTTTACAACATCTTTGTCGGGAAGCGGGAAATTATAAATCTGCTGCCAGTCGTCATTTTGATAGTTATAATATTGCGTCCCTTGAGCTACAAGGAAATGGAGATGCGCCAGCTGCTCCGTCGTCACTCCAGCTGCTTTCAGCGGATCGACAATCTGGATCAGGAATTGCTCGAACTTTTGCCCAGAAATCGGACAAATCTCAAAATAATCTAGACATTTTACTAACACTGCAGCGATTTCGGGCGGAATCGGGGTCTTGGCAATATTTAAGGTCTGGTCAATATCAAACGCGAGAACCTTTTTGGTGATTTTTGGGATTTGGTGCATAAAACCTCCGATTAGTTGGGTTAATTATAGCACAAATCGTGCGTCTGATTGGGTAATTATAGAGATCAGTCTCGTTCCGTAAAACCTTTTTCTAGGGACGCGTCGCTCAGGCCCGTCTTCGCTTTGCTCAGATTCTCGGGCGTCGTCTCGGAAGAGAAAGTTAAACTTTCTCTTCACTCGTCTCCTACGAGATTCGTCGCGGGCTTCGCGCACTGCATACTCACTCGTAAGCTCCGCACCCCCTAGAAAAGGGTTTTACGGAATAAAGCTACGCAAAATTATATATATGAAACAAGGTTTCGAGATTAGAGACACTCCAAGATTGGCCTTGCATTTTCGTAGGCCTATACTTCTATATTAGCACAGATTTGTCGTTTTGTCAATATATAAATTGCTTAAGTTTTATGTTTTAACTCTTATCGCGGAGATGTTGATTTTCTGGTAATTGCGTTATAATATGATAGATGGTAATTTTAGCCAAATTGCACTTTAGAAAGGAGTGAGTAGGATGTCTTTTTGGCCGACGTCAGATGTGCATTTTGTACACCACGGATTTCTGGGTGACGTCTATCAGGATAGCGACTCTGGGCGCTTTATGACTGAAATGGGGTTAATACGAAGAAGTCTGGGCGAGGATAATTTTATTCCAGACGGCCCGCTGAGCCGGAAACAGTTGGAGCGCTGGCATCGCCGCAAGTACGGAACTTCCATAGGGGCCGAGGATGATTTGTGGCAAGTTTGAGCAGCGAGGAATTTTAATCTGGATATTGATTCCTGAACGAGCCCTGAAAGTGAGGCGTGGAATATGTTTGGTTCATATGGTCCTTTAAGGTTTTCGCATCACAGTTTCTTAGGTGATCATTATTATGATCCTGAGTCTGGGCTGGATTTTCCGGAGCATCTGGTGCGCAGGAACTGGGCTGAAATGGAGAGGGAGGTATTAGATTTCAGCGTTTCTTTGCCAACGAAGCAGCCCGACGCAACGCAGGCGACTGCGGAAGCCGAGACAGTCCACCAAGACGGTGAATAATCACCTTGTTTCCCTCAGCTAAGTCTGAGGGATTTTTCTAGACATGTTCATTTTACTTTAGGAATAGCATCTGATAGGATAGAGAGGAGCGGGGTGCTTTTATCATTTGGTCGATAAGTTTTTATTACTAAATGAACTTAAAAATTTGCGAAAGGTACGTGCATGCGAAGAAAAATTGTTTCTGAAGACATCGTCGAGGTTCATAAAACCAAAACCGTCTACAAAACAAAAATTACTCTCGTCGAGTTAGACGAGAGATAATTTCTACCATATGCTGCCATTGTAACAAAATGTTTTAATAAAAGCAAGCCCTGCTCTCTATGTAATTTTACCACAAAATAACTTATAATTATATTATGAAATTATCAGAAGAATTACTCTGGCGCGGGTTTAGCGCCGAGACTACCATAAAAGATCCGGCCGAATTAGATAATCGGGAGAGCAAGAAGTTCTATTGGGGCGCCGATCCGTCGGCCGATTCTCTGACGATTGGGAATTTGGCGGCTCTGATGATGTGCGCCTGCTTTGTGCGGCATGGCTATAAGCCGTATCTTTTGGTGGGTGGAGCGACGGGACAGATTGGCGATCCGAAGGAAAACGGCGAGCGCGATCTGAAGACTTTGGATGAAGTTGAACATAATAAGGCTTGCATCAGAAAGCAGGTCGAGAGCGTGATCCGTACGAATGAAGCGGTAATGGTCGATAATTACGATTGGTTTAAGAATATTAGATATCTGGATTTTTTGCGGGAAGTCGGGAAAGTGTTTTCGATGACGCAGCTACTGGATCGGCAGTTCGTGCAAAATCGGATCGGCGAAGGCGGGAGCGGGATTTCTTATGCGGAATTTTCTTATACTTTGATTCAGGGGTATGATTTCTTGCATTTGTATCGGACTCATGGAATTGATCTGCAGCTATGCGGCGCGGATCAGTTTGGTAATTGCTCAAGCGGAATTCATCTGATTAAGCGGCTCGAGAATGCGAAGGCTGACGCTTGGAGTACGCCGCTGATTATCGATCCGGTGACGGGGCGGAAGTTTGGGAAGTCGGAAGGAAATGCAATTTGGCTGGATTCAAAGAAGACGTCAATTTTTGATTTTTACCAGTTTTGGCTAAATCAGGCCGATTCTGCGGCGGAATATTTACTGAAGATTTACACGACTTACGAGAAGGATCAAATCGAGCAGATTCTAGCGCAGCAGACCGAGCATCCGGAGCAACGCACAGCGCAAAAAGCATTGGCATTTGGCGCGACGGAAGTCGTGCATGGTAAGCAGCACGCGGAAGCGATCGCGAATTTAACCGAAGCGCTATTTGGCGGAAATTTGAGCGAGCTGACAGAGGCGGAAATTAGTGAATTTGGCGAATATTTGGCTTGCGCAAAGATCGGGGCGAATTTGCTCGACGCGCTCGTGGAGACAGGTTTGGCGAGTAGTAAAAGCGAAGCGCGGAAGCTGATTGCGGCAGGAGCGATTAGTATTAACGGCGAGAAAGTAAAGGACGAAATTAATGTCGCGCAAGTGGCGCTACTAAAACGCGGGAAGAATAAGTTTGCAGTAGTAAGATAGCGAAAGCGGAAATAGACGCCAGAAAAAACTCGGCCGTGCGAATGCAAAGTGGCCGAGTTTTGGCTAAAATGGAGTGTTCGCTGAGTCGCCATATTGGACACATAGTGAAAAATTACTTACGTCTTCTCACCTACGCGGAGCGGCAACCGCAAAAGCCGGGGTGACACAGAGCAGGAATGTTCCGCTAGGTCAGTTACATAATTGCAATTCGCTCGACTTTCGCAAGCGGGAATCCCCTTAAAAAGAGATGAGAGTATTCAGTATAGCTGAACAACTAATTACGCAACAGGATTCGTCTTATCGGACTGGGGACACGGAATAGAGTTTTGCTCCGCAAAAGCAATCATCAGGCGGCGAGTCTCAATATAATCGTCGGCTGATTGCTGAATCAAGACCGTTCGATCTTCAGGTGAACCCTTAGACGGTCGAAGGGTCGCGCGAAAGCCCAGTTCAAAAATCCCGTAATCGCGGCGTTGGCTAACTTCCTCTTGCGGCATTTTACACCAGGCGCCTGACCGCGCGAGATCATCGACCCAATAATGCCAGACCGCGTTCGTGGCAATGACATCATCGGGCAGCAAAGATGGAACGTAATAGCGGCCAAAACGATTCGGATAGGCGTCGCTCGGCTTCGAAACATAGATATGCGTAGCTTCGGCCGGTGTACAGAGCGTGAAAATCGGCTTGCCCTGGAAGCCATGTCGGTCAAACTGCCCCAGCAACAGCAAATCCTCGTCGTGACCTTCTCCACCCCAAAGCAGACGCGAAATCTCCGGGATTGCACGAGCTGATAAGACATGCTTACGCGTTTCGCTAGGGGAGAAATCAATTACCATTTTCCGGGGCACGCGAAAGGCCAGCTCGACATCTCGAGGGTGATCTGGGTGATGCGTCATGATAAACGCGTCGTTTTCTGGGTCCGACAAAATATCGAACGAATCGCAATGCATCGGTAAAAGACTGTGATCGGCCGGAATGCAAATGGGTTCCTGATTTTGCATAAATATAACCTCCTCCAAAAACCAAAATAAAAAGCTGCGAGAGTCATAGACCTAATACGGTAATTCTCTTCTCTATAATAATATCACAGAATGGCGTTTTCGGCAAGTTCTTCTGCCACTTCGTGTCAGAAAAGCCTGCACTTCTCTCAGATATTTGACATTGCGTGCGGAGCGGGGGAATTTGGGATGCTGGCTGGTCGGGTATTAATGCTGGCAGCAGTAGTCAGTATTGGTCGCGTCGTACTTCTCTAGATCCAGATTATCAGAATAGCTTTGTTCTTGCAATAAGTAGCTCCGATGTGTACTTTGCTAATGAACATGCTTACTATGCTGGCTTTTCCCTCCGCTGTCTAGTACGGTAGGGATAATGGTATGAAGAAAGAACATAAGCGTGTCAATGATTCATCAAAAAGCTACGCGCTGGAGCGAATTACGGCGCCTCATTTTTCTATTGTATCACAGATACATGATTTTGTCAATAGTGACTCTCAAATCCCGCCTTCAAGCGCAGCATAACAGGTATAAAAG
>CAZETG010000028.1:0-14892 GCA_964514875.1 uncultured Candidatus Saccharibacteria bacterium | reverse complement strand
GTGACAGGCCCTTATAGGGCAGAGCAAACCACCCCTTGAAGGGGTGGTTTTGATTGTGGTTGGCGTGGGGTTGAATTGCCTAGAATGTGGAATGATGGTTTGGATGTGGTTTTAGTAAAATATCATGAAATGTTAGGTCTATGTTGTAGAAAATACTTTTTTAGGGAGCGTTAAGCATAAAGCGTTTGACGCTCGAAATTTCCTGTGCTAAACTAGAGAAAAGTCATGTAGAAAGGTAAAAATAATGATGCCAGATGTGGATATTAGTACTGACAGAGTCATGCGGGCATATATTGACGATATGATCACACAAAAAGGTGTGGCTAATATCGATCAAGATCAACGAGCGCGGCTACGTCAGAAATTATTCAAGATATTTGATGAGCGTGTGCAGGATGCGATGATCGCGGCGTTGCCGGATGATAAGCTGATTGAGCTGGATGAGAAGCTGAACAGGGGGATTTCTGATGATGACTTAGGGAAATTCTTTGATGATGCTGGCGTTGATTTTGATGAAGTAGCAGAGCGGGCATTGGAGCAGTTTCGTAATGAATATTTGAGCGGAGAGCTGGAGGTAGAAGTGCCAGCGCCGCGTGAGATGAAGACCGGAGTGGACGGTAAGGCAGAGTTTGAGGCGATGATGATGCATGACGATGAGATTGTAAATGAGCCTGAGGGAGCAGTAAGTGTGGCGCCGCTCGCGGACGTTTCGGCGGTGAAAGTACCTGAGAATGTGGCAGTGGCTACGAAGACAACTGTAGCAGCGTCAGAAAATGCTGGCACGAGTGTCGAGGTGGGGAATGTAGCACAATCGGGAAGTATGGCTAAGGCTGAAGCTGTGACGCAGCCGGAAAACGCAACGCAGTCAGGAAGCGTAGCGACGGAAATCCCGGAAAGTGAGCCAGTACAGGAACAGACGGACTTGGAGAAGGCGATTCAGGAAGCTGAAGCGACCGTGAAGGGGATTGTGACCCCGTTGAACGGAGCGGTGAGTATCGGTAAGGGGATCGTGCTGCCAGATCCGGTAGCGGTACCAGATGATCCAGAGGAAGCGGCGCAGAAGGCGCAGGTGCAAGCTGATCAGGCGATGCAAACGTCGGTGGAACAATTAACGCAAGTGCAGCCGCAACCGCAAGTTACACCAGAGCAAGGAGTGCAACCGATGATGCAAGCACAAGCGAATGATATAACAGTAAATCTTAATGGAGGGGTAGGTCAAAATGGTCAATAGAGGAGAAAAATTAGGCGGTGACGCCGAGCGGCAGATGTCGCCGGAGGAAATGAAGGAGCGGACTAGGCAGGAAGGTGCGCGGGTAATTGGGGCAGCGTTGGGCGATTATAATCGAACGCTGAGGGGAGTTGGTGATAGGTACGAGCGGGTTCAAGAAGATCTTAAGTTATTAAATAAGCAACTCGATCTTCAACAAGTTAAGTTGCGTGAGCTGCAAAAGCAGTCAGGCTCAAAGGAAAAAATCGAGAACGTCCGGTATGAGATTAATCAATTACGTAAAGAAAAGCAAAAAAAGATTTATGAATTGTCCGAAACGAAGCGAGAGATAGGAGAGATGCAGGAGAGGATGTCAATTTTGGCGTCAATGGGCTTTGGTGAAGGCGGCAACGTAACTCTTCCAGATATATCGGCAATGGAGGCGGAGGCAATAGCTGAAGCAGAAAAATGGAAGAATGATAGGGCTGAAGCGAAGGAGAGAGCGGTATCGGTGGTCGCACGTGGGGTAGAACCTACTGCGCCGGCAGGGGGGGCTGATGAGGAAGTTTACATGGAAGGCGCTGCGGCGGCAGCGGCTGATACTGAAAGCGCGGAAGAACCTCAGGTTGTGGTAGAAGAGGGAGCGGCTTCTGTGGCTGAGAAAGAATCGACACAGACTAATACAGCAGCACAGGTGGCGGCGAGTGTGCGACAGCAATATCAGAACCAGCAAAAGCCACAGGAGGAAGTGCAGCCGTCCGAAACGCCGAAGTCAGAGCGGATTCAGTCGCCGACGGTAGAGGATGAAGAAGCGCAGGTTGATGTTGAACAGACTCCTGAAACGTTGAGCAAGGATGAAGCGAAGAAGGTTGAAGAGTTAAAGCAGGTGATATTGAAGATGAAAGGCCTGCGTGAAAAGTTGAGTGGATCTTTGAGGGAGGGCAAACGTGAGTCTCATGAAAAGTCGATGCGGCGTGCGGAGCAGAAGAGAAATACTTTAATAGAAGAACTCGGTGGGCGTGAAAGAGCCAGAGCGCTGCTGCAGTCCTCAGGAGCTGCCGAAGCCTCAGCGAATAATGCTGAATCGGCGGATATGAAGTCGGGTGAAGCCGGATCAGTGAGTAGTGAAGCTGAGCAGGGTGCAGCTGCTGGTGAGGATATGGAAGCGGAAGGTAGTGCAGTGGCAGAGGCTGTATCGAGGACTGGCGAGCCGGCTTATTCGGAGAAGACAAAAGAAAACCTGGAGCAGCAAGGGCGTGGCAATGAAGATCCGGCGGCGATCGAGTTGCAAGAGAATCTGGAAAAGGCGCGCAATGAAGGTATTAGGGCTGGTCAGGCGGAGTTGGTGCGGATTTTGAATGGACGCGATCTTGAGAAAGCGGTTAATGATTATAAGTACGATACGGCGAAGCTGGTCTTGGAATTGGATCGTATGAAGAGCGCGACGTATTATGACAAGGATGCTCGGGAGCGTAATGAGCGGTGGATTCGTGAGGCGGAAGATGATTTAGCTTCGATGCAGCGGAAGCTAGCGATGCTGATGCAATTGAACGGAGAAGAATCGCCGGCGAGTGAGGCGGAGAGAGCCGTAGAGGAGGCAGTCGAGAGTGTAGCTGTAGAAGGTGAAGCTGAACAGGGTGTATCTGAGAGTGCGTTGGAATATCCGATTAATTTGGATGAGGTGGATTTCCCGGATTCGCAGACAAGGACGGCTTGGAAGCTACGTCGGGCGGATGTAGAAAAAGCGGCGAAATTGATGAATAAACCAGAATATGTAGCGGATTTGGTGAAGCTGGAGGCGGAAGAATTAGAAAAGATGAGCGCTAATGGCTTTGCGGAGCCAGATCCAGATGATATAGAGCCAAGCGCAGCGATGTTTGATATGGAGGGGGAAAATACTGAAGAAGAGGTAACGGCGGCGCTTGATGAGGGCGAGCGCGAGGAGAAGCGTAATGGCATTCTTGAGCGGATTAAGAATTCGCGAGCTTGGAAGACGATAGTGAGTGGCGCTAAGAAGGTAGCAGTGACGGCGGCGGTCTTTGCGATGATGATTGGCTTTACTGTGCCGGGGAATACTGCGTATGCTACTAACGAGCAGGAGCCGGAGCAGCCTGGCATGGAAGATGCGCAATATCCAGATTTGCGGTCGGAGGCGATGAGGCAATCAATTGAGCGAGCCTTGGCAGCGTCAGAGCAACTTGCGGAGGAAGTGAAGGACACGCGTGAAGCGTTACCGAATGGTGGTGCGAGGTATGATTATTCTGGTAATTATGATGCGGAAGGTAAGGGTAAACCTTGGTATTTTGCAGGTAATTATGAAGCGGATTATGGCGATGCCGAGAAAACAAGAGAGGATTTGTCGGATCTCGTTTTCAATAGTCCGGAGATTTTGGCAGCGACAGTGACAGCGTATCCAGAGTATCTAAAAATTTGTAACGTCCCGGAGGATATAGAGGCTGAGGCGCTGGAGGATCTATTTAATGGGGAAGACGGAGCGAAACTACAAGAGAAGCTAGTTAACCTTTTGCAGAAGGGGCTGAAAGACGAGAATACGAAGTTTGAGTTTTATAAGGAAAACAATAGTGAATACTCGTATTTCATTATTAATACTGGTGGTGAAGGTGCAAAGAGTACACCAGATAATCTGGAATTGGTAAAGAAGATTTCAAAGCGCAATGATGATTTGCAGGTGAAGATTTCGGTGCCAGTTTACGATAAAGATGGTGCGATTACTGGTTGGATGGTGGGTGATTTCAATTTGAAGTGTGGTTTCCAGCGCAATATTGAATTTACGCCGAAGCGGACGGTGAAGGTAGAAACGCCTGTGGTGGCAGTAGAAGAGCAGCCGGTCGTCGAGCAACCAGTCGTCGAACAACCGGTGGTGGAGCAGCCAGTCGTAGAACAGCCGGTGGTAGAACAGCCGGTGGTGGTTGAGCAGCCAGTCGTGGAGCAGGTAACCCCAGAACCAGAGCGACCAACGCCGCCGCGAGTGACGCCGGATACGCCAAGAGCGCCGGACACACCAAAAACGCCAGAGACGCCTGAAAATCCTGAGACGCCAGAGACGCCAGAAAACCCTGAAGAGACAGTAAAGCAGAAGGATGGCCAGAATCAGATTGATATTGGTGAGAAGGCGCTAGATGATGCAGGGACGGATGCGAAGGTTGAGAAAACTGATAACGTTGAGAACACTGGTATTGAGCAGACTGATACTCCGGTGACGCCGCCAGAGAACAATGAGCAGAAAGTGCAGGAAGAAGCGGTTGGTGGCCAGGGTAAGACCGAAGAAGAGATAAAGGCTGATCAAGAAGCGCAAGAAGAAGCCAATAGGAATGAGATTACAGATAATATTAGTGATCAGGACTTTGGCGGTACGATCGAAAGCATTCTGAATTCGCAAGGTCAACAAGGCGCTGGTACAGCGACTGGTGAGCAACAGGATGTTGGCTCGCAAGGTGGTGCTCAGACTGGAGAGCAAGGTGGAGCGGAATCGGCAAGTGGTGGGTTTCAGGGCACGGAGCCAGGGGCGACCGATATGGCAACTGAAGCGGAGACTGTCGACGCTGGTACGGGTGCTGGTAGCGGAGAAGCTAGTGATGGCGAAGCGGGCTCGCAGTTCGGAGGAAGCGTTGGTCAAAGTTCGGCGGAAGGGTTGGGCGAAGCGACTAGTCAGCCAACGGCGCAGCCACCCGAGCAGCCAATTGTTCGGCCTGATGCAGGCGGGGATATGACACAGCCTGGCGTGAGCGTGAGCGGAGAGATGACGCAACAACTGCAGTAAACGGGTGATAGTTTGGGTTAGTGCGCTAGCTAACCCAAACATTGCGTTTATGATAGAGTTTTTGTATAATGAGGGAGAAGGAGAAATATGAAACAAAAACTAACAAAAATATTGGCCGTGATGTCGGCATTGGCGTTGCCAGTTTTGGTTGCTCCAAGTACGTTTGCTTGGGGTCCAGCTCGTACGACTTACACCAACGAAGCTCCGGCACATAGGGCGGTGTTTAATTCAATTACAAATAACGCGTGGGTTGGTGATGAGCGTGATTTTGTGCGTATTGTTGAGAAAGGTGTAAACGGTACGTACGGTAATCATCAGTCGGTCGAGCCGGGCAAGGAATATGAAGTTTTTATCTATTATCATAATGACGCTTCGGCGACTTTTAACGACGCGGATCATAAATACGTTGGTGTGGCGCGTGACGTGCGTGTGAATTCTTATTTTCCGCATGAGCTAAGTAAAGGCGAGCGGGGGACTGTCAGCAGCACAATTACAGCGACGAATACTGATCCGGCGGCAGTTTGGGACGAAGCTTATATTACGGCGACAGAAGATTTGACCTTGTATTATGTAACTGGTTCGGCGAAAATCTTTAATAATTATGGCGTGAATGGTTCGGTTTTGTCGACAAATTTGTTTTCGGCGAAGGGAACTTTCATTGGTCTGAATGAACTAAACGGTGTGATTTTGGGTTGCGATGAATATTCGGGCGTGATTCTGTATACGATACAAACGAAGGCGGTGGATGTTAATGTGGAGCCGGATGACCCTTGTAAAGACGATCCAAGTAAATGTGAAGATCCAGATCCTCCTTGCGCATTCCCGGAGGATTGTCCGAAGCCAGATGATCCGTGTGCAGATGATCCGAGCAAATGTGAGGAACCAGACGACCCTTGTAAAGACGATCCAAGTAAATGTGAAGATCCAGATGATCCATGCAAGGACGGAAGCTGCGATAAGCCGGGGCCGGTTGATCCGACTCCAACTGATCCGGGCGAGATAACTCCGCAACCGACTGATCCGAACGAACCCAATGTGCCAACCGAGCCGACCCCAAGCGAATTACCGAGTACGGGTCCAGTGGAGGTTTTGCTCGCGTTAGTGCTGATTTTGGTAATTTTTGCAGGTGTGTATTATTGGTATCGGACAAATAGTGCGGTCAAGAAGGCGACGAAGAAGGCGCGTGGTCGCAAATAATGTAATTAATATTAGAGGTTGACTCGGGGGGAGAACTTTGCTATAATGATTGAGATATTAATATTAGTCTAAAGGGAACAATATGAAGAAAGCAGTTGTGCTCATCGGCGGTAAGCAATATCTCGTCGAAGAGAAAGAGACCCTCCGGGTGGACCTCCTTCCGGCAGGTACAAAAGAGCTCGAAACTGGTGCTTTACTTGTGATTGACGGTGATAAAATTTCCGTTGGTACTCCAGAAGTTAAAGGCGTGAAAGTTTCAGCGAAGGTTGTTGACGAAAAAATCGCAGGCGAGAAAATTCGTGTGATCCGTTACCATTCAAAGAAGCGCGTCCATAAAGAGACCGGCCATCGTCAGAAATATAGTTTAATCGAAATCGTGAAGATTGGTTAGAGAAATCCCCCTCTCGGGGGATTTTGCTTAGATATGAATGAATATATGATATACTGAAGACAATGAAGAAATTTTTTGAGAAAATTACGCAGCCTAAGTTTTTGTGGCTGGGTTTGGTTATTGTTTTACAGACGGTGGTTTATGTGATCGCGGGGGCGCAGAAGGCATATTTTCATATGGACGAAATGTACTCATATGGCTTGGCGAATTATGAACGCGTGCAAATTTATGAGAACGAAGATTTTTACAATCAGTGGCACAATGCGGATTATTATAAGGATTACATCGTGGTGAATGATGATGAACGGGGAAATTTTGCGCCGGTTTACAATAATCAGCGTGACGACGTGCATCCGCCGTTATATTATTTACTTTTGAGAATTGGTATGGAAATGACTCCTGGTCAGTTTTCGAAATGGACGGGAATAATCATTAATATTGTGGCGTTTGCGGTCAATACGGTGTTTATTTTCTTGATTGCAGAGAAGCTGTTGCAGGGAGAGCGAAATGCGTCGGGTAAGGCGTTGGCGTTTACGCTAGTGGCGGCGCTATCAATGTCGGCGATTAGCACGGTAATGTATATTCGGATGTATGCGATGTTGACGATGTTTGTGACTATTACAATGTGGCTGCACCTGAAAATGGCGGAGAGTAAAGAGACGAATTGGAAATTGCTGACTGCGCTGGGAGTGACGGCGCTACTGGGCGTGTTGACGCAGTATTATTATGTGTTTTTCTTGTTACCGTTATTTATTATGACAGTGGTACGTTATGTGAAGGCGGAGCGGAAACAAGAATTATGGAGATACATGGGAGCGCTAGTGGTTGCGGCAGTGATTTCGTTGATAATTTGGCCATATTCGATTAAGCATATGTTTTTCGGGTATCGGGGATTAGGTGTGATGGGGAATTTGCTAAACTTTGCGAATCTAGGTATGCAAGTTGGAATTTTCTTCGGGATGTTGACGTTGTATAATTTTAGCGGGATGTTGCCGTTTATCTTGATTACGATGTTTGCGATAATGGTTTATGCGTTGAAGCGCGGTAAGATTCTGAAAGTGCCGTCGCAAAATGCGCGCGATTATAGTTTGATTTTGTGGCCGACAGTGATTTTCTTCTTGATTGCGTCGGTGGCGTCGCCGTTTCAGGATTTGCGTTATATTGAGGCGGTGGGTGGACTGATGACGATCGCGGTGCTGTACGGTCTGTATTGTTTGGTGAAGATGGTGACGAATGAGAAGAATTTAATGCGAATAATGGCGGGCGTGATGACGGTTTTGTTAATTATGCCCTTGATCATGGGGCTGGAGCCGAATGTCTCTTATACGCGGATGGCGAAGCTGAATGGTTTTGTGGCGGAGCATAAGAGCATTCCGACGATTTTCTTATATAATCCGGCGAACGAGCGAATCTTGGATGATTTGACGAGCTTTGCGGAGCTGGACGAGTCGTATGTGATGCATCATCAAGATTATACGGAAGAGAATTTCGATAAAGTCTTGGCGGGGAAGGATTTGTCGCGGGGGTTGATCGTTTTTGCGAATTACGGAGATGAGAACGAGCGATATTTGGAAGTGCTGCGCGAGGCGACGGGGTTGGAAAATCAGGAATATATTATTCGGACGAACTCGGCGGATGTGTATTATTTGACGGAGAAGTGAGCGCGGAGGTGAATGCGGGGGGGTTTAGGAATTTGAACTGGAGTTTATAGAAAAAGCCCCGACGAATGTCGGGGCGGTGGGGTTAGACAGGGTTGGATTGATTCAATGCAGCGTGAAGCTGGTTATACTTGCAAGCTAAATCGTGCAGGTGTTGTAAATCGTCGGGACCCTCGTATTGCATGAGGCTTTTCTTAATGAGCTTAGTCGAAATGTTATTGGTGAGCGGTGAATATTTGCGCTCAGCCAGGTAAAAACCATCCTGAAATTGTTCAAGAGAAATTTCTAGAAAGGTTTGATCATTCAAGTAGCACAGTGAGAAAGCGTCATCAATTAGGAGCAGTTCCTTGAGGGGAACGGGGCCAATGAAATTGATCGAGTTTAGCTTGTAAATACCGCAGCCGGCGGGCATAGCGGAAGTGCGTAGATGGGAATCGGGATATTCGCTAAGCATAAAGGCGGTATCGGGGAATTTGAGCGGCTGAAGTACGCTGTCGCAGGCAATAATGTAGATTTTTTCTGTCTGTGACGGAGTGGCGTCAATGTATGTCAGTTCGGTATCGATTTGGTCAATTGCGCTCGATGTATTAGAGACGAAGCCGGTGAAGATGGTGATGCTTATTATAAGCAGTGTTATAAAAGCTAAGAAGTGTTTCATTTTGTAACCCTCCAACTCTGAGAAAATGTACACCACGGCAAGAAGAATCCTATTGAAAGCGTTTCTTCCATGTGGATATTACTATTGTAGCATACTTTTACGAATTTGTCTATACTTTTTATGCTATTTTGTGATTTTGGCAAGTTTTTTGGATTTTTTGTATGTAGAATGCTAATAATAGCTAAGATGCCTTATGGTTAAATCTCTATACCATTCTCTAGATTACGGTAAGCCTCTTGTCATCTAAAGATTCCAACCCGGCTCAGCCGTAAAATTAATCTTTCGAATGGTATAGAGATTTACAACAAAACGTATATTTTATTATAAAGCCTTCTTCAGGACATAGAGTGAATCTATGGAGCAGATTAATACAAATACATTCTTGCTCGGGGCCGCTCCGGGGCGCTTGCCCAAGTCTTATTCCCCTCACAAGAACGTATTTGTATTATAGAGCATCATGTCCAAGCAAGCATTAAGCCTTATTCATACTCATTATCCCTACCGTACTAGACAGCGGAGGGGGAAGGCGAACCAACGACTAGTGCTATTTACGTTAGATACTAAAACTGTTTTATCGTCAAAAAACAATTCATATGTATAATAGAAGCCTTCAGTAGAATCGGCACGAGAAGACCACGTATCAATTACACGTCCAGTCCAACTACGAATCTGTCCATTTTGGCTAATACCATCGCTCCGCACGAATGTTTGGCGGAATCCGTTATTTCTACCATTATCCCTACCGTACTAGACAGCGGAGGGGGAAACCGTAAGAGCGACTGACGCTGTCAGTGGACGGTCTAGTGTTAGAAACTCCAAAATCGGGATAAAAAACATACTGAAAATCTACAGTAGAACGTGCGCGTGACGACCACAGGACTGCGTATGTTCCTAGATTACTACTGAAACCATAAGGCCAAATCGCATCGCTCCGCACGGATGACGCTGATGGCGAAAAGCGTTGACAAGGAATGGATATGATTGGTAAGGAGGTTAATAAAAAAGGAGATTGTGGTCAGAATTAGGAAAAATTGTGTTCAGAATAATACTCACGCATTACCAAAACCGTGTTACAATAGAAGTAACTATGGCGAAGGTTATTTGTATTACGAATCAGAAAGGTGGCGTGGGTAAGACGACGACATCGGTGAATTTGGCGTATTTTTTGGCGAAGGATAAGAATCGGGTTTTGTTGGTGGATTTGGATCCGCAAGGTAATGCTTCGAGTGGTTTGGGGATTGATAAGAGTGATCTGAACGCGAGTATGACAGAGGTGATGCTGGGGGCGGCGAGCCTTGCGGATATTATTCAGGAGACAAAGTTTAAGGATTTTGAGATTGCGCCGACGACGCCACAGTTGGCGAATGCTGAGGTGGAGATGGCGGGAATGAAGCAGAAATTTTCGGTGTTGAAGAAGGCGATTGCGAGTGTAGCGGAGAATTATGATTATATTATTATCGATTCGCCGCCGAGTCTGTCGTTGTTAACGGTAAATGGGATGATTGCGGCGAATTATCTGTTGCTGCCGGTGCAGACGGAGTTTTATGCGCTGGAGGGTGTGGCGCAGCTTCTAGAAAGTATGGCGATGGTGCGGAAGGCGATGAATCCAGATCTGAAATTGCTCGGCGTGGTGGCGACGATGTATGATAAGCGGACGAGTTTAAGTGTGGAAGTATTGGCGGAAGTGCGCAAATATTTCAAGGATAAGGTGTTTGAGACAATGATTCCGCGCAATGTGCGGGTAGCAGAGGCGCCAAGCCATGGAGTGCCGGTGGGGGCATATGATAAGTTTAGTAAGGGCGCGAAGGCTTACCGAGAGTTTGCGCGCGAAGTAGAGGAAAGGGCAGGTAAATAATGGCGTTAGGAAAAGGTTTGGGGCGCGGATTTGAGGCGTTGATCCCGACGGATTTGGTAAATGAAGAATTTGACCCGACTAGCCAGGAAGATGCGACCGTAAGTAAGCTAGTCGAGTTGAAGATTACTGAGGTGATTCGTGATGAGAGTCAGCCGCGGAAGAATTTTGATAAGACAGCGCTGTCGGAGCTTGCGAATTCGATTCGGGAGCATGGCGTATTGAATCCGATTGTGGTGGTAAAGGCGGGAGATAAATATCAGATTGTGGCCGGTGAGCGGCGGTGGCGGGCGTCGCAGTTGGCAGAGAAGGATACGATCCCGGCGATTGTGCGGACTCTAGATGCGCAGAATAAGCTGGAGCTTTCAATTATTGAGAATGCGCAGCGCGAGGATTTGAGCCCGATTGAGCTGGCGACGGCGTACGCGAAGCTAAAAGAACAGTTTAATTTGACAAATGAGGAAATTGGGAAAAGGGTCGGAAAAAGTAGCGCGAGTATCGTTAATACGATGCGTCTATTGCGTTTGCCAGACGAGGCGAAGAAGGCGATGCAGGAGCATCATCTAATGGAGGGGCCAATGCGTCCGTTGATTTCTCTGGAAAAGGAGAAAATTCTGGAAATTTTGCCGAAAATGATCGACGAAGGCTGGTCGGCGCGCAAAGTTGAGCAATATATCGCGGCGACGAAGAAAAAGAGTTCGACGAAGGCGATTAAGACGAATGAGTTTCTCAAAGAAGAGAAAAAGCTGGGCGAGCAGTACGATGCAGTGGTGCGCGTGAAGGGAAGAAGCGTAACTTTTAGCGCAAAAAATGACCAGGAATTTCGAGAATTGCTTGATAAGCTTGACAAATCGAATAATCTGTGATAAAATAGAGAGATAGGGCGTGTTGCTGTTATATGGATGGCAAGTTTGGCGCTCTTCTTTTGTGGTCTAGGGGACGGCGCTTGCGGTTTGATTGCTTTAGGCCGTTGGGGTGATGTTTCTTTGGATGTCTTTGTCTTCGTGCGGAGCGATGCGGTATATACAAGTGGCGAGATAAGCCGCTGGACTGGTCAAGTCGGCTCGTACTGGTCTAACCGAGTACGCGATGTATCTGATTTTCGAATAGTGTACTATTTTGTGATCAATATCCTAGGCATTGCACCTTCCGAAGATATCCATGGTAGTCGCGTAATTGGTGCTCCCCTCCGCTGTCTAGTACGGTGGGGATAATGGTAGGAATCGTGCGGAGCGATGCGATGTAGGCTAAAGGTCATCTCAGTCCTTCATCTGGTGTTGTCATTGTACTTTGGGCTTCTCGCGTACGATCTAATATTGCTTTTCAGGGCGCTTTTAGTCTTTCTGTTAACGATACCGTAAATGTTAATCCGTCTGGAGGATCTCACCGTTGGTACGGTCGTCCTCTCCGCTGTCTAGTACGGTAGGGATAATGGTAAAAAACGGCAAGCCCAATGCACTATAACTAAAATCATGGTTAATTAAGCAAAATAATAGGCTATTTTATCTCTGTTAATTTGGGGTTGAACTTGTACGCGGTGTGAAAGTTCGATTTTGCGTGCGGAGCGACCGCTTGGGCGATAATGGAATTATATATGCTGGTATAAACATGCACATTTGGGCGAATCGCACCAATATAGACGGTTATGGTACATATAACTTTTCTTTTGGCGTAGATATTGTAATCCCCAATGAACCAGTTGCTGCAGCATGGATCTTTCCCCTCCGCTGTCTAGCACGGTAGGGATAATAGTAGGAATAGGACGAAAACGGTAATTTTTATTAAATTAGCCTTAAATAGATGGCGGGCTGGAGAGATTTTGAGCGGAAAGTGCTTGAAAAAGTGGGGAAGTTTGGTATAATAGAGATATCTAGAGATACTTTCGGGGGTGTAACGGATAGGAAAAATATGAACAATAGAGAAGCTGAGAGGCGAGCGCGCTTGATGAAAATGCGCAATGAGCGTTTGCCGGATATAAAGAAACAATTTGAAGAGGCGCAGAAGCGGAATTTTAATTCGAATTTTGCGGAAGGCGGTAAAGATGCCGGTTTGACGAAAAAAACTGCGAGGAACACTTCTAAACGCACGGCTGGAGCGCCTACGAGGGCTTCTAAGGCCGGTGTGCGGGCGGAGACTCATGACACGGCGGTGCGCGGAAAAAGTGGTTCTAAAGGCTCGAGAAGTGCTTCTGCAGGTAAATCTACGGGGGCGAAGAAGGTCGGCTTAGGTGTTTCGGTACGAAAGGGGGAAATGGTGCATCATCAGCGGATGTTGTCGCAAGACGTACATGCGCAGGCGACCCAGCATATTATTGGCATACCGGTCAATAAAAGTCGTTATAATGGCTATGATGGTAAGCAGGTGACGAATGCGCAGTTGAAAGCGGCGCGGCCGGATCCAGAGGCTGTACGAATTATCCCGATGGGTGGCGTGGGGGAGTTTGGTATTGGCAAAAACATGACTATTATCGAGTATAAGAGTGAAATTGTCTTGGTCGATATGGGTTCGTTGTTTGCGGGGGCGGATTATCCAGGAGTGAATTATATGATTCCGGATATTCAGTATCTCGAAGACAATAAGGATAAGGTGAAGGCGATTTGTTTTACACACGCGCATTTGGATCATATTGGGGCGTGTCGGCATTTGTTGACGAAATTTAACCCCTTGACGCCGATTTATGCGACGAGTTTTACGATTGGAATGATTGAGAAGCAAATGTCAGAGCTAGAGGACGCGCCGGAGTTGAATTATCAGGCGATTGACCCGCTGAAGCATGAAATTATTAAAGTTAGCGAGCATCTGTCGATTGAGTTGATTCATACTTTACACTCGATTCCAGGGAACGTGGCGATTGTGGTGCGGACGCCGAACGGGGCGATTTACCTGTCGGGCGACTGGCGTCACGAGGAGCGGCCGTTGGGAATTCAGACGGATTACGGGCGGATTGATGAAATTGTGAAGAACGAAGGTATCGCATTAATGCTGAACGAGTCGACGAATATTGATTCGCCGGGGCGGCATCCACATTCGGAGTATGATGTGGGCGAAAATATTGGTCGCGTGATGGACCATTATGCGAATGGTCGGGTGATTGTGAGCTGTTTTTCGTCGCAGATTAAGCGGATTGAGTTGATTTTACATGAAGCGGCGGAACGCGGGCGTAAGGTGGCGTTTGCGGGATTTTCGATGATTAATAACGTCGAGGTGGCACTCAGAGCGGGTGCAATTAAAGTGCCGAAAGATACCATTATGAAAATGGAAGATATTATTAAACTTCCGGATGATAAGATCACGGTGGTTTGTACTGGGTCGCAGGGCGAATTGAATGCGGTGCTGAATCGGATGGTGTCAGGTGCGCATAAGTATATTAAGATTAAGTCGAGCGATGTGATTGTGTTTTCGTCGAATCCGATTCCGGGGAATGAGCCACATGTAGTCAACACGATGGATGGGTTGCTGCGCGAGGGGGCGGAGGTAATTCAGAATGGCAAGTCGCATTTGACGAATTTGGGGCCATTACATTTGTCAGGGCATGCTTATTTTGAAGATCATGTAGAGTTTGTGCAACGGGTAAAACCGTTGAATTACGTGCCTTATCACGGTGAATTTTATATGTTGGAGCATAATGCGGAAATGGCCGAGAATATTATCGGTATGAAGAAAGATCGGATTTTGGTATGCGACGACGGCGATGTAGTGGAATTAATGCCGGATAGGACAATTCGTAAAAATGGTCGGATTACAGTGGGGAATAAGCTGTTTGATGATGCGGATAAGCCGGTGCATGAAGCGGTAGTGAAGGATCGAATTCATATTTCGCGTGAAGGGATTTTCGTAATTGTCTTGACGTTGTCGAAGAAGACAAATCGCTTGATTAAAACTCCGGATATTGTGTCGCGCGCGTTTATTTATTTGGACAATTCGGAGGAATTAGTGGCGAAGATTCGGCATTATCTGCGGGTGCGGACGGATCGTTTGACAGGTGATGATATGAAGGCATTGAAGGAAGAAATTAAGGAAGATGTGACGCATATTCTTTTCGATGCGACGGGGCATACGCCGATTGTTATTCCCGTCATCAATCGAGTGTAGTGGGTTCAGTAAACGAATTTAGAACAACCCCTAAGTTTTAAGTAGCTATCTACATT
>CAZETG010000027.1:0-15228 GCA_964514875.1 uncultured Candidatus Saccharibacteria bacterium | reverse complement strand
AACGCCATCCGAATACTATACTGCTAATGTTGCACTTGAGGGTTGGATGTAGCCTTCTACCGCATCGATTAGAAATTATTTTCTCCCTTCATCCCACTAAAGCATGCTACAATAGTTTAAGATATGGAAGAGCATACACCTCAAACAAATACAAAAAACACTTCGCGCTACTTTGCGATCTTCATTACTATTGCAATATGTGCATTTACAGCGTTTTTTACACTGTGGCTCCTGCTGCATGAGCGACAATCTCAACCGTCCGGGAAAATCATCTTCGATGACAGCGTTACGGAAGTTGAACGTGATTTTATCGTCACTAACCTTCGAGATATTGAGCTACACCATAACCTGACGATCTCTTCGCTCACAACCACGGAAAAAAGCAATAGCGAAGATCGCGTCCTCTATGACGTATTGGTTGCAACGACCGACTTCTATAATCCTACCTCATCAGTCACCGTCGACGAAGCCGAAAAGCTTAATCTGATTTCGATCCTTGATCTTAAACCCACGCTCAAACTCCTTGCAGTTGACGATAATTACTATCTGGATACTTTTGATTCCGGAGCTTTCTTTAAATATTTCGTGTTACACAACGAAGATTCCGCCGAGCTACAACAACTTACGACTACTCTTGCAAACAAGATTACCCCATTCCCAAATCGCGACACAGTTTTAACATTTGCACAGACTGGCGTTACAGCACTATCCCGCCGCATGAACACAGCATTACGACAAAACAACAATGACGCCACTATATTCACGCAAAACATCGGCAATTTTTTAAGCAATTTCGACATTACGCACACTAGCAACGAATCATCTTTCTCTAATTTAGCTAATGGCAATAACATTTGTTCGGATCCAGCCATGATCGACGTATTGACTAGTATTGGGCTTGATATCGTCGAATTAACAGGGAATCATAATCAAGACTGCGGAGATCAAGACGCTATCGATACAATCCAGCAATACGAAAACCTTGGCATTCAAACCGTCGGAGGCGGTATTAACGCCGAAACCGCCGCTATGCCTCTACACATTAATCAAAAGAATACCAACATCACCATGTTGGCTTACAGCTATTCAACTGGAGGGTATACTCTAGATGATACTCCGGGCGCCAATTTTTACACTGCCGAAAAAGCTCAAGCCGATATCACTGCCGCCAAAGAGCGCGGGGACTTCATTATTGTGGATATTCAATTTTTTGAATGCAATAGTTATGTCAACACCGCAGAAGATTCGACTTGTGATTACGCGGACTCCGCCGAAGGCGATCAAATCGGTTTTTTCCGCCATTTAATCGACTTAGGAGCAGATGTTGTCGTTGGCACCGCTGCGCATCAGCCGCAGACTTTTGAATTATATAAAAATGGTATTATTTTTTACGGTCTCGGCAACCTATTTTTCGACCAAAGTTGGTGGCCCGGTACGACTCGCAGTTTAATCTTAGTACATTACTTCTATCAGGGGCAACTTTTACAAACCAAAATCGTCCCTACCGTTTACGACGACACATACCAGACCAAACTACTCGATCCTGCAAACGCCACTAAATTCATTCAGAGGTTAATTAATGCACGACCGCAGCAATAAAAACGGCCTCTCGACCCAATTCTCCAGTGCATCATTTTTGCTTTTTTGTTATGCAATATTGATTGGCATTACTTGCTTCTTATTAGTCTTCATCTTAATAGATGAATGCCACAAATACCACACCCCATACGATTATATATCCAGTATCATTCCGGCCGTCAACCTCAACTTTGCCCAAGACGCTCTTACCGTAAATCACGCAACTATCCCAGATCCTGATACAGAGCATGATTTTATTGACCTACAACCTACTGTCGATATTTGGCTTCATCAAACTCCTATTTCAGACATAAGCCTCTACATCTACGATCTAGACCATGAACGTGTCGCCGCCAGCTATCACCCAGACCAAATCCTCGGCGTCGCCTCAATCTACAAACTCTTCTTTGCCTATGCGAGCTACCAGCAAAT
The DNA here is from genome assembly GCA_964514875.1 of uncultured Candidatus Saccharibacteria bacterium. Classification (GTDB taxonomy): domain Bacteria; phylum Patescibacteriota; class Saccharimonadia; order Saccharimonadales; family Saccharimonadaceae; genus Nanosyncoccus. The sequence goes on along the minus strand of CAZETG010000027.1, from coordinate 13,218 downwards.
CGATTCTGCTGGCCTAAACGGTAATCAAATATTCATTACAACGACCGATTATCGTGCGGGGGACTATACACTTTATGAATGCCTAGATCTCATAATTCGAGAATCATACAACGGCTGCGCCGACCCAATACACGACAGCCTTATTCATCAGCAACGCGTCGAATCTCTCATTACAGACCTTAAGCTCAAAAACACACTCGAGCATGGGCTATATTCTACCGCCTACGACATTACCATGCTACTACGGCATATTTGGCAACATCCAAACTTATCCGAAGATAGCTGGAATCGTCTTGCTGATTCTATGCTAAACCAACCCATCACCAAGATCGATGACGATACTATCTACAACTGGCGGCAAGGTTTTCCTGCCGGATTTTCCGCTTCTGCCCAAGTTTATAACAAAGTTGGCTGGGATTGGAATGGTCATCTTTGGACGACTTACGCCGACACTGGCTTTTTAGTATTTCCAGAACAAAACCGCCATTACGCCTTCGCTATCATTACATCCGGCATTACTAACCCAGATGCAGCCCCACTCACCCAGCTAGGCCAGATGATCGAAACAGTCGTCACGCAACAAGACACCGAAGACTAAGCCTTAATCCACTAAATTAACTTCTTCACTCTTCAAATTACGATAATAACGCGCACTCATAGCCGTAAATTTTAACACACAATAATCCGGATCCGTCACGCCCAGCTCATAGAATCGCACATCGCTAGGCTTCCATAACAAATTTTTCATTTCTTGATCCGTAATTACCTCTACTATGCCCCTAAACATTACGCCTCGATAATCTACCAAACCCTTATGATAAAAATATAGACACGCTTTCGGATTCTCTATAAACTGCTGCGTGCGCAACGACGATAAATTCGTCGAGAAATAGTATTCTTTCAACCCAATAATCTGCCGCGGACTCAACATTGCCTTGATATTGGGCGCACCATCTTTATCTATCGAACCCAAAAAAGAAACCTTACGCGAACGAACAAATCTTTCCAAATCCCGCATTCTCATTATGTAGTTCCATATTACGCAAAAATCACATCTACATTATAACACGAAATCTTCAATATGTAGTAAAATACTGCGACCAATATGTCTTATATGAAGCGTTAGGATCAAAAACAAAGCCCACTGACAAATACTTAAAATCCGGATCCAAAATATTCTGACGATGTTCTGGCGAATTCATCCAAGAAGCCACGACGGTCTCGGGAGAAACTGCTGCATTACCAGCATTTAGATTCTCTCCACTTTTACCACCAGAGGCTGGAATCGGGCACGTCGTCGACCATGAAGATCCATCCGGACGAGTATGCGAATAGCTCGAAACAATCTCTTGCGCACGCAAATTGGCTGCACCTTCACAGGTCGTCCCCCAGCTCAACGCAGCAATACCATTTTTAGCACGCTCCTGATTCACTAGTGCTAAAACATCACGTCTCCATTGCTCGATTGGTGGCGCGATCACCGTCACTGTCAGATTATCATACCGTGCACCGTCATACGTACCAGCCGTAATCGTCACCGTGCCTGGACCTGCTATTACCGGATAACGACAAACTGCCGGATTATATCCCAGCCAAGTTCGTGCCGAATTTGAAAAACCCTTAATAACTGACGGATCGCTCGTTTGCCAATACATCTCACCTAAATCAGTCAGCCCTCCTCCCACGCAAATATCAAAATCCGCCGTCTGATAAATTGTAATCGCATCCTCATGCCACAGTTCACCTTTGCCAACCGACGCACTGCCCATAACACCCCCGCTACTTTTCGTCGAGCTACCCGTGCTCACGCCGCTACTACTGGGTGCGCCCCCAGTACTACCATTACCGGACGTCGATCCCGCAGGCCTATCTCCGATCTGCGTAATCGCTGGCGGCGCCTCCAGCTGATCAATGCCTGGCGCCAGTAATCCGATTTCTTCCAACCCACCGGCGATCACATCATCACGCGCATTCACAGTTTTGAAATCAATACCGCCATTCAAACTGATCGCTGAAACGATCATAACGCCAACCAACAGCACTACTACCGCATTCAGGCAAAGCAGAATCATAATTTTCGTCTGGTGCATCATCTTCGCAGCCGCCATTACAATTTACTTCCTCCTTTTAATGTCATTGCCGCATCTCAATTTATGCTCGAATATGTTTTTCAGAATCAATCACCGATGCCACTAAATTAATAATCATCTCAAGCTGAATTAAGTCGCGTCGCTCAAAACTTGACTTACCTATGGGCTTGCCCACCAAAAGCTGCCCAAAAGTTTTTCCTTTTGCATTTCTCAACTCAGCCACAGCGTTCAAATCTAGCTCATCAAAGATCTTTCGCACGGTTTTATTCGGTTCTTGCCACACACCAGTCGCTGTTTGTTTTAAATGTGCAATCGAAGACAGTTCCTCATTTGACATTGCTAAGGGCTTCGAACCGTACAAACGCCCGTTAATTACAAAACCAATATAGGCAAAGTGCAGATGATCTGCTAAAAAACCAGCCAAATCACGGAGATCAACATTTTTCGTCGCCAGATGGTTCAATTTCCTAATCACATAAGCAATATCAACCTGACCCACCGTAATCATAGAATTAATCGACGATCTCAATTCATTAATTACCGGCATCAACAATAACACAATTACAATCATCAAGAAATTCAACACCAGCACCGAAGTGGATGGATTCGGAATCTTAAACAAGGCCGTAAACACTAGATAGAAAATTAGCATATAGACGATAACGCCACAAATCGTCAGTACCGCACCTGACAGCACCCGTAACCATTTCGAGTCGATCGATGCAGTGCGGAATTTTAACAAAGCATAATAGAAAGAAATAGCAGTAGAACTCAATGCCAACGGCCCCACCCAAATCAAATCATAGCGTACCAGCAATGGAAAAATCACATCAAACAAACCAGCCAAAACACCGGTAGCCGCCAAACCAATCAAAAACACTGTATCACCCTGCTTCACGCGCTTCACGCGAGTCTTTCGAATGCGCTGCAGAAGGAATACCCAAACAATCCCCGTGTCAATCGCAAAGAAAGCGCCATAACTCCAATACGGCCAATCATTCACAAGCTGTACTGAATTACCGCGTGCACTAATCGTAATACTCTCAAACATAATACCCGGATTCTGTACGACCATTGTAATCAAAAACACCACGAAAGCTAGCGACACGCCGACTATCAGCTTGCCAATCTTCGACTTCCAAGTACCATAACCAGCCAAAGAAAGCATCATAAACGCACCACCTAAATAAATCCCCGCCACCAAAGCCGGTGCCAAATTTTCGTTCTGCGGCTCCAAAGCCAGAAATGCCGCAATTGAAATCCCCCAAATTGCCCCAAACAACATCGTCGCAAAAAACCAGCCCATCCGCACACGATCTGATTTGCTTGCTCCTACAAACGCCAACAATCCGCACAATACCGAGAGCACTGACACGGCGACTACCAGCAATGAAATTAAGCCCACTTTACCTCCTATATTCTAATTACCCCCATCATATCATACAAGTTTTCATAAAGTCAATAAAAAGCCCCCTCGAAATCTCTCCGAGGAGGCACGCGCAAAAATGAAGGAGCTACACAGCTCTTCCTGAATTAGCCGTTGTCGCCTTTTGTCGCCACCGTAATCACCCCAGCCGGCATCTCGCCAAGCTTAGGATCATAGGGTTCAGTATCATAAATCATATGACGGAAACCAGCCTTGCCCAAAGGAATATCCACCAGCGAGACTGCAGCCGTGACATTATCGAGCGTTTCCATCGTCGCCGGCCAGTCCAGCGTCAACACATCAAACAACAAGACCGGATGCTTCAACTGTAAATCGAAGAAAAACTTACCGCCCGGCTTCAACAGCCCCGCCACGCCGCGGAATATCTTCTCCAGATCTTTCAACCTATACGACAGCACTCCGTTCATCACAACGCCATCATAGATTCCTTGCTGGTTCGCATCCACAAACGCCGATTCAAAATCTTCCACACGATAATCAATCCCGAAATCACTCAACTTACCACTCAAAATCTGCTCAAGGTAACTCGGCAGCCCATCATCTTGATCGTAAACCACAACCTGCAGCTGATTTTGCCCGCATTTCAGCAGAAAGTCATACGTCCATAATTCCGGCAGCAATCCGCCGCCCAGAAAAATCACCTTCTTCATCTGCCTCAACTCGCTCTGCGGCATCCGCGTACGATACTGAATCATCCGGTACGACTGATCGTAACAGTACGGAAACATCGGATCCGTACGCGGAACTGCTATTGGATTTTTCAAAATATCCTCGGCCACTCCGTGAGCCGGCAGAACCGCCTTCGCCGGACATTTCCATACATTGAGCAAAAAACGCGCAATGCAGTCCGAATGCAAAGCATTTTCCAACAAAAAAGCCGCCATACCAAGATTCTCCTTTGCATGCCCAAAAAGCTCCGGCCACACCTCATCCCGTAAAACGCTCAGTTTCGCTTCACGGACCTGCACGTCCTGATCAGTATTGACGATCCGCATCTGCAGCCGATTATAAATATGCCGCAGCAATTTCTCGTCCACCGGGGCATGCTGCCTCGACATAGCAGCCAACCGCATATGCGTCACCGACCGATCGAGATCCACAAAATTCGGATCAATCACATATCGCATCAAATCATTCGATGCCTGCGTAAAAACATTCATCTAAACTCCTCCTAAAGAACCAATTGTTATGAAATAACTCTTCGCTCATCATTATAGCACAGATTAGCCATCTGAAACCACGAATTGCATGTAAAAGTTACAACCTTTCCGTATTATCACATATCTCCTCAAAACATCTAAAGCTATCACATGATAGCTTTAGATCAACGCGTAACAGAGGTAAGATCCTATACAAAGTTATCACGTGATAGCTTTAGTGCCTTTTATTGTAAAAATTACCATCATACAAGCGATCGCTAGGTAGCCTTTCTGAAAACGCCAACGACAGAGAACTACGCAAAAATACCACTAAATAACTTTTTCATTTTTGTTGCTTACGCCAATTCTTACTGCCTTGTTATCCCGCTTGACCTTTTCTTAAAAAGCCTTAAAATGGTTGTAAGAATAATATAATCATTTAAAGGTTTACAAAAACATGCCTACAAAAAAGATTCAGCAAAAATTGCTCAAGCATCGAATCTGCTCGATCGCTCGAGTCATTGCTTGTATATCATTCATCATGCTCGTAATTATCGGCGTTTCATCACTGGCACGTGCCATGTCACTAGAAACAGTCACCAACGAAAACGGCATCCCCAGCTCCTGGGAAGTCGCTTCATTAGGAAATCCCGACTCAATCACTATACCGATTACTTACTGGGATCAACGCCAAGATGATTGCAACGATCCTGATCGACAGTTCGAATGGTCGCTCTGCCGACTCTACGCCAAAGGCATTATTAAAAATGTCGTCAAGGACCATCTCGGCGCCGACGGTTTGCCTATACCGACATACAATAATCAAAGCGACGCCTGGGCAGCCTATCACGACGTCTTCACTGCCAACGTTATCGGTAACGACCCGGTCCAACCTTCCGATAATTTTTACCGTTGGTTTCATGAGACCTCCGACAAAAACGGTAAACAGCTGTCAAAACGCATCGATCGTGAGGTAACATTCGTTCGTACAGGCAATAATACCTACGAATATGGTAGTAAAGGAACATTTCCGCTCGACGATGTTGACTTTTCCGATGCCGATGATGCAACCAGCACTGGCCACAACTTCCATTTTACCGCCCACATGCAAATTCCAATGAAAATCGCCGCCGATGGTAGCGAAAAGTTCTGGTTTAGTGGCGATGATGACGTCTGGGTATTCCTTAATGGCCAACTCGTGCTCGACCTCGGCGGCCTACACATGGACACGGAAGGCAGTTTCTATATTGATCAATCCGGAAACGTCGTATCCACAGTCAATAATGTCGCCGACGCTACTTGTCGCCAAGAAAAAGTTAGAAACCCGCTTCTTATAGGTTATGATACGTACAACAATCAAGTCGAAAATAACTGTCAGCGCCAAACAAAAACCACCACAATCAACACCAATTTTAAACCCGGCGACGTCGTCAATCTAGACTTCTTCTACGCCGAACGCAGTACCTCTGAATCTAACACCCGCATCACAATATCTAATATGAACTGGCCGATTTCTGCCGACAGCACTCTAGACGGCAAAATCGTCGGCAAACTTTCCGATTCCAAGAGTAATATCGTTCAGTATGAAGCCAGTATTCACAACCGCGATCCGCAAAACCCACTTTTGCTCACAAAATTAGCCACCTACATTAGCGACACCGCCTCCGGGCTCGACGACAAAGGTAACGAACTAAATATCGATAATAGCGGCTTTTTAGCACTAGATCTTAAAACTTTATATTACACGACGACTCCTGACGACGAATCTTCTTGGCAATTGATCGATATTACGCCGCCTTCTAATTCCCAGGAAGGCTTCACCCTCAATCAACCAATCGAAATGGCTCCCGACGGACAACCTGGAGATAAGCTTTACTTCCGTTTCTTCGCCGAAACGTCACCATATACAGGACAGATCTTCGCACTAACGAGCTTCTACACTGAGTTGAATGGCGCTGCCGGCATTACCTACGATAATGATATTATTCAATACGAAAACCAACAACCGGAGCCTCCCACAGAATATAATCTCAGAATTAAATATATCTATGAAGATGGAAGTGAAGCAGCTCCAGAGCACAATTCCTCTCACGAGCCAGGTTCTAATTTTGAAATCAAATCTCCAGACATCACTGACTATCTACCCGACATCCCGACCGTTACCGGCATATTCAAAGATACCGATCTCACTTACATAGTGACCTACAAGCACAAACCCGTCACGCCGGTCACGCATACTCTAAAAATTACCTACATCTACGAAGACGGAAGCGAAGCACATCCACCACATATTGAAACTCTTCAGCCTGGACAAGAATATAATGTACCGTCTCCAGACATCGCAGCCTATACTCCCGACATCCAAGCCGTCAAGGGCATCGTAGAGAATGATGATATTACCTATGTTGTTACCTACAAGCCTAAGCCAACCCCAGAGCCCGAAACGCATACCGTCACCATTCATTATCTTTATAAAGACGGTACCAAGGCCCACGAAACCTATACTCATACGTATCAACCTGGCGACAATTTCCAGATCCCTTCCCCGGAAATCGACAAACATACCGCCGACCTAAAACTCATCGCCGGCATTGTATCTAACAGCGACCTAGAATACATTGTATATTACACCAAAAATCCAGAGCCAATTCTCCCCGATCAGCCCACCACTCCCAACACCCCACCAGTGACGCCAGACACTCCGCCTACCACGCCCGAAGAACCGACTACGCCAATAACTCCAGAAGAGCCCAATCTCCCCGCTGAACCTTCCACACCCAATATTCCAAATATCCCCGATTCTGATATTATCGATGACGGATTAATCTATCTCGCTCCACTTGGTCAAGTAGCATACGTGCCTAATACCGGCATTGTCAGCGACGTACTCTCATCAATCTTCGATCAACCCTTCGCTGAAGTTATCCTTTCTCAGATGTTCGTTTTAATCGTCCTTGCCATCTTTTCTGGATCATTTGCAACCTTCTTCTCGCTACGCCAATACCTCAATTTCGAAGTCTCTACCAGAAAAACCGCAACACGAAACGTGTCTAGTAAGTCCGCTCGATCGAAATCTAATACAAAGAACAATTCCCGTAAAACAGCTGGTAAATAATATTGGGGGATCATATAAGGTGTGGGTACTACAACTAGTGCCCACACTTTTAGGAGTTTACAGCATATTGCCAGAATGAAGATTGGTCTCGCGCTGAATATTTTGATTCATCATACCAGTTTTTCTTCAATGGCAAGACCTACGATATTGCGCAGAATCCACTATTCTTCGTGCGGAGCGATGCGGTTGGTCCAGATAGAAGTGGCATCTGGTATGCTGGCATGTGGGGCGTCTATCGATCATCCCGTACGAACTCTCATGCGAATTCTCAGAATATCTTCAATTTTGCGTTTAATCCTTCGGATACTCACTCATCCTTCTTTGATAACCGCTACTACGGCTTTCCCCTCCGCTGTCTAGTACGGTAGGGATAATGGATATGAAAACGGAAGCTATGACATTCTTCGTGCGGAGCGGGGAAGTCTGGAATGATGGTCGTGTTAGTCCATTCACGGGCACTTACGCAGTCTTCTGGTCGTCTCGCGCGTACTCTAATACACCCTTTCAGAACGCCTTCAACCTCAACTTTAATGCTTCAGACGTCAACCCGTCCAACAACAATAACCGCTGGAACGGTTTTCCCCTCCGCTGTCTAGTACGGTAGGGATAATGGTACGAATGGGATCGAGAAGACAGTATGTTTCTATAAATCTCTATACCATTCGAGAGATTATTTTTATGGCTGAGCCGGGTTGGAATCTTTAGATGACAAGAGGCTTACCGTAATCTAGAGAATGGTATAGAGATTTAACCATAAGGTATGATTACCTAAGTGCCTAATGTCTTCGTGCGGAGCGACGGTATCTGGAGTGACGGCTATGCAAGCCCAACTGCAGGCGCCGATGCTCACCTTCAATCCTCCTATACGCCTCCCGATGCATATATACCAGGCCTTTTCTTCAACGCGTCATATGTCGGCCCGGCCAACGGACATTCACGCTGGAATTGTTATCCCCTCCGCTGTCTAGTACGGTAGGGATAATGGTATCGTTGGGCAGGAGCAGGAATGAGAGTTGTATAGAAAAATGTTTCGTTTCTAAAAAATCACCGTCGCTTTGAAGTGCTGGTAAAGTTACCGAACCTTATTTCTAACTTACCGAACTTTTATAGCAAAGCTAAATTCTTTTGTGCCCTATCAAAGTAAGTTTTGCGTTTTGCAAAAAATACTAATGTAGGAGTAAAACCTTTGATACGCGCACCATTATCCCTACCGTACTAGACAGCGGAGGGGAAGACCAAGATAAGCTTCACTAGATCCATTCACCCAGACATCATTATCAATAAAACCCAGGTTGTAGTCATTGCCTGGAGCAATATATGCGCGTGACGTTAAATAAAGTGCCCGATATCCAATGTTCCATATATGCTCATTTTCCAGAGCAATCGCATCGCTCCGCACAACATACCAACTGTTTGCAAAATAGCCACAATCCAAAAATAACAAAAGTCAAAACCAGCAGAAAAGTCCTCTTTTCATCAAACTTATGCTTAAATAATAATATGGACGCACAAACACCAAAACCTACAACCCCACAGGTCGGTTATAAAATTCGTGGAACTAAAGTCATTTCGTCTTACCCCGTAAAGCTCACACCAGCCGAAACCCGCCTTGTCTTCAGCCTACAGCGCCATTTTTCGCCCGAAAATATCTTGGCCGATTATTATGCAGCGAAAGTTAATTTCCGCTCCCAATATGCCGCCGACCAAACTAATTTTACTTTGAATGCTTGTCGCAAACATCTCGCCGGCTCCGCCACCGTCCAAATCGACGCACTCGCCATCAACACACAAGGAATTTTCGTTTTTGAATCCAAAGATTTTTCTGGCTGGATTTATGGCGACGAACATTCCAAAAACTGGACACAAGTCCTCAATTTCGGCCGAGAAAAACATCAATTTTACAACCCGATTCGTCAAAATCTACTACATTTACAAGCTATTCAAGATTTCCTCGGGTCTCAATTTTCATTCTATTCCATCATCGTTTTCGGCAATCAAGCCACACTCAAAATTACCCACCCAACTTCCACCAATACTTTCATCTGCACGCAATCCCAACTCAGCAACATTCTCGCAAAATGTCAGACCGCTCAAAAACTTACACCTACGCAAATCGCGCAAATCCTCACTGATCTCAAAAATCATTGCGTTCCGCCCGACACGCTCACCCGCCAAGCGCATCTCACCGAGACTCAAGCCGCACTTACCGAAATACGCAATTATTCCCAATAATTACTAAGCACAACACTATCATCAAATCTTTCACATATTCTCATTTTCCTAAATCTCAAAATTATGTTAAAATTTAACAATGAAAGCGTCTCATCTCCAGCTTGCCTTTGGTTCGAAAATCGTTTATGACGATTGTAATTTTCACGCTGAAACTGGCGACAAAATCGGCATCATAGGCGTCAACGGCGCCGGCAAGACGACCTTATTTCGGATTATCCTCGGCCAACAGCAGCTCGACGACGGCCAAATCGAATTGCCTGAGCTGCGCCTCGGCTACTTACCGCAAGAAATTATCATCCCGCCCGAACAAGATCGGATGACAGCTTGGGATTTCATCGCCTCTGGGCGTCCAGTTGAGAATTTACAGGACCAGCTCAACGCCGAATACGAAAAACTCGCCAAATACCCCAATAGTACCACTATTATCGACCGCATTACCGAGCTGCAAGATCTGATTGATTCTTACGATCTGGCAAATTTCGACAACGATCTACTCAAAGTTGTCGACAAGATGAATCTTTCTGACCTGATTAATCAAAAAATGATCGACCTGTCCGGCGGTCAAAAGTCTAAAGTCGCCTTCGCGCGCGTCCTGTTCGAAAACGCCGGACTTTTACTTCTCGACGAGCCGACCAATCACCTCGACGTCGAAACGAAACAATTCGTTTCCAACTATCTCCGCAATTATCACGGCACGGTTTTGGTGATTTCGCACGACATTGATTTTCTGAATACCGTCACCAATAAAACCCTCTTCCTCAACAAAACCACTCACAAAATGAAAATCTACAAAGGGAATTATACCGATTTTCGCCGTCAATATGCTGCCGAAAAAGCCGCCGAAGATCAGCGTATTACCGCCCAAGAGCGCGAAATCAAGCGCTTGTCAGAATTCGTCGCCCGCGCCCGCGCCGCCAAGCGCTCTAATACAGCACTAATTGGCATGGGGCATCAGCGCGAGAAAGTCCTCGCCAAAAAGCTCGCCGAGCTTGAAACCAGGGAACAAGCATACGCTCACGTCGATCTCCACATCACTCCCGCCAAGCAAAGCGGCCGCACACCGCTCGAAGTTCAAAATCTCAGTTTCGCCTACGTAAACGGCCCGCAAATTTACGACAAACTTTCTTTCCGGCTCGATCGTGGCGAAAAATTCCTCATCGTCGGCGAAAACGGCGCCGGCAAATCCACTCTCCTCAAGCTCATCGTCGGCGACCTAGAGCCGCAATCCGGCTCAATTATTTTCAGCCAAAACACTACCATCGCCTACTATGCTCAAGAGCTCGAAATCCTCGACGAACGCCGCAACATCCTCGAAAATGTCTCCTCGCCCGATTTTACCGACACTGAGCTTCGCAGCGCTTTGGCGAATTTTCTCTTTTACGACGACGATATTTACAAAAAAGTCTCTATTCTGTCACCTGGCGAAAAAGCTCGCGTCGCTCTTTGCAAAATCCTGCTCCAACGCGCCAATCTCATCATTCTCGACGAACCAACCAACCATTTCGACCCCGACACCCAGAAAATCATCGGCGAAAACCTCCGCGATTATACCGGCACGATCATCATGGTCAGCCACAATCCCGCGTTCGTCGAACAAATCGGCATTACGCGCATGCTCATCGTCCCGCCCCGCCAAACCGATTCCAAAAGCGTTAATCTCGATGAAACTTCCGCAAAATCACCTTCCGCTAGTCCAAACTCCCGTCTCGCTCTCATCAAAACTTATTCTCCCGACCTCCTCGAGTATTATTACTATCTCAACTCCGATTTGATTTAGCACAAAGTCATAATCAAAAACCGACCAGTTGCGTGCTATAATCATATCATGTATCAGAAACCCAACCCGCTCAAACGCATCATCGCCGTCATCATTACGATCATTGTGATCGGTATTATCATCTGGGGTATCGCCCAAAATTTCCATCTCGTACCATAAACCCCAGTTCTCCCTCTCAGATTATCAATTTCAATTTTCCGCATTTCCCCAAAGGCAAAGCCCCTCCGAAGAGGGGCTGAAAGTGTGATTCACGCCGTTAAGCATAAAACCGTTGCGTACCTTACTGGTCAAATCCGATTGCCTTCAAAAAGGCATCACGCTGACGCTCGCCGTACTCGTCATCCGGTATATCCGAAGGGCAACAGAGACACTTCATCTTAGTCCAAGAGCACCGCTCCAATACACCAAGCTGCTTTTCAGCATTATACCGCAAGTTCAGCAGGAAACCTTCACCAACCATAAATCCGTCGATGAACATTGCCGTCTCAGGCTCAGACGCTACGCGCATCATCAAAGCAATCGGCAGTTCCTCGTCCATATCTTCGAAATCCATCGACTCTACAGCGACCATGCAATGACGCTCACCGCCAGTTACGACCTGACCATCCGGCATCAACGTCTTCTCCTGCAAGACCAGCTCGCACGTTTCATTGGAACAAACCGCCCGGCCCAATTCCTCTGCGCTTGGCGCATTTACCCAAGCATATACCCTGTGACCACGGAAATTCTGTTCGTTTTTCATAAAGACACACTCCTTTAAAGATCTTGCGTAATTTCGCGCACAATTTTAGAGTAAAATACCCTATCTCTTCATTATAGCGCACATACCGAAAAATGTCAATACATAAACCTAGTTTTCCCGATTTTTCAACCAAAAACCGCTCAAATTGCGATTTTTAGCTACAAAATCCTCCGCTTTCTGAAAAATATTAGATATTTTTCACCCTAAACTACCCGAATTACCGTTTTTCACGGCTTCGTTCGACTACTTTTCGCCGAAACTTCTCCATTTTTTCAAAAATGTGCTATAATTACTCCAGATCATCTTGGGGATTCGCCAAGTGGTAAGGCACCGGGTTCTGGTCCCGGCATTCGGGGGTTCGAATCCCTCATCCCCAGCCAGAGAAAAGGCGGAACTTCGGTTCCGTCCTTTCTCTGTTCGAGGAGCAGGAAAACACGAGCTCAAAGAGTTCGAACGCCGTAGGAGCTAAGTAAAGAAAAATTACTTTTTCTTTGGAGGCGACGCCCGGCGTTGTTTGCTTCGAAGAAATAAACGTTTCCCGCGTCTTCTTCAAATAATTACTGGCACAATACGGTGCGTTATACCACCCTTTTCGCAAGGCAGGAAGACTGGCATTGATTATTCAGGTCTAATACCCTTTTTAAGTTGATGTCTATGCTTGTAGTGGAATAGTTGT
>CAZETG010000026.1:0-16073 GCA_964514875.1 uncultured Candidatus Saccharibacteria bacterium | reverse complement strand
TTTTTCTCTCTAGAAGAACAGGGGTATAAAACAACTTGAAAGGAGTATTAGACCATTATTCACCCTTTTCCGTTATGATAAATATATCATAACATATACGGAGATCTTGCCATTATCAATTGTAGCATGGTGCATACTTCTAACGCTGTTTGCACTATCGAAGATGCGCGAAAGAAAAACAACGCATATCACGAACGACCTGGAAGATAAAATTACACGATACGACTATCATTCCAAACCATCCATGATGACCCAAGCCGAAACAAAAGTCTTTCGCAAGTTCAATCAAGTTTTTGACAAAAAATTTTATGTTATTCCGCAAGTGCACTTACCAACAATTCTAGGCTTTCAGATCAAAGGGCAAAATTAGTATGGCGCATTTCAGCATATTAACAGAAAATCAGTCGATTTCGTATTACTAAATAAGGAAACATTTCAGCCAGTCTGCGCCATTGAACTCGACGATCATACTCATAGGCGACAAGATCGCCGCAAGCGCGACATGGAAGTTGATCGCATTTTTCGCAACGCAGGTATGCCATTAATCCGCATTCATCAAAGCATTGTCTCGCAAAGCAACAAAGAAATTATTGATTCTTTCAACTCCGTGATTACGCGATGGCATCCAATGATCACTTCTTTTTTCTCACGTCCGCTGGCGGGTATTTCTTATACCAAGGCAAGTCTGGATCGTCCTCCGACTTTTTGGGAACATTACGTTCTGCCCGATATTCTTCAATTGCACTACACGCCCACATGACAAAAATCAACATGATAATCACCCAGCCACCCCAAAATATAACCTGCGTCAACCAATTTCCCCAAGTCAAAAAGAGCGCCACTGGCGCAAAAATCAGAATCCACACAAAAACTGCAAGAACAACCGCACCGAGACCGACTTTCGGATTATCAAGCTCAGTAGGCCGTTGTGTCCGAAGATGACTCTCGTCATATCGCAAGCTAGGATAAAGATTTTTGTCATTCCAGTAATCGTATTCCGGATTTCCGGGCTTATACTCATTATGCTTTGACATTTTTGTAATATCCTTATATTTATTATATCATAAGACTGCCCTTCGGCATAATAACATCATAGTACAATAAGTCTCGCTGCATAATCCACGATCCAATCGCTAAGAGGGGGCATTCTCGCTTCTTTTTGAAAAGAATCTGGAGTTACAAATCTAGTAGGAGCCGAACCAAAAGTGAAGTGTATATTTCACTTTTGCAAAGCGAATCCCGGCTGCTAGCGACGAAGTCACGTTGAAAAGAAGTGAGAACGCCCCTGACGAAAACCGAGCGCACTATAATTATGCAACAAGACTCACACTATAATTTAATCATCGTAACTTTCACCTTTTAATCTTCGCTTAATCTGCCTGCTATATAATTAGAGCAATTAACAGGAAATCACCATGAACAAAAGGATTATCAATATTACTCTCGCTACGACCATGCTCGTTTCGGTTATAGGCGTAGTCGCCACGGTCGGCATCGCCGCACATCACATCAGCTCTAATACGCCAGCATCACTAGAATCAGAAAACATACCTCCCAACAATAGTCAGCAACAGCCACCAATGCTCCCCGATAACGAAACCAATAATCCAACTCCACCCGATATAAAAGCAAACGATTTTCGACCAAACGGCGCGCGAAACGAAGCTAATCATCTCTCGGCGCCATACATCATCGTTATCGGCATATTCAGTAGTCTCTTCGCCCTGGCTCTGCTTTTCCTTATAATGAATCTCAGGCATCCTCAATTCTACCGTAATCATGACAAGCTCACTATCTATATTCTTAGCAATATCATCCTTATTACTGGGCTAACCGCCAGTATCACGCTTATTAGTAATCAACTCTTTTTTAATCAACATCAACCTGATTCAACAAAAACTCAAAGAGATCAGGCTACATTAAATACAGATAACATTGCTACCACTAAAAATATCAATCTCAGCCAAGAAAACGCTGACGTCACACTTAAATCAGGAGGCACTTATATGTTCACGGGGAATTTCACACATTCGATCATCATTGACGCAGAGAACGAAGACATAGAAATCGTTCTGGATAACGTCGAAATTACCAATACACAAACCGCCGCTATTATCGGTCTTTCTGCCGACAAAATCACTATTAACCTCGCCGACAATTCCTATAGTAAACTCACTGACGGAGGAAATTCCGAATACGACGGCTGCATTTTTAGTAACGCGGAACTCATTTTCGAAGGAAACGGCACTTTAGAAATTAACGGCCAACAAAACGAAGGCGAAGGTATCGCTACCGAAGCCCAAAATATTACCTTCAATAGCGGAACTTATCTCATTACTTCTAATGACGACGGCATCAACGCTGGCGGAGACGGCGCGACGATTACAATTAATGACGGGACATTTTATATCGATGCTTCTGGAGACGGGATTGACTCCAATAAAAACGCCGTGATCAACGGCGGCACGATCTTTGTGATCGGCAGCGACATCGGTGGAGATGCGGGCATCGACACTGATACCGGATATGTCATTAACGGCGGTACTGTCATTGCTCTAGGTAGCGATATGATCGAAATCCCACAAGACTCCTCGAAACAAAAAGTACTTGCGCTTACCCTCGACGAACCTATTAACAAGAATACGGTCGTGACACTTATGCGTGACGATAGCGCCCTAATCAGTTTCGAAGCCCCGAAAAGCTTTAAGACTATAATTATTAGCGATAACAAACTGCAAAACGGCAAGTATTCACTATACACAGAAGGATCACATAGCGGTGAGCTCGTTTATGGCATCTACCAAAACGGAACCTATCTAAAAGGAAATGTCATCACAATTAATGACAATACAACCCTCGAAATCTCAAATATGATCAATACATTCGGTAGCCAAAATCACCCGCAGACTAGATAAGCGGGCCGGACGCTTAACCTCCAATCCTTGACAACTCACCATATTCATACCATTATCCCTACCGTACTAGACAGCGGAGGGAACATCCATCAGGACGCTGATCGCTAATACTCGATGGCTTGACTGGTGCAATATTGAAATGCAAAAGATAATTATGATTAGTTGAAACATCATATATTGCTTTCTCCGCCCAATAGTCACCAATTTCCCCAGAGCCTATCGATGTAGCAACCCTCATAAAACCGCTCCGCACGAAATATTCAGTATCCGAGTAAAAAGAGAGTCTTTACTCTCATTTTTGAGGATGCGCAGAGATTTCTACTGCGAAGTAGCAGAAATGATCAAGCGTCTGAGAGAAAGAAGGGCTTGCTTTCATCTCCGAAGGCGTGCAGGCATTGCTGACACGAAGTTGCAGATTTCCATACCATTATCCCTACCGTACTAGACAGCGGAGGGAAAAGCCATACCAAAATGCATTTCTGCCAGAAGTGGAAATACCAAAACGATTGAAATCTAGATTATATGCGTGATTATATATATCCTCGGCCGATCGATTAGACCAAAAGGTTGCGGGGTTGAGAATTTCATCTTCAAGCAGCTCTAGAAAACCTATATGCCCGCTCCGCACGAGAATGCGCAGGCTTTTCTGACACGAAGTAACAGGCCTTCATACCATTATCCCTACCGTACTAGACAGCGGAGGGGAAAACCGTACCAGCGGTTACTGTGGTCGATGGACGGGTAGACGCCTGAAGCACCAAAGCCGAGGCGGAAGGCGAGCTAAAAGCCTGCATTAGAGTGCGCGCGAGACGACCAGAAAACTGCGCTAGCGCCCATGTTTGGACCAGCACGGCCGTCATTCCAGATTGCATCGCTCCGCACGAGGCGACAGGAAGAGCGAGAGAATAACGACGATTCCACTATAACCCATGTTATAATATGCACAGACAGAGGAGGTATATCAATGAAAAAACAGACCGCCGGACGAGACGCTCTTGGTAAAATTGCACCAGAATTCGCCAGACTAAACGACGATGCGTTGTTTGGTGAAGTTTGGGCGCGAGAAGAAGAGTTATCACCAAGAGATCGCAGTCTCGTGACGATCACTACAATTTTCGCACAAGGTTTGTATCCGCAGCTCAAAAGTCATATCATCATCGGCAAAGAGCACGGAATTACAAAAGAAGAATTAGTCGCAGCGATTACGCAGCTCGCGTTTTATTGTGGCTGGCCAAAAGCTTGGTCGACTTTTCCGATGATTGAAGAAATTTATGGTCAAGAAGACGAATCAAAAAAATAACGAGGAGAAAAACATGGACAAAACTGATTTTGATAAAGCCAACGTATTCGGACAAGGCGCGCCCAACGAAGCCTTTGCGCAATACTTTACTGGTAACAGCTACCTTAATCCGCTCGCCAAGACCGATGACGGCGTCGGGTTCGCCAATGTAACTTTCGAGCCAGGATGCCGCAACAACTGGCATATTCACCGCGCTACTTCAGGCGGCGGACAAGTTCTACTTTGCGTCGCCGGATTTGGCTATTATCAAGAAGAAGGAAAGTCGGTTCAGAAACTAAAAGCCGGAGATGTCGTCGTCATTCCAGCCAATATCAAACATTGGCACGGCGCACAGCCCGACTCCTGGTTCAGTCATATTTCAGTAGAAGTTCCCGGCGAAAACGCCTCTACAGAATGGCTCGAGCCAGTAGCTACCGAGGAGTATAATAATCTAGCATAAAATCAGCCGATCACAACTCTCAATCTCAATATCGCGTGCAAATGCGATATTTTGCACTGTACAAATCTTATGCTTTTGGTATATAATAAAATTGTTCTACGTTATTAAAGTACAGATGAGTTTTATCTGTGCAGATGAGCTGCACTGGTTTCGCGTTTTAGCCCAAAATAGGGCACCGCGACAGCCGGGCTAAAAGCTCATCTGTATAAAGGACGTAGAACACCCTCGCGGTGTCCTATTTTTATTTTGAGCATCGCACAAATTTCTTAACAAGGAACCAATGCGATGCCATATATTATTAAATTAATATTTCAAATCTTTCATCAATCTCATGCTCCAACGCAATTATCTTTTCGTCTCGCTCACGCATCAACTATTACGAATTCTAATTATTCAACAAAACCGTTCAGCTCATCAATTTTTACCCACCATCTCGCAACGCAATCCGACCCACCAAGCTTCAAGACCCGTTCCAATAATGTACCTACTTCCGCAGAATTTACCACTCGAACACCACACCACAGCACTTCACCATCAACATCATCATCTCCGTTGTCACAAGACATTTCAACAGCAAAAACTTCCAAAAACAATCCACCCGATGCTTTTCTCTCCTCTAGTGATATTATTAAATCACTTTCCGAATCATTATCTCAAAATCAAAGCGTAGTTAAGACACCAATTAAATCATTTCCTCAAGAACATAATCCGACACCAGCACAATCTTCGCATTTGGCGCCCGGCAAACTTCCTTCCAATGATTCTGATTCAATCTCAATCCCACATCCAGCACTAAACGAACCAATTTCCGACACTTCTGCATCATCCTCAATCTCTCATCCCGAACCAGTAAATTTTCGCGCTGAAAATATCGGCGCATGGGCCGCGCGCCAAGAAGATTTTTTTGCTCAACAAAATCGCGATCGCATCGCCGAATCCGAACGCAGACGCATAACTTGGCATAAATATCGCCCCGCAGTCGTAATTTTAGCGTGCTTCATCTTTTTCAGTCTCAATCTTTGGGGTATGACCACGATTATTGTCGCGATGATTAATCGACCACTCGAATATATTCCCACAATTGCTAATGACACTTTTGAAGAAATTAATAATTACACTGATTATTTACAAGAAATCCACGACAGCAACCCAAACAATCAAAATATCATCCAAGACATAGTCGATAAAACTCTCAGTACATCTAGCGGCGCAAAATATAACAACGAAGTACTTCTCGCCCAAATGCGCTACTTATTTCAAAACAATTTATGTCAAGAAATGATCGCAATTAAAGATCGAATAGATGCAAACGCCTTAGCGGGCGAAGACCGTATTGGTTATTATAATATGTTGACTAACTGTTACTATGGTTTAGACAACGAAGAAGAGTGGCGCAAATACTCCGAATTGGGATACGAATTAAGCATATCTATACGGGCAAAGGATTTTACAAATGAACAAAATGAAGAAAACTAGAAAAACCGTAATAATTTCTCTAATGTTAAGCATTAGTCTGCTAAGCATAGCAGCACTGGCTTCCGTAGACCATATTATCAATACGATCGCCGCTCAAGGCGGCATGAACGCCGGGACGCAAGGTGACTGCATTAATTGTAGCGGTTGCAATAAACAGCCTAACATTGCTCATTATCAAGACTCATGTTTTGGCGGTACATGGCAAAAATATTCCGTCACCGAAGCCGTAGCACCAAGAGACGCACAAGAAGGTTTTCTAGGCTACGGATACGTTGGCATCGACGACCCCAATAATATCGTTATAGAAGGAAATTACAATAATTATTTGCTCAACAATAATCTCACCACCAGCAACCTTCCAGCAATCACTGGTGGGAACGTTACAGGATGTGCCGATCTAGGCGGCTACTATTATCGTTCTGCCTTGCTTGATTTCAGTAACGATAACCGGGGCATTTCACATTACAATGGCGTACAAGTAGGGCTACTACCTGCCGGTAAATATTACGGCATCGGTACTAACCCTCCAGGCGTCACTTACCGATATAATCCAGAAGTTAGCGGTTTAGCACTTCAAGAAGTTAAAGCAAAATACGATACCGCTAGAAAGAAGTATGAAGAACGAGGTCTCACTTTACCAGATTGGAATAGCGTAAGCTGGTTTTGTTACAACGATGCCTGGGAAGGCGCCGAATTCTACTCGACGTCATCCGTACAAATCGAAGGCGGACCAATTAATCAAACTTCCGATCGCGATGGAGAAACAACCGCCACTATGTCATATAATACGCAACAATACGTCAATGTTTGGTTCTGGCACGCTCTATGGTATCTCAACGAACAAGGTGATACTCAAGCCACCTATCCTCAAGTTGATAGCTCTTGGACATCAAAACAAACCATGCCTACCGAAAAAGCTACCGGAGGAAATACCTGGACTCTGGATGGTAAGCCTAATAAAGATCCCGGAATTGCCAATCCAGAAAACGGCAGACAACTTGGCAAAACCAAGGTGAAGATTTGTATCCAGACCAAAGATGGCGACGGTGAGCTTACGAAATGTGATGAAGACACGGATGTTACTATCGCTCCAGGAGAAACTAAAACTATTTGTCATCAAATCAATTACAATCATAAAAATATCGCTTTTGCTGCCGAATCGGAAGAGAGCAATACTCTAAAAGTAGAATCATATGACGGCGAAGGCGATTCTAGAGCCTGTCTCACAATTGTAAATAGCTTCGAAAGTAATTATGAAGTTGCACAACACACCGGTAAAGGTTTTTGGTCCGTCGCTTCTATTTACGTCAAAGCTCAAAATGATGACGTTCCCGAATTCGGTACTGCGCCCGCCACTGAAAAAACTATTAGCCCAATTCATTCCGACATGAACGGAGATGGAAAAGTCGAATTAACTTTTAGCACTGACGCCGAGAATACGGAAGTAACATTTTGGCACAATATGTTTTACGACAAAATCACTTGGGATACTAAAGCGCAGCCCAAATATACTGATCATGATGAATTTGTAACCGATATCTGTTCAAATTGGCAAGTCAGCGGTGATGTCACTGGCAGTAGCGGTAAATTTTGCACCAATAAAGCCGGCGGTAACTCCGGAAAACGTATCGAAAATGCAAAAACCGTTACAGTTCGACTCGGACTAAATGAACAACAAACCGTGTGCTCGCGCAATGATCACGATGCTAAAACCGTCACAATTCGCCAGGAAAAAGTTACCGTTACAGACAAAGACGATCCAAAATATCCTTTTTATTATAAAGACTATGAACAGAGCCGGAGCGGCACCGGTTTCTCCGAAGCTTGTGTGACAATCTACCGTCCTGACGACCCAAAGGAGGGGAATAATCTCGGTTCTAAATCACATGAAGGCATCGCCGATAGTACGCTTATGTATGCCGGCGAAACCGCCAAAATTAATTGGACTACGCAAGCCACTCCGCATAGCACTCGTCGCCTTAATCGTTATCGCGCCGTTGCTTACTTAGTGCCGGCCAGTATTAATTATAGTGCCGCCACCGATATGGGACTCCAAGGTAATCTCAGCGATCGCATGCCAATTGGATCTGGCGGTTACCCTAATCAGGGCCGCGTCAATACCGATCCGTGCACTTATGCGCAAGATTTATGGAATGGCGTTTGGTGCGATGTCGTACCAGACAGTAGTAACAAAACCGACGAAACACTCAACGGTAGCACCTCGCCACATAGTTACAGCGGCGGCGAAAAAGAAATTGTCGTTCCTGATTACACTGGCTATAAATATTGCAATACTTCCGGCTATCAATGGGAATACTATTATCAAATTGCCCAAAACGGCAGCGGCGCCTGGGTCAAATATAGCGAAGGCGAATATACTAACAAAGTCCCGATCTACTGGACAAATTACAGCTCTGCCTGTCGCACTATTGCTAAGAAACCCGAAGTCGCCTTTTGGAATGGTGGCGTCAAAGCTAGCGGCAGCATTATGACTTCTCTCTACACAAGATACACACCCAATCCTAGCGACGAACAGCGTCGCCCCGCACTCTCTGGAAGCGGCTCGACTTATCGCTATGGTTCCTGGACCGAATATCTCGCCAACCCGTTTGGCCCACTAAAAGGCTTCGCTTCCGGCGCCGCTTTGTCACCACACCACTTCGTCAACGGCAACACGCAACTTTATCCCCATCTCTCCTATCTCACTATTTCTAATACTAGCGATGCTAACCTAGGCAAATCGCAAATCGCCACTAATTCCACGCTACTAACTCGATTAGCGCTTTATCTCGATGGCTCCAAAACTTTCGCAACTGATTCGATCACATCCTTATATAACATCGATTGGTCTCACAATAACGGTAAGCCCAAAATCTTCAATGTAGACAGCGGCATCAATATTACCGATAATATCGAAATTCCCGATGGTCCCTATACTGACATTTATCAAATCCCGCGCCTGATCATTTATACTAATGGCGACGTCAATATTAGCAGAACCGTCACGCGTATCGACGCCTGGATTATCGCACCAAACGGCACTGTCAATACTTGTTCCGATTTCACGTCTGCACAAACCGAAACTCGTACCGCAGACAATCACTACGGCGGAGCTACAGACTGTGATCGCCAGCTCAAAATCAACGGCCCTGTAATCGCAGGAGGCGTCCAGCTTAACCGTACTTACGGCGCCGACCCCGTATCATATCGAGAGGGTAGTTATCCCGATGAAGTGGAAACGAGAGCCGTCGAATCCGACCGTTACCATCCCGCCGAAATCTTCAATCTTGGCGCCGATGATTATCTCTGGGCATACGCACAAGCTGGCCGCTACAACTCTAGCTACACCGACGCTTACACCAGGGAATTGCCGCCACGGTATTAAACTAAATCTGGCAGGGGCGCACGGAACTCGGAAAATACTACGTATTTTCTTCCCACGCTCAGAGCGCTTAGAGAAAATATAAATATTTTCTCTAGCTACAGCCCTTCGCGCGTTCCGAACCAAAATGGTTCTCTCCGGCACCCACAACACAGATAAAAATAAATCCCCAAGGGGATTTCTTTTTTATCTGGCAGGGGCGCACGGAATCGAACCATGATCTACGGTTTTGGAGACCGCTATACTAACCGTTGTACTACGCCCCTATATCATCATTTTACCACATCTCCTCAAAAACACCAAAAATACAACCAAAAGACGCCCAAGCATAAATCGAAAAAGCACCAAACGGTAAACCAAAAACCATTAAAAACATCCCGCGTTTAATCTTCAAGAGATGAAACCTAAACAAAAAATTCAAATTCATCCAACCATACTCTACGCGCATCATGCTATAATAAAAACAATGAGCTCTCACAAAACCAGTCTCAAGACACGTAATGAGCTGAAAAGTCACAACAAAGGATCTTTCGGTTGGCGGATTTTTGTCGTCATCATTGCGCTTCTATTCGTGATACCATTTGCTATGGCTATCATGGTCTTTGGAGAATTCTTTCTTACGGGCATATTTTTATGCATTGGAGCGCTCGCTGATCTCATAACAAATTCGGGCGATGTAGTTTTCATAAACATAGCCTTCTCCTTTATGACAGGTGTTCTTCTTGTTTCCATTGGCGCAGCTTTCTTTGCTGGCCTCCTTGGCTTCGTCATTGGTAAAATCATCGCCAAAATCAAAGAACATCAAGATTACGTCAAGCTCAAAAGCTCTAATCCTTATCGTTTCTTTAAAGAATTACCCAATCATTACGGCATTGGCGTTACTTCGATTCTTTTCGATTCAGCCATCGAAAATGAAAAAGACATCGTCGCCACTATCCTCGATCTTTGCGCGCAAAAATATTTGCATCTTGAACGCTACGAAAATAAATATATGATCACAATTCGCAAAACCGACCTCACCGCACTACACAAAAACGAACAGTACATTATGCAACTACTCATCGATCAACAAATTAATAAAATCGACTATCAAAAATGGTTCCAATATTGTCTCGAAGATGGAGTCCAGCTCAATCTTTTCGTCCCACGCAATGCTAAAGATACTAATAATGGCACGGTAATCGGCATGCTTGATTCGCTGAGTGATGCGATATCTAATCTCGAAAGCAAACGTTTTAATCTTAGTCAAAAGCAAACCAACGCCATAGTTTTCACTATTGTGACAGTACTCGTACTTGGCTTTATTATCGGAATTATTACGAACATTCCAGCTTTCTTTGCTGTACCTTTCTTTGGATTTTTTGCGACTACGGTAACTTATTATGCTGTCCACCTACTCAAAACAGCTTGGCGACTTTTGCATACTGGCGCCAAACAATCCTATAGCAGCACTCTGCACAAGCAAGTCAAACGCACCGAGCACGGCGACAGGGAATTACAAAAACTTTACGCCTTTCGCGCCTTTTTGCAAAACTTCGGCAACTTTGTTAACCGCAAGCCCGAAGAAGTCACGCTCTGGGAGCATTATTTGTCCTACGCGCAAGTTTTTGGCGTCACCAAAAAGATTATGCAAACCGGCTACGACGAGCTAATCAATAATGCTGCCTTTAAAATTGCCAGCATCGACGCCGTTAATTTACGCAACATTACCATACAAAACCACGCGTCACATCACGCTTCAAGTGCACAAACCGTACCGGCAACACAAACCTCTAAAGCAACCATTTCTAGCAAAACATCAACCTCTACGGAATAGCACATTTTTCATGCTCTGCACCCATCAAAACAGTCAACACTACTTAATACCATTCCAAACACAGCGAAATACGGCATAGACTAATAGTCTATGTTATAATTAGAAAAATGCGACACAAAAAATGGGGTAGCCTCGAAAAGCTTGACTATCAAATCGCACCGATCTGGGTGATTGTTTGGATTGTCATGTATATCCTCATGATTATCGCTAGCTTAATCACGCCCGAAGGCACTGTCGTCACAATCATCAAACTCGGTGGTATTATTTTGTGCCTGCTTTATTCTGCTGTAACTTTCCCACGTGACTATTTACTACTGCTTGCTATCCTCACTACTTGTCTAGCCGATATCGTCCTTGCCAACAATAACACTTCTGCTATCGGTATCATTCTATTTCTGATCACGCAAATTATTCATCTTTGTCGTCTTGATGGCATTCGCCTCAAAATCCCCATTATCCTTTGGTCATCCTTCATTACAGCTATTTTGCTCTTTGACGCAATCACGCAAATTGTTCCACTATTATATATCGCCTGCGGTTTCTATGTTGTCACTTTGATTATTAATATTATCGCCGCCATCAAATGGCGCCAACGTGAGCCATACAACCTCCGCGCACTCTTTGCAATTCTCGGCTTTACAATTTTTGCCTGCTGCGACATTTGCACGGGCATTTCTTATCTTTCACTCATTGGAATCTTCAGTCCAGCAATTTATATACCGGCAAACTTCTTTGTCTGGTTTTTCTATTACCCATCCCAGGTTTTGATCTCCAATACCGGCTCAATTAATCCGCCTAATATTTTCCAAAACTCCCGCAAACAGCAATGCTAAGCCATGCTGCGATTAATCGCAGACGACTTTAATTATGCACAAACTTCATAAGCATCATACCAGCCATGAAGTTCTACTCATCTACCAAAAGTATGCTATAATAAAGTAAAAGGAAGGTAACAAAGTTAAATGGAGGTATATGGAAGCTAAAAAAACTCGCCCAACCAGCACCAGTCAACGCGCAATTCTAGTTTTTGGCGCACCTTGCAGCGGCAAGACCACATTCAGCAAACAATTTGCAGCACAATTCAATGCTACTTTCTATGATTTAGACACTCTAAAACAAGAGCATAATCTATCGAGAAAGTTCATTCTTTTGCTCGTTGCTGAGATCGCTAAAACCGGTTCAACACTCGTCCTCGAAGGCGGCATCGACACCGAAAAAGATCGTCGCGAACTCGCCGAAATCTTACGCATCGCCGGCTATACGCCGACTTTAATTTGGATTCAAACCGACGTTAGCACGATTCGCATGCGTCTCAAGAACAAGCTCAAGTCCGTCGAAAAAGCCAAGACCGTCTACGATACTCGTGTCAAGGCTCTCGAAGCTCCATCTGACGCCGAAGCGCCAATCGTCCTCTCCGGTAAACATACTTACCCAGCTCAGCTTAAGCAAGTCCTAACTCAGCTACAATAATCCCTGATGATTCTTCAAGACAAAGAATTTGGCGAAGTTATCGTCCGTAAGAACGCGCTCTCCAAGGGCGTACGCTTCTCCGTGTCTCCATCTGGTCGCTTACAAATGTCCGTTCCTCAGCATACAAGCGATTTCCTCGCCAAACGTTTCCTGAATACCAATCGTACCCTGATTCGCGAAAAAATCCCCCTCAACGACCCTACTACACAGCGCGCTCGCGACGCCAAGAAAAAGATTCTCGCTAAGAAAGCGCGCGAATATCTTCCGTACCGCCTAGAGTATTATGCTAAACTCTATGGCTATAGCTACGACAAGTGTCGACTTTCCCATGCGGCAACGCGTTGGGGAAGCTGTAGTAGTAATCGCACAATTTCACTCAACATCGGCTTGATGCAAGTGCCAGAAGTTTTACGTGATTACGTCATTATTCACGAACTCGCCCATCTCAATCATATGGATCACTCTTCCGATTTTTGGCAAGAAGTTGGCGCACACGACCCACGCTACAAAGAACACCGTCAAAAACTCAAACACTTCTCTCCTGGAGTATAGAAAACACTGACAGTTATACACAAAGGTTTCTCAAAAAGTAGTTGAATTCCTGGCTCATCTATGTTACAATACTTAGGTATAGTATATTAAACGGCACTTACGTACTAGACGACAGAGTAGGCCTCGTATCGAGTCTGCCGAATTCTACATTTGAGAGAGTAGAATATGGTCGACTACGAAAGGGGAACCCCTCATTAGTCTAGGTTTCGTGGTGCTATAACACAAGGGAAAGGAACAGGATGCAAGTCATCATCGGCACCAAAATTGGTATGACCC
This sequence comes from uncultured Candidatus Saccharibacteria bacterium, assembly GCA_964514875.1. Classification (GTDB taxonomy): domain Bacteria; phylum Patescibacteriota; class Saccharimonadia; order Saccharimonadales; family Saccharimonadaceae; genus Nanosyncoccus. The sequence continues at coordinate 2,447 of CAZETG010000026.1, read as the reverse complement.
AGATCATCGGCGACGACGGTATCGTAACTCCAGTTACGATTTTGCAAGCCGACCCCTCCACAGTGACTCAGATTAAAACTGTCGAAACCGACGGTTATAACGCTGTGCAACTGGGGTACGGTCAGGGTAAGAATCTGAGCAAGTCGGTTTCTGGCCACGTCAAGACCGCCGGAATCACGCCAAAAGTTCTGAAAGAATTCCGCGTCGAGGAACTTCCAGAGCTCAAAGTCGGCGACAAAGTCAGCATTGCTAGTTTCAAGCTCGGAGATAAGGTAGAAGTTACCGGCATCTCTAAGGGCAAAGGCTACGCTGGTACTGTCAAACGCTGGAACTTTAACGAATCACGCAATACCCACGGTTTCAAGGGGAATATTCGCCGCGTCGGTTCAATTGGTTCTATGTATCCACAAAAAGTTTTCAAGGGTAAGAAAATGCCAGGTCGCATGGGCCATGATCAAGTTACCGTCAAGAATTTGGTCGTTGCTTATCTTGATCCAGAAAACAACCTCATCGGCCTCAAGGGTGCTGTCCCCGGTCCGAAAAAGGGTATTGTCACTGTAACCGCAATCGAGGGAAAGGAGTAATATGGCTGACTTGAATAAAGATATTTTCGGTCTCGACGTTCAAAACCACGAACTCCTCAAGACTGCTTACGATGCATATCTTGCCAATTCTCGTAGCTCCCACGCCAAGACTTTGAAGCGTGGCGAAGTTCGCGGCGGCGGTAAGAAACCTTGGAAACAAAAGGGTACTGGCCGTGCTCGCTTCGGCTCTACGCGCAACCCAATCTGGCGCCATGGTGGCGTCGCTGGCGGTCGTACCGGTGAGGAAAATTTTACCAAAAAACTCAGCAAAACCGCGAAAAAAGTTGCTGTACGCCAAGCTCTCAGCCTAAAAAATGCTGAGAAGGCGATTATCATCTTAGATAGTACCCCAAAATTCACCGGCAAAACCAAAGAAGCAGCTAAACTTATTGCTGATCATAATCTCGACGGCAAGAATATTCTCGCGGTTACAAACGAGAAATACCCAGAATTAACTCGCTCGACACAGAATATTCCAAATGTTAAACTTGTTCGTGCAACCTATTTAAACGTCTTTGACATCTTGAATGCCGACGCTGTTGTTTTCGGGCCAGCAGCTCTGACTGCTACTGAAAATTGGCTCTTAGATAAGGAGGAAGCATAATGAAAACTGTTCAATATATTCCTCGCGCTACCGAGAAGGCTTATGTCGCTCAGACTAAGAATCAATATATTTTCTTCGTCCCGCAAGGCGCCAGCAAGCAAGCAATCGCTAAGGAAATTGCTGAGACTTTTAAGGTAACCGTTCTTGATGTTCGTACTGCTAATCGCAAAGGCAAAGCTACTCGTTTCTCTCGCGGCAAGCACGCTTTTCCAGGCACAACTTATCGTCAAGATCATAAAATTGCCTACATTACCGTAAAGGAGGGTGATAACATTCCAGTATTTGAAGAGCCAGCCAAAACTGACGACAAAGCTACTGAAGTAAAAGAAGCGAAAGACGAGAAGGTAGACAAGAAAGCTGCCAAAAAGGCTGAAAAAGCCGAGAAAAAGGCTGCCAAAGCAGAAACTAAGGCCAAAGAGGAGGAGAAATAATGAGTATCAAAGCTTATCGCCCAACTACTCCGGCTCAGCGTCAAAAAACTACTCAGGATTTCGAGCAGATTACTACTCGCAAGCCAATGAAGTCTTTACTCGCTAGCAAAAAACAAATGGCCGGCAAAAACAACCAAGGTCGCATTACCGTCCGTCATCGTGGCGGTGGCGTCAAACGCCATTATCGTATTGTGACTTACACACTGCCGCAAGACAGCCAGTTCACCGTCATGGAAATTGAATACGATCCAAATCGTAGCGCCCGCATTGCTCGCGTTCAAGATCAAGACGGCGCTTATTATTACGTAATTGCTGATAATAATATGCGCAAAGGTAGCACTTTTACTACTGGCGAAAAAGCTGCCGTCGAAACTTCCAATCGCATGCCGATTGAGAAGATTCCTGTTGGTACCTTTATTTACGCTATTGAGCTCACTCCAGGCCGCGGCGCACAAATGGTTCGCTCCGCTGGTACAAGCGCTCAGCTCATGGCTAAGGAAAACGGCTACGCTACCATCAAAATGCCGTCTGGCGAAATGCGCAAAGTCTTAGTCACTTGCGAAGCCAGCATCGGAACTGTAGGCAACGAACAACATCAAAATATCAAGATTGGCTCGGCTGGCCGCCGTCGTCGCAAGGGTATTCGCCCGACCGTCCGCGGTGTCGTTATGAATGCTACTGATCACCCACACGGCGGTGGTGACGGTGGTCGTCACGGTACCGGTAAAGCTCCTCGCACCCCATGGGGTCAGCTGACGCTGGGCTATCGTACTCGTCATAATAAGAAAACTGATAAAATGATCGTGCGCAGTCGCCACGAAGGAAAGA
>CAZETG010000025.1:0-16613 GCA_964514875.1 uncultured Candidatus Saccharibacteria bacterium | reverse complement strand
CCTATTTTGTTGAGTATCTATAGACTAGCTCTTTCTGGATTCGTTAAGTGAACCGGTGGGCGCATTAGCCCGGATGCCGTTGCAACTGTCTGGTCAGTGCAATCCTACTCTAGTACAAGATTTGGATATGCTTATATTTTGCTTTTTGGCTCCATGAATGTCACTACATCGTTCTATGATTCTCCACGCTGGGATGGTATCCCCCTCCGCTGTCTAGTACGGTAGGGATAATGGTATGAATATGGAGGGTTTCGTGCGGAGCGGGAGCGTATGGTACGCTGGGCAAGCAGGCGCGGGAACAGGTAGTTTGGTAGGGTTTTGGACTACGCATGCATCTGTTAATGCAAGTTTTCAACAATCATTCAGCTTATTTGTAAATTCTTCAGAGGTTAGTCCGTCAGCTTCATCTTCTCGTTGGTACGGCTTTTCCCCGCTGTCTAGTACGGTAGGGATAATGATGTATGAATACAGCAAATTGCAAATCATTCGTGCGGAGCGGCTGGAGTTTGGAACTTGGGCATATTAGCACTGCAGGAGAATGGGGGATTAATTGGTCTTCCCATACAAATCCTGATACAGTATTTGAAGATGCCTTTCACTTGAGTTTCAATACTTCAGGTATCGGGTCTTCCTATAATCATTCTAGCCGTCATCGTGGTTTCCCCCTCCGTTGTCTAGTACGGTAGGGATAATGAGTATGAACATAAAAAATAGCCCCGAGCATCCAAAACTTGCACACTCAAAGGCTATCTTCGACCTTATTTTCTACTTCTGACGTTCACGATAAGCGTAAGTCTCCGTATCAACAGAAACTATATCGCCAGTCTTAATGAAAGCCGGAACTTTAATCACAACACCAGTTTCCAAAGTCGCATCCTTCTGCACCGAACTTGTCGTGTCACCCTTGACAGCCGTCTCGGTATAAGTCACTTCCAACCAAATATTCTTCGGCAAAACCAAATTAATCGCCGTACCATTATAAAACTGGATTTCCATTTCATCGCCATCACGCATGAAATCCTTCGCGTCGCCGACCATATCCGCCGACAGCTCATACTGCTCAAAAGTCTCCGGATCCATGAAATAAAACTTTTCATCATCCTTATAGAGATATTGCACTTTTTTCGTCGTCACTTCAGCCGGCTCGATCTTTTCCTGCCCCTTAAAAGTTTTTGGCAAAAGTGCACCCGTAATCAAATTCTTCACCTTCACATTCACGATCGAGCCACCGCGCCCCATCACTTTCTGGGAATACTCCACCACTTTATATGGCTGCCCATCCAAAGTAATCAGGACGTTTTTCTTCAAATCCGTTGGACCATACATCCTTGAACCCTCCTTATTTTTTTAATCAACCCCCTTCAGGACTAGGACGTGTTAAGATTGCGTTATACGGCATCAGAAATCACACTGCCCAGTCGACGTATAATAAAGACCTCCCTCCGCGACTCATTTCTTCCTTGTATAGCATCAATCCTAACGCGATTTACCCCAATAACAAGTTACCGCTCAGCTACAAATGGCAATAAGGCCAAATGTCGTGCACGCTTCACCGCCACCGCCAATTGACGCTGCTGTTTCGCCGTCAAACCAGTTTTAGAGATTGGCTCAATTCGCCCATAAACGTCAATATACCGCTGCAAGGTTTTCACATCGCGATAATCAAAGTACATATTTGGGTTAGTTTTCATTTTTCTCATGATTAAATTCTCTCCTCTCCCCCTCTTTAAAATGGAATATCATCCAAATTAATCGCCTCGTCGTCCGACATATCTTCTGGAACTACATCATCCATCACTTCTCCGGCATCAGGCACTGGCTCACTTGAAGCCTTTGCGCTAGAACGCGGACTACCCGCACGACCAGACCCACCATCACCGCCACCAACGAACGAAAAGTCGTCTACGATGACTTCCGTACGCGAACGACGCTGCCCTGACGTCTTATCTTCCCAGCTCCGTTGCTCAATTCGCCCCGATACGATCAGTGCCGAACCCTTCTTTACGTACTGAGAAATCGTCTCGCCCGAACGACCCCACGCCACACAATCAATAAACGATGTCTGCTCTTGCTGATTACCATCACTACCGCGGAAGACCCGGTTTACCGCAATCGTAAAATTGCAAGCCTGCGCGCCGCTCGGTGTAGCGCGTAATTCTGGATCGCGAGTCACATTGCCCGCAATAATTGCTTTAGAAAATCCGCGCATTATTTATTACCTTCCTCTTCGTCACTTTCTTCACCATGTGGTTTACGAGCGGCCTGCTTTGCTTCATATTTCAACTTGCGCTCGTCTACAGTGACCAAGAGGTAACGCAAAACCTCATCCGTAATATTTAGGACACTTTCAATTTTCGCTGGCGCCTCTGCAGGCAACTCCATCTCAAAATAATAATACACCGCAAAGTCCTGACGACGAATCACATACGCTAAACGCTTCTTCCCGTCATTGACTTCTTTGGTAATTTTACCGCCATTCTTCTCGATCAAATCTTTGATCTTGGTGACGGCTGGTTCCAAATTCATCTCCAAATCCGGATGAAACAGAACCGTAAGTTCGTAATTTTTCATTACAACTCCCTTGGGTTAAGCAAGCACGGCTCCAACACCTGCTCGCTGAGCTAATATTCCCTATTAATATATCACACCTCTATAAAACTGACAAGCCTGACTCCGGAGCCATTTCCTACTACTCTCCGCCACCATTCGCCAACTTATCAAACTCATCCATCGAAGAAATTAACACATCGCGCGGTTTATGCCCCTGCGCCGGCCCAATCACACCAATCTCTTCCAGCCAAATCGCTAATCCCGACACAAAACCATGCCCCTTTCCTAGCCAAGTCTGCAAACTCGCCGTCGAGAACTTCCCATTTCGTAGCGTAATCTCAATCGCCTTGCGCACCACCGGATCATTCGGATTATATCTTCTCCCCAAATCGCCAATTCCACCGCCATCGGCTGGACCGACACCCTTAATCTGCACTGGCTGCGCCACCACTTCCGCGTTATACTCTGGACCGCGTTGCTGCCGCAAGAAATCCGTCAACTTCGCCACGTCTTCATCACTCGCCCATGCGCCCTGAATCCGCCTCGGCTTCCCCATCATCTCTGTCGTCAGCAACAACATATCGCCTTTACCCAGCAATTTCTCCGCTCCAGTCATATCCAGCATCACGCGCGAATCAATCTGACTACCTACCGCAAACGCAATCCTCCCCGGAATATTCGCCTTGATCAAACCCGTGATCACCTTTACTTCCGGACGCTGCGTCGCTAGCACCAGATGAATACCTGCCGCGCGCCCCTTCTGTGCAATCCGCACAATCGGCATCTCGAGATCCTTCCCTGCCATCATCATCAAATCCGCCATCTCATCGATCAAAATCACAATATACGGCATCTGCTCGCTCTTATGTTCAACTTCCGGAGCATCGTCCTCCTTCGTCTCGGCTTCCCCATTTCCAACCTTCTGCTGCTTCTGTTCTTTCGCTGCCACCTCAGCCTTCTTAACCATTTTCTCATTGTAATCAACGATATTTTTTACGCGTTCTTCCGCCATGAGCGTATAACGCTTCTCCATTTCGTTCACCGCCCAACGCAGTGCCGATAATGCCTTCTCTACCGATGTAATAATCGGCGTCAACAAGTGCGGAATATCTTCATATTGCGCCATTTCCACTTGCTTCGGATCGACAATAATTAGCTTCAAATCGCTCGGTGCATTCCGATACAACAATGAAGAAATCAAGGTATTCGTCATTACTGATTTACCAGAGCCCGTCGTACCCGCGATCAAAAGATGTGGCATCTTCGCCAAATTCGCCACCACCGGCTTACCAGAAATATCTTTCCCCACCGCAAAGGTCAAAGGATCATTGGCCGCCTTCCACTCTGCACTTTCGATCACACCTCTGAGACGTACATCCGCTGCCTTCTGATTCGGCAATTCTACACCTACCGACCGCGTCCCCGGAATAGGTGCCTCAATACGAATCTTGTCTACCGCCAGATTCAATGCCAACTCCTTATCACGCGCCAAAATCCGCGACAAATTTACCCCCGAAGGCGGCCGCATCGTATATTGCGTCACTCTTGGCCCCACATTTGCACCTTCCATCTCCACATCAATCCCAAACTCCGCCAAAGTGTTCTTAATTAACTTGGCATTTTGCTGGACATCTCCTGGCTCACCTTGACTCTGCTTCTTCTCCAACAAACTAATTGGCGGCATCTTCCAATTCGCATCCGTCACCGCCACCAACGCCCGATCTGGTACCGGCTCAGCTACCGCCTTCTTATCCGATTTCGCCTCCTTGACTTCAACGATTTCATCTTTCTTCTCTTTATCTTTCTTCTTACCGAGCTTCGCAAACAGTCCGACTTTCTCTGGCTTCTCTTTCTTCTTCTTGCCTTCCTCTTCCGTACCCGCATTTACATTAATCTCTACATCCACATCCGACAACTTCGGCGCCGGCTTCAGCTTCTCCTTCGGCTCACGCTTCTTCGTTACTTTCTCCGGCTCTTCCTCCTTTTCCGTCGTCCGGAACAAATTGCCAATACACTGCGCCATGGCCACCGGATTCATCTGCAAAATAAACGAAACAGTCACAAACATCAATATTATATATATTATAATCGCCACCTTCGCATCCAAAACCTGCAAAATGAACTGGTTCAGCCACGCTCCGACCACGCCGCCGTTTTCTTCTGCCGTCCCCACCGACGACAATCCAAACGCTCCCGCCGCCCAGAAAATCATCAAAATCGACGCGATCCACACCACTGGCGCCAAGCGATTCTTCTCACTCCGGAAAATCTTAAACGCCATCCAAATCAACAGCGCCGGCACTAAATATTTCGCCCAGCCAATCGCCGTATTCAGAAAATTATCCACCGAATTCAGCAAATCGCCACCGTCCCCCATCCAGGTCAATACTAGAAAAACTCCAATCAACGCCAACAAAATCCCTACAATTTGTCGCCAAAAGCCCCCCGGCAGCTCATGCGCCGGCACCGACTTCTTGCGCCCTCGCGTCGACTTTCCTTTCGTCGACTTACCCCTCGTTGACTTTGTTGATTTTGTCCTCGCCATACTCCTCCCATTATAGCATATAACTATAACCTAAATATCTCTATTGTTCAATATTTCGCATCGTCAAGCTCAATCGCCCGCGATCATCAATCGCTGTCAATTTTACTTTCACTTTCTGCCCAACTTTCAAAACATCACTCACATTCGCAATCCGCTTGTCCGAAATCTGACTCACATGCAACATCCCATCAACCCCTGGCAAAATCGTCACGAACGCCCCAAAATCCTTGATCGTCGCCACCGTCCCTTCGTACACTTTCCCCACTTCCGGCTCTTCAATTAAACTCTTGATCCAGTTTAACGCCTTCGCAATCGCTTCATTCTCGCCTGCAATCGTCACCAAACCGGAATCGTCAATATCCACCATCGCTCCCGTCTCGGAAGTAATTTTATTAATCGTCTCGCCACCCTTTCCGATAATTGTACCGATCTTCTCCGGATCGATCATCAATTTCTCGATCTTTGGCGCATATGGAGAAATTTCTTTACGTGGCGCCGGAATTACACTTAGCATGTGCTCCAAAATTTCCATCCGTCCCTTATGCGACTGCTGAATCGCCTTTTCTAGTACATCCACTGGCAGACCATGTACTTTCATATCCATTTGCAGCGCCGTCACACCTTCCGTCGTACCAGTCACTTTGAAATCCATATCACCGGCAAAATCTTCCGCGTCCATAAGATCCGTCAAGACATACGGCGTTTCTCCGTCCATCATCAGCCCCATCGCTACACCCGACACTGGCCGCTTCAACGGCACACCCGCATCCATCAACGCCATACAACTTGAACAAGTCGCTGCCATTGACGTCGAACCATTTTGCGACATAATCTCTGTCACACTCCGAATCGCATATGGGAAATCTTCCTCGCTCGGCAGCATCGGCGCCAGAGCTCTCTCTGCCAAATATCCATGCCCCACTTCGCGACGCCCCGGCGCTCCAATTCGCCCTGGCTCACCCACAGTATAACTCGGCGCATTATAATGATGCATATAACGGCGCTTCCCATCCGTCACTTCCATCGTATCTACCACTTGCGCAAAACTTAGCGGTGCCAAAGTCACAATATTCATCGCCTGCGTCAAACCCCGCGTAAACAACGACGACCCGTGCACTCTCGGCAAAATCCCCACCTGACTCGACAATGGACGCACTTCATCCAGCTTCCGCCCATCTGGACGCACGCCATCCTCAATAATTCCCCGGCGCACTTCCTTATGCACCGCTAGATCAAACGCCTGCTCATACTCACCCTGCATTTCCACCGTATAATTCTCAATCTTCTCTTCGTCAGTCTCGCCCTTACCTAGCTGCGGCGCAAACTCCGCGTTCATCTCCGCCTTCAAAGTATCAATCGCCTGCTGGCGCTCCAAGACATTTCCCCGGATCTTATCCCCAAAATGCTTCACGCACCACGCATCCACCACGCGTTGTACGTCCACATCCGGCAACACCAATTCATATTCCTGCTTCTCGACGCCAACTTTCTCTACCAGCTCTCGCTGCAAATCCAACGCCGGCTGCACATTCTTCACCGCCCAGTGCATCGCCTCAATAATCATCTCTTCCGGCACTTCGTCCGCCCCCGCCTCAACCATCATCACTTTGCCATCTTTACACGCAACCACCAAATCCAGCGTCGACTTTTCCCGCTCTTCCGGCGTCAAAAACGCCTTAAAGTTGCCATTAATCCGCCCGATGCGCAAACCCGCCACCGGCCCATCAAACGGCGTCCCCGACAGCATCAACGCACTCGATGCTGCAATCATCGCCACCATATCTGGTCGGAAGCTCGGATCCATCGACAGAACCGTCGTCACCACCTGTACTTCCTGCCGATAACCCTTTGGGAAAAGTGGACGAATCGGCCGATCAATCAACCGCCCAACCAGAATCGCCTCATCCGCCGGCTTCCCCTCACGTTTAATGAATTTCGATCCGCTAATCTTCCCCGCCGCATAAAACTTCTCTTCATAATCCACCGACAGTGGGAAGAAATCCTGCACAACTAGCTTCTTTCCCACCACGACCGTACCCAGCACCACCGTATCACCATAACTTACCAACACGCTCGCTGTCGACCGAAACCCGACTCGATTCACTTCCAAAGTCAACTTCCGTCCACACGACTCCGTCGAAACTTGCATTGTTTGTTTTCCACTGGGATTTATAATTTCCACAAAAAATCCTTTCTTGGGAAAACTCCAGATATAAAATCCCTAACCTTACATCATTAACAATCTTATATCTGCCGTCTTCCCGAACTTATTTTTAATAATTGACCAGGTTTAACTCCTCAAGACCCTGCCCTGGAAACCGATCGCTCGCGATATCCGCAGCCCCCCTCAAACATCACATTTCGCTCTCGCTACCCCCATTTTAACACGTCTTCTCCATTTTTCCCGTCTTGACATTCTTGACTTTTTCCTCTTCATCGCTTCATTCGCCCAACTACCTCTATTACCATCGTATTTTCTCTTATTTTTCTCTATTTTTCATTAAAATTCACCTATTTTACCTCTAATTTCACACTTTTCTTAAATTATTGTCAAATTTTCACATATCCCTATTGATTTTTTATATAAGCTGTGCTATAATAAGAAATGAGGCTATGTAGTTTCGACTCATAGTACCATCGCACATTACTTTGAAAGGAAGATTCGAAATGGAGAACACCGCATCCGCATCGCAGCAAAATTCCCAAAATTCCACTATTGGCACGCAGCCGTACTACACTCTTGCTTTGGCAGAGGACAGCGTACGCATGGCCGTCATCGGCAGTGACATCAGCATTGATAAGATCAAAGACATCGCTGGCAGAGTTATTCGACAGTATCGCCTCCCTAATCAAGAGGACAGCATCAACACTTACGCGCGTCACAACGCTCACAGCGTGAATATTAATATCGCGTACTCGGTCGTACCGAACAGTATCGATAATCAGATCAGTGTTTGGTTCATGCATAACACTGCCACGCCAGCGTGCAAAGTGGTCACATCTACCAATAACGAAACATTGCCCGTTCCTTCCACCTCGACCGCATCGCAAGATCCGGCCACCGTTAGCACTACCCCTACCGACGATATTACTTCCGACCACGACACCCGTGAAGTCGCATACACACCGACTCAGGGCACCGATGATCGTGCACAGTTAACCATGGACAACGCTAAAATGACCGACGCCGAAATTAGTGCAATTATTCATGATTGCGCCTATCGCTTCGGCGAAGCCATCCAACGATATTGCACAGGCTGTATCGCATTGCCCGCCCTGCAGGTGTAATCCATTTCACTATCCGTTCAACCAAAACAAGCCACAAGGTTAGCCACCATACCAAAATACCTTTTTCATAACTAATACACCTCCTTTATAGTGCGCATTACCGAACACCAAACAAAATACCGCTAACCTTCCGGGCTTTTACCCCGCCCTCACCTGAGGGCGGTTTTTCTATCCCGCCACTCCCCTATTCATACCATTATCCCTACCGTACTAGACAGCGGAGGGGAAAGCCATGGAGTCGGTCGCTTGCGTTTATTGTATCAACCGCATTTTCAAAACTGATATTATCAAGCGCCCACATATAAGTTTCATTTTCAGTAGAATAGCTAGACCAATAGTGGCTGCTAGGACTAACATCGCGATCGTAACCGCCATAATATATCCACCCGCTCCGCACGAAAAGACAAGCATTTGAGAGAAATGAGAGTTTACTATCATTTCCGAGAATGCGCAGGCTTTTCTGGCGCGAAGCGACAGAAGATCCCAACAAAAAACTCCCTACTTCCAACAGCCAGGGAGCTTTCCGTTATTTACGTAGACCGAGAGTCGCAATCGTCTTCTTATAAGTCTCGAAATCTGTACGCTCGAGATACTTTAGCAATTTCTTGCGCTGACCGACCATCTGCATCAATCCGCGCTTCGCCATGAAATCATGCTTATTTTCCTGCGCATGTTTAGTGACTTCCTTGATCCGCTCGGTCAAGATCGCTACCTGAACCTCAGGAGAACCAACATCCTTCCCACTCCGCGCCAGCTTCGACATCGCCTCGGCTTTTTTCTCTCTACTAATCATATGTCCACAATTATAGCACACCTCACCCCAGCTTACAACCCCTTATTTGATATTTTTCTCATACTCCACATCCGTCACGTCATATTTCTGTCGATTACTAATATGCGCCAAAATCTTCTGCGACGCCCAACCAATCAACGCCAAAATAAAGAAATAGATAAAACCAAACGCTGTAAACTCCGGCTCCGACTCCGTAAACAAACTCAGAACCGCCGCGCCCGCCGACATCGACGTCACGATCGTCAAGCTATTCACTGACTTACTCGTCACATCTGCCTTCAGCCCCTCAAACTGCTTCTCCGCATCCTTCACATAATTTATCGTCATATCCCACAAATATTTAATATATTCCAGCGTATCGCGCAGCGTCTCATACCGATATCCCGAAATCTCCAAAAACTCTGACAATTCCTCATCTTGCTTCGCAATCTTCTCCCGCGTCGGCAAATACGTCCCCATCTGATTAATCCGTCCGTCGATCAAATTAATCGTCTTCGCGTAGCTTTCCAACTGCGTTGTAAACTTAATGATCTCCGATCCTTTCACCTTTGAATGCGCCTTCACATCATCAATCTTCTCCCAGATAATCCTATGGATATTCAGATACCGGTGCAGCTGCCCCTTAAACTCCCGGATAAACACTTGCTCCTCAATATATCGCTCAATCTCGCTATTCGACTTTGTTTTATTATTGATAAAATAATATGTATTTCCACGTAACACTTCATATTTCGAATTCTTAAACTCAAAATACTGTCGCCCTTCTGTCTTCTCCAGCAAACTCTGCAATTCCTCCTGCGTCGCCTTCTCCAGCACGATAAAGAACGGATAAATATTCTTAATTCCCGCCAGCTCTTTCGGCACTGGCGCCCCCAGATGAAACAAATAATTCAGCGCTGGCGATAAGCGCGTCTCATAATAATCTTTGATCCCCTCAATATCATCAAACAGTGTCTGCTCCGTCACCTGATGATCATTCAAAATAATCAAGCCGTCTTCAAAAATCTTAATATTAATTCCATCCTGCGTCGAAAAAATCAAAAACTCCTCGCCCGACGAACCGTACGCCAAATTCGTCACTTCTAAACTTTCCCGAAATTTATCCACTTTCTTCTGATCTAACTTAATCTGCACTTTTTCTCCCCGCAAAAAGTCATAAATTTCCGACAATTGCAAAGTCGTCCTCTGGAACCACCCACCAACTGATATACTACTAATTTTCATTTTCCTCCTTTATTGTAGTAAAAATACCCCAATTACAATTAACACCGTCGCCGCCAAATGTACGACCACCGCTCGCCGGCTCAAATCTTCCCGCCCAAATTTCGGCCACAGTAGCGTCATAATAATCCCCATCAGGAAAATCACTACCGGCTTTGACGAATCCGCCACCACCGAAGCCAGCGCCACCGACGGCGCCGCGATCATCGCACTATACTGCGTAAAATCCTTCACGATGCACGCCGCAAACGTCGCAAACAACGGCCGATACACCTTACCATGACTCGCCTTCGACACCTCGTGATAACGTTTCCGCCATTTCGGCATCGACGCCATAATAATCGCATTCCCAATCCCCTTCCCCAGAAACGTAAACGCCAGCTCCGTCACGAACGCCACTTCCGCCACACTCTGCTTCACAAAAATCAAATTCCCCACCACAACCATTGTCACATATAGCAACGCATACGTCGCCGCTTTCAGTTTCAACCGCTTCGCCTTTCGCTTCTTCGCCGACATAATTACCAGTAACGGCGCTGCCAAAATCACAAAAAACGCTACCAATTGCGACACTGTAATCGTATCGCCCAAAAAAATATAGCCCAAAATCAAATACAAAATCGGCGACAACTGCACAAAAATACTCAGATTCGTCGAATCGTCCAATTCCAAAACTTTATAATACGGTATCCCCGCAAAACTCGTCATCAACCCCGAAACAACGAAAAATATCCAAATTCCAAGCGGTACTACAGGCAATGAACATACCATACCAATCCCCAATAGCACCGCAGCCAACACAATAAAAGCAACCGCATAAAAATATTTCTGCGCTGCTGCATTCTTACCTTTGTAATAGCAGTCAGAAATATAATTATCTATATAGATACGCGAAGAATCCGCCACTACCGAAAACGCCGTATAAACCAACCAATTCATATCTGCATTATAACATAAGTTTTATACAAAACGCTTCACCCTATCAAAAACCTCTATCACTCTGCACAAACCCCACCTTTCAGATCTCTCACTTTTCCACTCATCAACAAATAATGCTCGAGCGAATCATAACTCCCATTATTATATCTTCCTGTCGCAATTTCTGTCGCTGGCCTCACTCCCACATAACGATAATGCCAAGTCTCAAACAGCCCAGTCGATCCATTCGCATCCACATTTAGCGGCTCACTCATCAAACCACCCGCCCACGCTTCCGGAAAACGATCAATAAACCCATACTTATACGAATTCTCTCGAAGCCACTGCCATTCCACATGATTCACATAATGATCCGTGTTCAACTCACTTCCATACGCCAGATCAATCAAATCACATGTCAGCCCCGTATGATGATCTGAAGTCCCCGTCGCCGCACACAGCCGCCCACACTGCGTTCCTCGCGCCCGAAAGCACGAATACGTCCCCATCTCATGCCCCGGATAATCCTGTCGATATGCCGCCAGCATCTCATTCAAATGCTCCGCCGCCTCTGGAATCATCAAATTATCACCATTCCCCGCCGCATGATATTCCGTAATTCCATAAGTTTGCGATACGGAAATCAGCTGATTCTGCCGCTCCGCAATAAAATCCAACCCCACCGTAAAATTCGGGTTTATCAACATCAAATTACCATATTTCGCCGTACAATTTCCCAACTGAGTTGCTAAATTGTTCCCGGTCCCACCTTCATGATTACTCTGCTCACCATTTTGCGCATTTTTCGCTCCCTCTCCCGTTTTTTGTTCACCACCTTCACTATTTTGTTCATTTTGAACATCTTGCTCATTTTTGTGTTCATCCGAATCTTTCATATCATTCACTTCGACCGTCGCCTGATCATTTTTCTGCCACTTCTGCCACAATCCAACATTCACCCCCAAACTTATCAAAAATCCCGCCAGCGCCACCCCCGCCACGATTCGCCACTTTTTCAGATTCGGCTTCTTCCGCCAACCTTGCCAAGCGCTCCAAATCCCCAGCCCCAGTAGCGCCACGCTCACGAGCGCCCCACCGACCAATTCTCCCTGATTATAAAACTCCATCTCTTGATTATAATACAAATCCTGCACATACAGCTTCTGCTCGCCCTGATAAACCGCCCACTCACCCAACTTCGTACCCGGTTCCGTCTCACGCGTAATTTCCATCGCTCCGTCATAAACATAAGTCAAATCTCCCGCTTCCACGTCATTTTCCAACGTCACCGTCACATCTTCATCTGTTACCAACTCCAGCATTTCCGTCTCGCTTTGTCGCACTGGCACTCGCACAATCCATTTCCCCGCCTCCGTAATCTGCAATGGCTCATAATTTTCTTCCACCCACCGATAGATCTTCTCAGCATCCGCCACGTGCCCGCCATCCTCCGCGCCGATCGTCACCAAAATATATCGCGCGCCCTCAATCTCCGCCGTACTCGCCAAACATCGTCCCGCCGCGTTCGTAAATCCCGTTTTCCCGCCCAGTATAAAGCCACTTTTCGCAAAAGTTTTCTGCACTGTCTGTCCAACTGACGGCAACTCCGCCTCAAACAGCTCAAAAATCCGCCGGAACTCCGTATTCTCCAACGCCACTTCCACTAATTTTGCCATATCTTCCGGCGTCGAATAATTATTCTCGTCCATTCCTACCGGATTACTAAAATGTGTATTGTTCAGACCAATCTCCGCCGCCCGCACGTTCATTATCTCCGCAAACTCCGCAATCGTCCCCGCCGTACTAATCGCCAGCGCCTGCGCCGCATCGCCGGCCGACGGCAGCATCGTCGCGTATAATAATTCCTCAACCGTCAGCTGTTGCCCGGGCGTCAGCCCTATAATCGCAAACTCATCCAACCCTTGCACCATTTCCGTCGTCACCGTCACCACTTCATCTAAATTCCGTCGTTCCAGCACCACCAGCGTCATCATCATCTTCGTCAGCGACGCCACTGGCGTCTGCACCGCACTATCCCGTTCGCTAATTGCCACATCTCGCGTATCATTCCAAAGATAATACGCCCGTGAATTCAGCTCCAGCTTATCCAATCCCCAATTCCTCCAGCGTCCGTGCCTGCTCGATCCGATAATCCCCCACTTGCGTTCGCCTAAGCGCCGTCAAATACGCGCCTGTCCCCAGCGCCTTCCCGATATCTTCCGCCAAAGTCCGAATATACGTCCCGCTCGACACTTTACACCGAAATTTCAACACCGGCCACTCATATTCCAGCACCTCAATCTCATAAATCTTCACCGGTCGCACTGGCATTTCCACTTGCTTCCCCTCTCGCGCCAACTTATACGCCCGCTGTCCGTTAATTTTCACCGCCGAAAAGTTCGGCACCCGCTGCCAGTTTTCCCCAACCAAGTTTTGCACACACTTTTCCACAGCCTCTTTGTTCGGGATTTCCGTCACCAAATGTTCGGGCATCGCAGCAGCAAACCGCTCATCTGTCAAACTACTCCCAGCATAATCATCCAAGGAAGGGCTAAAAGTAGTTAGCTTATTCAAGGTTGCATGGGAAAGGTTAGAAGTAGGTAGATTATTCGAGGTCTCACGGGAAAGGCTAGAAGTAGTTAGCTTATTCAAGGCGACAGGAGCAACGGAAGGAGGCGTACTTAAAGTACGTCGACTGAGTAGCACATCTGTCAACGCAGAAGAAGCAACTAATTCTAGCCTTTCCCCCTCAAGATCACCTGTCGTTGAGATCACGCCCAGCTCAGCCGTTGCAATATATTCTTTATCCAACTTCAAAAACTCACCCGCTCGCTTCGTCCCCTTACCGATCAACAAAATCAACAGCCCAGTTGCAAAAGGGTCGAGCGTCCCCGTATGCCCAACCTTCACCTTCTTTCGCTTCTGCACCGTCACCCCATCTTTCCGTTGCACCGTCATCATTCCCGCATTTTCGCTCAACTTCCGTCGCACCCGCGCCACCACACCAAAAGAACTCATTCCTCCCGGCTTGTCAACTAGCAAGATTTCGTTATCCATGTCTTAATTATACCACAATCATCTCGCCTCGCAACTTGACAACTCACTACCTTGCTGTCGGCATTGTCGGCGGCATCATACTCGATCCCATTTCTGGCGCTGGCGGCGGCGGCAATACCACATCCTGCCGCTCCACCGGCTGCCCAGGCAAGTTCATCACCGGACTCGACGTCACCGGATTCACCACTCCTGCCGCGCTCGGTACTGGCGCCGGCGGCATCCCCGGCGCTGGCGGCAAAGCCTCACTCACCGCAGCCTGCGCACTACCAGCATTCGCCCCCGCCGGCATTGGCGGCAAATTCATCGTATCATTCGCCACTGGCTGCGCCGGAATCGCCGTACCCGGATTCATCGGTGGTGGCACAATCGGCGTCTCTTCCTCCAAAGCATGCTGCAACATATTCGCATAATTATTCGTTGACTGATCGTTCGTCGGCTCTGGCGGAGTAATATTCATCCCCACCATCGGCGAGGTTTGCAATGTCGGCGCTGCCGTCACCATCGGCTTCGCTTCTACAATCGGCATATTGATAGGCTCTGGCACAACCTCTGGCTTTGCCACATCCGTCACCCCTGGAATAATCGGTTTAATAATCGTATTCGATGAATCGATCGGCGTCGCTGGTGGCACATCCGCCGGAATTGTCACATTCGCCGGTTCTGGTCCAGCTGCCGCTCCCATCCCCTGCGCAATCTGCGACGCCGGATTATTGTACCCCACGATCGGATTCACCATTGCCGTATTCGTCGGACCCATAGCACCAGACATCGCCGACACATCCGGCTGCACCACTTTATCCACGATATTTGCCGAAATCAACTGCTGATCCGCCCCTACCGCCATCAATTTCGAAGCCAAAGTCAACGTCTCCGGCGAAGTTCGTCGATTAGAAAACCGATCCGTCGCCGCCACAATCCCCGTCAAAAGCGCCGTCGCCACGTCCACATCCAAAGTCGTATCCTGCCCCTGAATATCAAACACTAACCGCGTCACCATTTCCGACACCGAACTCGCCGTCGGATCACTCCACTCAATCTCGCCAAACCGCCCTGGCTCCCCCGCTGTAATATCCACGATCGAAGCGTCGTGCATGATCCGCCCATGCTCCGCCAGCGCTTCATCCAGATCTCCCGCCGAGCGCACATTAATCGCAATTACAAAATCAACATTAAAATCTCCCCGCATAAAAGTCAGATCGCTCTCCGAAATTGTCGTCTTATACGGCGTAATGAAAACCTTAACGAAATCCCCCTCCAACTTATACCGCAAATGATCGGCCTTGTCCTTGTTCAAGGCGATAATAAAATCTTGCAAACTCCCAGTATCCGACTCAAAAGTCACCTCCGGCCGCAAAAAAGCCAACACATCCGGCGTCTGCCCCGAATAAATCGCCGTCACATGATGCGCCAAACCATCCAAAAACATCGTCAGCCCAATCGCCGCCGCAAAATCATCCACTGACGGATTTTTTGACATCGCCACCAAAATATTCTCAGAATCCTTAATTTTAGTCGCGATTTTCTTCACAAAATCACCTTGGCTCGCACGACTCACCATCGCCGCCGCCACTTTCTGTGGATCTTCCTCTGTTTGTTGTTTTATTGTTGGTTTTTGATCTTGCATGACAATGCCCCTATACCTCTATTATAGCACACATTTCCTCAAAAATTAATGAAATTCTCCTAAAACCCATTTTCTCATCTCACCTCCTAATTCACTACCATTATCCCTACCGTACTAGACAGCGGAGGGGAAAACCATAGGAACGATAACCGCTACTGACGGGATTACCATAAGGACTGACAAAATGCAGAAAATTAACACTATGGAAGCTTGCTCCAGAACTAGCATGTGAAGACCAGGAATGTCCATCAGAGCCTGAATAATAAATGTAACCATCGAAAAAAATGTTGCCGCTCCGCACGAAGATGGTTATATTCGTTCCTATTCCTATTTTCATTACCATTATCCTTCTTTATCGTACTAGACAGCGGAGGGGAAGACTATAATGTCGTTCACTAGCGCTAGTAGACACATCAACACTAGTATTATTAGCATAGAAGTTAAAAGCAATAGAAAAATCCGTATAAAGATGCGTACGAGAAGACCAGAAAAGGCTGATAGCTCCTAGATATATGCCTCCAGATAAATCAGCGCTTCCGCTCCGCACGAAGCGACACAAACACGGTTCAATATAACAAAGCAGAACAGTAGAATAAATAGTTATCTACATTATAGAA
>CAZETG010000024.1:0-17404 GCA_964514875.1 uncultured Candidatus Saccharibacteria bacterium | reverse complement strand
CCTATTTTGTTGAGTATCTATAGACTAGCTCTTTCTGGATTCGTTAAGTGAACCAATTATATTTCCGCTCCGCACGAAATGCAGTTATATGATATACTGGAAAAAAGATAAGGAATACATATGCCCCGACCACGCAACAAGGACGACTTAGTCAAAGCCGCTGACGAACAATACAAAAAATTAAACGACTTCATCACTTCGATGACCGAAAAAGAACTTGCTACTGAGTTTGATTTCTCTGACGATCCGAAAAAGACTGAGCGTCATTGGGGTCGGGATAAAAACTTGCGCGATATTTATGTCCACCTTTACGAATGGCACCGACTTTTGCTGAATTGGATCAAAGCCAACGAGGGTAGAGAAGAAAAGCCATTTATTCCGGATCCCTATTCTTGGAAAACTTACGGCGATATGAACTGCGAATTTTGGCAGAAACATCAGAAAACCAGCCTCGAAGATGCGAAGAAAATGTTTGAACAGTCGCATGCTGAGGTTTATAAATTACTAGATAATTATACCAACGAACAATTATTTGGCCGCGGCGTTTATCCGTGGGTGAATACCGATTTGGGTTCATATTTTGTCAGTGTTATGCCAAGTCATTACGACTGGGCGTTGAAAAAGCTCAAAGCCCACCGCAAAAATATCGAAGAGTAAGGGATAACAAAAATGCAAACTAAGATTGTCGGCGATGTCGCAGTCGTAAAAAGTAAAGAAGTTATTATTAAGAATGCCGCCTCGGCGGTGGATTTTGCGATGGACATAAAATACCAGACAAATTGTGCTAAAATTGCGCTCAATAAATCAGCCATTACCGAGGATTTCTTTATTTTAAGTAGCGGTCTAGCTGGAGATATTTTACAGAAGTTCGTCAATTACGGCATCAAGTTCGCAATCTATGGCGACTATTCCAAATATACCAGTAAACCTTTGAAAGATTTTATCTATGAAAGCAATCAGGGTAAAGATGCATTCTTCGTCGCCACTGAGGATGAAGCGATAGAAATGTTAAATAAATAGTCGCCCTTAACCTTGTCTGAGCCAAACTTAATAAAAATGCTATAATTAAATAAAGTAAATTACGGGAAATATTTTTATGGTGCATCTAGTTTATTGTGACGATAAATCTAAAGAATTAAGTAAGATTTTGGACGGCAGTAAAACAATGGTGATCCGCGGCGCCTCTGGTCGGAAGATGCCGCATAGTCGTGTCTTTGCTGGTGAAGAACTTTATTTTATGGAAAAAGGCAGCAAGAAAATCACTGCAAAAGCCATGGTGAAAGATGTCCAGAACTTCGTGAAGCTTGCCGACGAAGAAATCACTCAAACCATCAATGACAATAATAACAAGTTGCAACTCACCGACCAGCAAAAAGAGCGCTGGCATAAAAAGTGTCTTTGTCTCGTAGAGTTTGATAACATAGAAGCGATCGAGCCGCTCGACTTTGATCACCAAGGCAATATAGACGACTGGTTGATTATTGACAAGATTGAAGACGTTGTGGTTGGTACCAGTATTCCGTATAACTACAAGAAATCAAAGCTAAAATAACTGTATAGACCCCCCATTTTATCAATCTCGTTTTTCTTGCCATAAAGCTCTAGGGCATTTCTCGCGCATAGCAGGAAAAGAATAAAGCGGTGCGCGAATTTAGCAAAATCTTAGAATACTACAGCATATGTTGTAATTTTTACAACCATTAAGAAAAAGCGTTTTATAACTATTCTCTTTATGCTATACTTAAATAAAGCAAGAGGGGAACAAAAAGGGAAAATCATAGCATCCTTGGGCAAGATGAACGAAAAGGGAGTGGAGGCCCAAATGAAGTTATGGATGAACGTGATGCGGGTTCGTTGATGCAGGCTATCTCGTCGACCGACCAGCAAGAAAAGCAAACGCCGCCGAGTAAGCGCGCTGATGGCGATGTTGTAGAAATGGCAAAAACGATCGTGAAAAAGGATCGTCGGATCGCTGAACTCGAGCAGCGCGTGACGCGGATCGAAAAGCGCACGAAGAGTAATGAGCAATTTGCGCGTACTTTGGCAGCTTGCTTATCGACGCAAGTGATCGGTGTCGACGCGGTGACATCGATCGTTCGTCGCGCAATCGTGACTGATGCTGAGATACACGACGAGCTAAGTAGTGCGATTCAGGCTTATGATAAACGCAAAATTCGCCGGTGGTTTTCAGGATTTTTGGGGGTTTTACTTTGGCTAGCGTCGGTTGCGGCCGCTGCTGTGATTGGCGCGCTGATCCATTGGTTGTTCGCGGGCGATTGAGGGCAGAAGGATGTGGGAAGGCTCTGTTCCATAACCGCACTTTTCTCAGGAGCACGGAGTTTACGAATCTAGTAGAAGTCACAGCAAAGCAAAACGAGATGTTTCACTTTTTGCGAGGTGACGTTCAATGTAAGGAAGCGGAGCGGTCAAATACGTCCATAGAAAAGGATGCTTATGGAACGAGGCTGCTTCGCGACGAAATGACAGTCTGAGTCATCAGTTCATGCTATAATAAAATTACCAGGGAGTAGTATGTCGAAGATTGCCATTGTCTATCATTCTCACCATCATCATAACACGCAACGTCTCGTGACAAGCGTGAGCGACGTTGATGTGTTTGATGTGCAGGAAGTAGATGATATTGATCTGTCGGATTATGATCTAGTTGGTTTCGCCTCGGGGATTTATGCTGGCAAATTTCACGAATCAATCACGAAAATTATCATCGGACACCAGCCGGAACTCCGAAAGGTATTCTTGGCCTACACTAGCGGAAGTAATAATTCTCGCTATGGCGACGAATACAAGCAAAACCTCGAAAAGATCGGCCTGATCGTGCGCGGCATCTTTTCTTGTCGCGGTTATAATACTTGGGGCCCGTTCAGGCTTGTTGGCGGCATCGCTAAGGGTGCTCCGACCGAAGCAGACTTGGTTCAGTTCCGGCAGTTTATTGAAAAGTTGCAAAATGACACTAAAGATGCCAAGGATGGCAAAAAAGTTCCGCAAACAGATTAGCCTGTGTTATAATACGAATATGAAACATCAATGTCACTGTGGTTTTAAAAAACATCGCGAGCATCTGCACATGAAGCGCGTGGGTTTGGGCGGCGCAGTTTTGATGATCTTGCATTTGTTATACCATGTTGCGGAATGTTTAATTCTGCCAGCAGTTTTTACTGCCTTCAGTCACTCTGTCAGCGGTCAGAGTGCTGAGTCAGCTACTGCCGTGGAGAATATTGAGCAAGTCGAGCAAGTTACGGATGGATATTATACTTCAGAATTATTTAGCTTCACGCGCCAGAAGCCATGCCTAACGCAAAATGATTTTAGCGGAACTAGAGTTATAACGATTGAGGATCTTTGTCTGATGCCGATCTTTGAACTTGACGAGCCTTAGCGAAAATGCGCTATACTTACGAAATACTTTTTGGTAAGCCGTCGCTTTCTGTAGACGAATGGCAGCGGTTTTGTCGGCAACTTTCGCGCTATCTCGGCGCCGTATCGCATTACCAAATCATTTTACAATACGAAAATTGGACTATTTCCTATTTTCTGCTAGTGAATCAAACACTTCCGCCTAGTTTGGGCTTAGCTGACTTTTTGTTACGCAGAATAGATAATGATTTTACTATTCCCGAAAGTCATTCTGCTAATCTAGCGCTTTTTCGTTACTTTTCTGGTGATTTTTGCCTGATTTTACATAAACTAGAGCGGAAACGTGCTCACTTACGATTTTTAATTTGCGATTTTCAAAACTTTCTAACTATTACGAAAACTGCTACGCAAATCTGTTATCGTAAGCATGATAAACTTATGAGTAGCAGGCTGAGTTGTTACAATCCGGCATACATTTTGAGTATCGATTTTTCCAAAAATCATTTTTTGCATTATCAAAAAATCCCCGCTTATCTCCCGGTCGGGAAAATCCAGAAATTGTTAAGTGATAAGATTGAAGACGCACTTTTTTGTGCCGAACTTTTTCCGTATGGTAACCAAGCGCAATATGTCGCGATTAATAATTATGATTTCGCGGCGCATTCTTTAGTTTTGGGTAGTAGCGGCGCGGGGAAATCGCATTTTTTGGCACATTTTCTGACGCAGCTTTCGCAGCTCGATTCGCGCAATTATAAAGTGCTTGTGCTGGATCCGCATGATGATTTATATCGTCAGTGTGGCGAAATCGCTGCGCAAAAAGTATTGAATTTCCAAACTACGGAAAATAGTATTGATTTATTCCGCTTCACTTCGCAAAGTTTGTCGGCTGAGGTTGAATTATTGCTTGAGCTTTTTCAAAGTTTGCTCGCGGCAGATTATAATAATCGTCTCGCGCGCGTCTTGCGTTATGCTTGCATTTTGTTGCTGGCGACGCAGCAATTTACGTTTCGGGATTTACGTCAGCTTTTGACTGATGCGAATTATCGCAACCAATTGTTGCAAAATGATCAAATCAAAGCTTCTCCGTATGTGATTAGTTTTTTCTTAACTGATTTTACTGACCTCAAAACCAAACATTACAACGAAGCGATCGCGCCGATTATTTCTTTGCTTGATGAATTGCAATTTGCGCCGGTATTTAATTGTGCAGAGCCGTTACCGAGTTTATTAGATTCAATTCAAAAAAATTTCCTCAACATCATTTCACTAAACCGTTTTCAGCTCAGCGCGAAAATTACACAAACTATCGCTGGTTTAGTTTTGCAGCAACTTTTCTTACTCGCGCAACAATCTGTCTTATCTGAACAACTAATTATCGTCATTGACGAAGCAGCCACGATTAAAAGTCCGCTTTTGGCGCGCTTTTTGTCGGAACTACGCAAATTTGGCGTGGCGGTAATTTTAGCGGGGCAATATTTACAACAGTTTGATTTGCAATTGTTGCAATCAATTTTTACCAACGTGCGGAATTTCTATCTTTTCCGTTGTGCGCCAAGCGATGCAGATTTGTTGGTGCAAAATCTCAAAATTAAAACTGCTCACGCAATCGGTAGTCCGGATGATTTATTGACGAAGTTAAATCCACGTGAATGTTTGCTGAAATTAACTGTCGATCAAAAATCTCAGCCGATTTTCAAAGCTAAAACCACTGATTTTACACCGCGCACCGCTACGACGGTTACCAATATTTCACAGACGACGCAGATTTCTTTCGCTAGCTTAATGCAAAATCAAATTCGTCATACAACTGGCGTATGGTTCGCATTGTCGAACGCGTCGATGCCGATGAATTATTTTTCGACCGCTTCCGCACCGAGTGTACAGGAAGTTCTACACACGCAATCGACCAATCGCCGTAAAATTAATTTGGAGTTAAAGAAATAAATGACTGAAGCTGAAAATCTCAAAATTGCTAATGATATTTTCCAAAATATTTTTGGGCGCAATAATCCGTATTCGCTGAATGATTTGCTGGATAAATTTGCTTTTGATATTGCCTTGCCGACGCCGGTTCACGATGCGGAAACTGGCGAGCAAACTTGGTCGGCGCTGCCAAATATGAAAAATTACCTCACTGATCATAATGTTTCGGTGCGTGACAGTACTGATGGTTGGATGCGCCCGCAGCGCCCGCTTGCGAATTTGCAAGATTTGCTCTCAGCGTGGCAAGAAATTAATTTCACGACCACGGAACGGATTTATGATAGCGAAAATGTCTCCGCCAGCGATCCGATCTATAATTCGCAAAACGTTTATCGCTCGACTAACTGCGGCCGTTGTAAAAATATCTTGTTCTGTGACGGTACTTTTGATAGTGAAAATATCTTGGCTTGTCAGCGCAGTAGTGATCTCAATTTTTGTATTCGCACCGATGATTCAAACACTTGCAGCAATTGTTATCAAGTGATCTGCTCTGGCAAAATTAGCAATTCATTTTTTATCCAAGATTGTAATAGTTTACATGAATGTATGTTTTGTAGTCACATTGCGCAACATCAATTCTGCATTGCGAATATGCAATTTCCCGAAGCCGAATATTTTGCACTCAAACAGGAAATTATTAATTGGATTTTGAGCGATAAATAGGATTTATATATGATTTACGAAGTTATGGTTAAACCTAACTCCAAGAAAGGCCCACTAGTGATTGCGAATAACAACCAACTGACGATTTATTTGCGTGAAAAGCCAGTCGACGGCGAAGCGAACGCGGCTTTAATAAAACTCTTAGCGAAACATTTTCAAGTCAGCAAAGGCGCAATTAGAATCAAAACTGGCGCACGTGGTCGCAAAAAGCTTATCGAAATTCCCGAAAACTAAAACTTCTGTGTTATGATAAAGTTATGAAGAGAATTAAACTTATTGCGCTCCTTGGCGCATTTACAATTGGAATAATTGGTGGTACCCCGCTTGTCGTGCATGCCGCCGAAGAAGCGCCGCAGCCTCGTACGAGCGAAATGGAGCCGACCAGTGACCGTCGCGAGGTCGAGCCGACTTTTGCCCTTGAAAAAGAAACTGACGAAGAGGGGATTTTTCGTTTTGGACATAACTTGCTTGTTGCTGGAAATAATCTAAACATTACTGAAGTCGGCCGCAGTCTACTGTTGGCTTTTGGCAATAGCTTACAAATCGGTTCTGATTCCGAATACGCTTTTGTTTTCGGTAATGATATTGATTTTACTGGCGAGACCGAGAAGGATGCTTTCATTGCTGGTAATACGATTAGCCTGAAGCCAGGCGCGAAGATCGGTCGCGACGTTTTTGCGGCGGGGTATTCGCTGGTTGGTGAAGTAAATTTGCCGGGCAACCTTGCCGTGACGGCTAATCAAGTCACTCTGCGCAATATGACCATTCGTGGTAACGTCGACCTCTCAGCTCAGTATATCGTCTTTGAAGGTAAAGTTATGATTGATGGCGCTCTTACTTATAATGAAGACGCACAAGTTTCCGGCCTTAGTAACGTCAAAGCAGCCAAAACTGAGACCTACGAAATCAAAGATAATTCGCTTACAGCTGGAGAATACTGGTTTGGTAAATTCGCCAGCATGGTTGCGCTCTTTATCGTTATGCTGGTGTGCCTCCTAATTTTTCCAAGCTTGGTTCAGCACATCGACCGCGAGAGTACGATGCCTCGTCTCGGTTTTAATTTCTGTGTCGGCCTAGCTGTCGTCTTCTTTGCACCGATCGTCGCAATTATGTTGCTTTTAACTCCATTTACGGTGCCTGCCGGTCTTCTGATTTTAGGTCTATATATTATTATGCTATATCTAGCGCAAGGCTTTGCGGCGGTCTGGCTCGGTCATGCTCTCGTCGCGAAGCTCTGCCGTAGTCGATTGCCAATTTTACTGGAGACTTTACTCGGCATCTTGATTCTCGGTTGTTTATCGATGATCCCGAGCGTCAGTGCGCTTGCCGTATTGCTTGCAGCGATTTGTGGCGTTGGCTTGATGATT
Source organism: uncultured Candidatus Saccharibacteria bacterium (assembly GCA_964514875.1). Taxonomy (GTDB): domain Bacteria; phylum Patescibacteriota; class Saccharimonadia; order Saccharimonadales; family Saccharimonadaceae; genus Nanosyncoccus. The sequence continues at coordinate 10,016 of CAZETG010000024.1, read as the reverse complement.
GTTTGCATTCAATCTGGTCGTAAGAATCATGATATGGCTACAGAGCATGGCAAAGGCGGTTCAGCCAGCGACAGTAAAACCGCCAAGAGAAGCCTAAGTTTAACTGCCAAAACCGCCACGAAAAAGTCTACCCCGAAGCCAAAAAATTCCGGACAATAAGCAATCACTAATAACCTATTGCGAATAAACTAATAATTCATCAGGTCATCTTATGCACGATAGCTGGAAAACTTTTCTCAATTCAGAATTTGCCAAACCATATTTTCAAGAACTCAGTAAGTTTTTGCACGAAGCTTACGAAACGAGCAGAGTTTTTCCGGCTAAAGCGCAAGTCTTTCGTGCCTTCACGACTGACCTGAATGAAGTCAAAGTCGTTATCCTCGGTCAAGATCCTTATCATACGCCCGGAGCTGCGCACGGCTTGGCCTTTTCGGTGCCTGATTCGCAGCCAATTCCGCCGTCGCTAGTTAATATCTACAAAGAAATTGATGCCGAATACGGTTCGCACGCCAACAAAACCGGCAATCTCAAAGCTTGGCAGCAGCAAGGCGTTTTATTATTGAATAACGTATTGACGGTCGAAGCGCACAAAGCCGGCTCTCATCGTGGCAAAGGCTGGGAGACTTTTACCGAAGCTACCGTAAAATATCTCGACGACAATCGCCCGCATCTCGTCTTTCTCTTATGGGGTCGCGACGCGCGTAGCAAAAAGAAACTTATCAATCTTGACAAGCATCTCGTGTTGGAATCGGCGCATCCTTCGCCGCTGTCGGCCTATAATGGATTCTTTGGCAATAACCATTTCAAGAAGGCGAATGAATTCCTCGCTGCGCATCAAATGGCAGAAATTGTTTGGTAAGAACCCTAGTTGCGTATGCGTTGTTCGGTTTCATAATCCTCCACAGGGAACATGAAAATACCGCTCCCGAAGGAGCGGTAAAATCTTAGGCGATCAGACACGCCGGCGCAATGCCATAGCACTGCCTATGGCTTTGCCGACTGACTCCGCCGTTTTCGCCAACCGTCCAGACTAAATGATCCATGCTACTCCAGTTCGTCTCGAGCGTCCGTGTCAAATAGCTACAAGGGTTGCCTATTGGATCGCCTAATGTGCGATCTATGCAAGGGCTTTCTGTATTTGTCGGCGCACTTTCGAAGTATTCCCACGGATAATTACCACACCGCGCGTTTTTCCGCACCTTTTCCTGGTATCCCAGATTCAACTGCGTTAAGCTGGGCAAGAAAAACCTTGCTCTAGTTGATGGGTATCCGTTATCTTCGTAAAGAATCGTTGACGTTACGACATGCTTCAAGTCAAAGGAGCAGCCATCAAAATACGGACCCACCAGAAATCTGCCAATTTCAGAACGCTCATAATCTCTGTAGCCGTTGAGCACGATCACAGTTGGCATATATGTATACTGTTCAATCTCTACTCTTATCCCTACCGTACTAGACAGCGGAGGGGAAAACCGTACCAACGGCTTGGCGTGTGCTGTATGACGATACTCGATGGATTAAAATAGAACCCTATAGCTGTATCAAAGGCTGGAGTCATAGACGTACGTACCGACCACAATGTAACGCTATAACTCGGGTTCATCAGCTGACTTTTGTAATAAAATTTTCCGCTCCGCACGAACTTATCCACTCTGCTACTGGATACTAACGCCAATTAGACAAGCATTATGCGCGAATTAGTACCCTAGTACTATATTAAGCATATCCGTAATACTTGTAAATCTTACAACACCAATAAAACGGTCAATCAATCATAAATTGCAGAGGTTGTTAAACACGAAAATTTATTCTTGCAACTATTATAAAATCTTATTTTCAATTTCTTCATGCTTATGCTTGTGGATTTTGAAAAAATTTTGTTATACTTCGGCCTAATACTATTTTTCACGCGCACAGGAGAAGGTTATGTCCAGCAAAACCCGAAGTCAAACAATTTTATCACGAGACTATTTAGCGATTTTTCGTAAGTCACGCCCGATGCGGCGACATAAAGACCCCTTAGCATGTAGAATTTGTGCGAAAATTACCAAAACTATCCTTAGGCAGCCAAAAAGACATACGCGCCATGAAGTCTATGCACACACTAAAAGACGCTCAACATATTGGCATTATCTTGTCATTGCCTTAATGTTATTTAGCGCGAACTTTTATGTCGCTCCGGCTGGGGCAGGCACGACAAAGTGCAACGATCTTGAATTTATCTTCGCTCGCGGTTCCGGAGAGGAGTTACATGGCCCGAGCGAAACCGCTTGGCGCACGGAAGTTGAGAAGCAGGTTGCCGATTTAGGTTTGACCTATAACTTTTACGAACTCGGCCAGTCGCAACAAGGTGGCTATCAGTATCCGGCCGTGGCTGTGGCGGGCGGGCTTGGCGAAATTATGAACTTGCTCGGCGCAGCGGTGAGCGGCGGTAGCGCTTTTGCTTTCGGCGATAGCGTGAAGCAAGGCGTCAGTGAATTAAAAGCGCGTATTGCCGCTGTTTCCAAAGCCTGTCCCAACACGCGTTTCATTCTGGGCGGCTATTCTCAGGGAGCCATGATTATGTCGCAAACTTTGCCGAACCTCGATCCAGGCCGAATTATTTATGTGGCCACCTTCGGTGATCCTAAAGTTTATTTGCCGGAGGGCAAGAGCAAATCCTACGGTGTCGCTCCGAAAGTTCCCGACGCCTGCCGTGGCAAGAATTTATCCCCGTATCGAATCTACGTGCCGGATTGTTTTACTTTCGAAGGTGTACTCGGCAGTTATCGCCCTTATCAGCCGACTGGCTATCTCGGCAAACTCGGCACTTGGTGCAACAAAAACGATATTATGTGTAGTTCCGGCGTCAGCATTGACGATCATACTTCCTATGTCTCAGAAAATCTGTATGTTGACGCGGCGCAAGAGATACTACGAGCTATCCAACGGGTTTACGACATTAAAGCGCCAATTGCCGGAGCTGGAATGGGTACGCTCCACGACGTTGCTATCGTTATTGATACAACGGCTTCAATGAGCGGCGTAATTAATCAATATAAGGATGAGGCGAAGAATCTAGCTTCTCGAGTTCTCGCAGATGGCGGCCGCGTCGCACTTTTTGAATATCGCGATCTAAAAGAAAACTTTCAACCTCGAGAACTATGTGATTTTGCTTGTAGTGAAATGGAGTTAATTCAGAAAATTAGTCAACTTAAAGTCTCCGGCGGAGGCGACGACCCTGAATCCAGTCTCTCGGCTACCATGACGGCACTCAATTCACTCGATTGGCAAAACGGTGTCACCAAATCAATCGTTTTACTCACGGACGCTGGCTATCATAATCCAGACATCGATGGTACAACGGTCATGAATGTTGTGCAGCGCAGTCTCGAAATCGACCCCGTCAATATTTACGTCATGACGACCAGGAATAATAAAGCGTCGTATGCAGAATTGACTACACTTACTAATGGTGCCGTCTTCGATATATATGACGAGCTGACGCTTTCAACGCAGACAATCTTGAGCCGCCCCGTCGCAATGCTAGCCTTACCGGAATACCGCGGCATGGTCAATGATGAGTTTACGTTTGACTCTAGTCACTCGTATGCTAATAATAGCGATGAACTGAAATTTGATTGGGATCTTGACGGCGACGGGATTTTCGAGATACAAGATGCGCCTGCAGCAGTAAAGAAAACATATTCACAGCCCTTCGACGGCTATATCCAAGTAAAGGCTCATACCGACTCTGGTAGCAATACGATGTCGGCGCATGTCGTCGCGACATCCTCTCTCCTCAGTGAAGAAACGCCAGCTATCCGCGAGTCGCATCTTGAATGGCTCTCACCAGAGACGGCGCAAATTAGCTTCCGGAGTAATGCTGCGCAAGTTTTGCTGTTTTTGAACGGCGCTCCGCTCGGCCGAATTCAGGTCAAAGACGGGCAGGCGCAAATTACGTTGACGGATTTGCAGGCTCCGGCCGTAGCCACGCTGGTTCCATATTCAACGACAAATCGCCGCGGCATTAGCGAAACAGTCGCGCTGGGCGCAGATAATGTTTCTGGTTCTGCAGGATCTATCGGAGTATTGGGTGACGCTGTTGAGACTGTTCCGGATACATCCCCTAGCATCTTCATCCCCAAAGTCCCTAATAGTGGTGTCGTACAAAAATCATATTTCCCCAATCAGCAGCACATAGTCCTCCCGAAGGAGACTCGCTAATGCTCGGTCGAAAAGATCCAAGATCGCGACTAAGAAATCGGTTATCAGAGGACGAGATTTGGATAAAGGTTCAATCACTGGCTCTCCGTATCAGTAATCGACATCGTTTTGGCGTGTTTTGCATAATTGCTTTAACGCCAAGAGGCAGTAACGTCGTCGCCCAAGATGACTGTTCTAGTAGATTTTTTAAGATTTTCGCTGGTGGCTGGAGCTCAAATGCCAATGATCGCCATATTCGCACTTATAAGCTTCCAATTTTGGCGCACCATAGTCGTATTGAGCAACCAAAGCCGCCACTTCGGCCTCTTCACGCGAGCTGTAGCAGATTTTGTGCTGGTCGCCCACCCAACATCGCTTAGGAATGTGTTCTCTGTACTGCATCTTTGGCATAACCAAACTCCCCTCCACGAGGGTTATTACCTTAATATTAGCACACTTAATCTAAAATGTCAATGGTTAAATCATCGAAACAGCCAGATTTCCGCTCTTTTATTTTGGTAAAGCTTATGTTATCATGATAACAAGTGAAAAGGTGGGTTAAGTGAGTAAATTGGCGGAATATTTAAATCGACACATAGTGGGGAATGTTTTTGATCGGCAATCAGTGCGCGAAGTTTATTCAACTGATCGCTCGATTTTGAAGATGACTCCGAAGTTAGTCGCGATTCCTGAGACTGTGGACGATATTCGGCGGCTGTTGCGTTTTGTGAATCAGCTGGCGATTCGAGATTTGCAGCTGCCAGTGACAGTGCGTGGCACTGGGCTAGATAAGACTGGAGCGAGTATCGGTTCAGGTTTAATCATATCGACTGAAAAGCTTAATCAGATTGAGGAAATTGACGTGCGAGGGCGTCTAGTGCGGGTACAGCCCGGAGTCACGCTCGGAGAGCTTAATGCAGCACTACGCCTGCACGGTCTATGGCTCCCGATTGGCTACGATGACCGCGCCACGATTGGCGGTCTAATTGCCAACTGCCCGCATGACGACATGATGAATCGCTACGAGGGAATTTATCGCTATGTCGAACGGGCAGAAATTGTCCTAGCGAATGGCGAGCTGATCCAGCTGTCGCCATTGCATCAGCACTCTGTCGAGCTCAAAACTCAAGAAAAGACCGCCGAAGGTGCTCTCTACAAGAAACTCGAAAAGATCATGGACGAGCAGGCCGATACGATTCTTGATCGTTCGATGCGGCCGTTCGACGCTATAGGCTATGCTAACATCGTGCACGTGCGCGACGGGCGTACGACCAACTTGCTACCGCTAATGTTTGCTTCACAAGGAACGCTCGGTATTATCACGGATATCATTTTGAAAGTCGAGCCGCTCCCGCCGACGCCGAAACGCTTGATTGTCTCGTTTCATGATCTGAAAACCGCGCAACGCTTCTTGAATTACGCCTGCGACCTTGATCCGTATATGCTGCGGATTTACGATTTACGCATTCTAGAAGATGCCGCTCGCCAGGGTAAGAAATCTAGCCTCTTTACGCGTAAGCTCGGCAAAGGCTTCTTAGTTATGGCTGGATTTGACTATAACCGTTTCAAAAATGCCAAGCGCCTTAATCAGTGCATCGAGGCGTTGCCAGTCAATGTTTTGCGCGTCGAGGAGACTCCTGACAAGTTGGCAGATTTTCATGAAATTTCTAACCTCTTGCTCAGCTATTTGAATGATAATGAAGCTGGCGAGCGTACTCCAGTTCTCGATGATGTGTTTATTCCGAGCATGAATTTCGGCGCATTTATCGACGGGGTCAAGAGCCTTGAGAAGACGCTTGGTATGGAATTACCGGTCTATGGATCGTTCTCTACCTCTAGCTATACGATTCGCCCAGATTTTGACTGCACGGCAATTGAAGATCGTAAGAAAATGGTGGAATTCCTGAAGTTGTATAGCGAACTAGTCTATTCTTGTAACGGTTCGATTACTGGCAATGGCCCAGAAGGTCAGGTAAAAGCGCTGATGCTTAATAAAGTCCTTGGCGTTGGCGAGCGCCAGTTGTATTCCGCCATTAAGGAAGCCTTCGACCCACAGAATATTCTCAATCCACATGTCAAACTTGGTGCGAAAACCCGCGATGTCGTTCGTCATCTTCGCACGAGCGAGCATGGTGGTGTCGTCACGCCGTGAACATCTCGCAGAAGTATATCTTATTGTGACATCTTATGCTATAATATAAGATATGAAGACTACAACTAAAAAATTATCCGATACTAGGGTGGAGGTGACGGTAACACTTGACAGCGCTGATTTGAAGAGCGCGCGTGAGAAGGCTCTGACGCGACTGGCGCAAAATATCAAAGTTCAAGGCTTTCGCAAAGGCAAGGCTCCGGTCTCTCTGGTCGAGAAGCAGCTTTCGCCGAACGATATTTCCAATGAGGCGATTGACATTGCTGTGCGTTCGACGATGCCATTAGCTTTTAGTGACGCAAAGCAGGAACCAATTGCGATTGCTGGCGTCGAGGTGACGAAATATGTCCCAGATGAGTCAGCCGAATATACTGTTCAAGCAGACATTCTGCCAGACGTGAAACTAGGCGATTTTAAGAAGCTAAAGGTAAAGAAAGATAAGACTGATGCGAGCCCGGCCGACATTCAAGAAGTACTTGATAATATTGCCAACGCTTACGCTGAAAAAATCGTGACCAAAGAGCCAGCGAAATCTGGCGACGAAGTAATTATCGATTTTGTTGGTAAACGCGAGAATGGCGAGAAATTTACCGGCGGTAGCGCCAAGGATCATCACCTTGTACTCGGTTCGGGCCAGTTCATTCCGGGTTTTGAAGGCGCCGTAATTGGTCATGCCGCTGGCGATAAGTTCGACATTAACGTGACTTTCCCGGCCGATTATCCAGAGAAAAGTCTTGCTGGCCAGCCAGTTGTGTTTGAGACGCTGGTAAAGCAGGTCAACGACATTAAGAAGCCGGCGCTCGATGACGAACTCGCAAAGAAATGCGGTGATTTCAAGAGTCTTGACGAGCTGAAAAATGATATTAAGAAAAACCTCGAGAGCCAGAATGCTGCGCGCGCGTTCGAGAAGTATCGCGAGGATCTTGTTGCTGAGCTTGTCAAAGCATCCAAGGTGGCGGCGCCGGAAGTACTCGTTAATGGTCAAATGCGTCTGATTCGCAATGATACCGTGCGTAATGCAGCTACTCGTGGTGTGCCGATGGACCAATATCTCGAACTCATGAATCTGACCGAAGAAGAATGGGAGAAGCAGGCGCGTGAGGTTGCCGAAGCCCGCGTGAAGTCTTCTCTGATTTTGCAAATTTTGGCCAAAGAGCAGGCAATTACCGCGACCGACGAAGAGGTTGAAGCGAAAATTGCCGAATTACGCGATGTCTATCAGCGCTCTAAGGAAGCGATCGAGAATCTCAAGAAGCCAGAAGTTCGCCAAGATATCAAGAACCGTCTCATTATTGATAAAACTTTGGATTTCTTGGTCGAAGCCAACGAGGGCAATGCAAAGACTGCGAAAAAGGCTGAAAAGACTGCTGAGAAAAAAGCTGATAAAACCGCTAAAAGTGCCCCAAAGGCCAAGAAGGCCGCTGAATCAGAGAAATAAACTCTTGTTTTTTACCTTAAACTAGAGTATAATAACAGTCAGAGTTTCATGCCTTTTTGTGATTGCTGTAGCAACTAGGCAAAATTATTAGTTAAACAGGGAATTTTATCGTGCCAACTATTAATCAGTTGATTCGCAAACCTCGCAAGCGCGCTGCGAAGAAGTCCAAGGCGCCAGCGTTGGGTTCGATTGTGAATACGCTTAAGACAAAGCGTTACGAGCAGGCCGCTCCGTTGAAGCGTGGCGTCTGTCTCAAGGTTACTACTAAGACTCCGAAGAAGCCAAACTCCGCTTTGCGCAAAGTCGCTCGTGTACGCTTGACTAATGGCCAGGAAGTCTGGGCTTATATCGGCGGCGAAGGTCACAACCTTCAGGAGCACGCCGTAGTCTTAGTGCGCGGCGGTCGCGTGCCGGATCTTCCGGGTGTTCGTTATCATATCGTCCGCGGTACGCTCGATTTGCAGGGTGTCCAGGGTCGTAAGCAAGGCCGTTCTAAATACGGCGCAAAGAAGGGAGAATAATCTATGCCACGCAAAGTTACCAAATCTCTTCAGCGCAAGACTACTCCAGATCGCAAATATCAGTCGATCTTGGTTCAGCGACTTATTAATAAATCCATGCTTGACGGCAAGAAGCAAGCTGCCGAGCGCGCAGTTTACGCTGCCCTCGAAGGCGCTGCAAAGAAGCTCAACTCTGAGGATCCAGTGGCCGTGTTCGAAAAAGCGATCGCTAACGTTTCTCCGGATTTTGAGGTGAAATCTCGTCGTGTCGGTGGTGCCAATTATCAGATTCCGTTCCCGATTTCCGGTCACCGTCAGCAGCACTTCGCCTTTTCTTGGCTAGTGCAAGCCGCTCGTGCTCGTCAGGGCATGCCTTATGCGAAACGTCTCGAGCTCGAAATTGTCGATGCTTACAATGAGACCGGTGCCGCCTTTAAGAAGAAGGAAGACTGCCACCGCATGGCCGAAGCAAACCGCGCCTTTGCGCATTTTGCTCGCGCCTAAAGCTTGGCTTGCAGGAAACGATTTTCAAGAATTTAGAAACCCTCGGATTGTGTCCGGGGGTTTCTGCAGGTGATGAGTTTTGCCACGAGCTACATCTGAAATATGCTACCTCGATGCTGTCATAAGAAGTGCGATTCGACGTTTTCAGGCATATCGCATCATAACAGCTACCACTACCTAAGAAAAGCGCCCCGATTCGGGGCGTGCAGGAGGTGACAAACAAGCATTAAGCTCATGGCGAGATCTTCAGTCTACAACGTGTATTCGGCAACTTCGACCGATATGCAATTTTCGTTAAATCGATTTTTGTAGCATGCATCCTTCGCGAAGCGCAATTCGCGCGTACAATGCTTGCTCTGCTCCTTGACGGTGACGCGACCCGGCGCGCAATTAATCTCGTACTCACGGGAACATCGGTGATTGTAAAATGCTCATAACGGTAATGCTCACACTTTGCCTTCTCTGCCTCGAACGTAATTATATATTGGCCACGGGGGAGTACTTTCATCTGATCTTCAAGTGTACAAGGGTAATTGGGATACTCATGTCTGTTTTGATGCATATCCTTCAGTACAGACATGGCGTTCTAATACCAATAATTGTGAAGATCAAAAGATAAGCAGTCCGGCTCAACGCGCACGCTCGTCAGTTCCCAGTCATCAACTTCGGTGCTATCTGTCGTGAGCAGCTGATAAAGAATCTTCATCAAAGCATCGTCGCTCACTGAGGTTCCGTCGCCGATGTCGGAAATACCCCAACAATCACCGCACGCAGCCTTCCAAGTGTCATAGTCGCGAGGTCAGGATGAGAACTGGATATTTAAGCCCTCTTCTTCCTCGCGGCCACTCACTGCCAGAGACCCGCAACTAGTTTCCGCTCCGTTCGTAATGACATAGTAATAGTAGTCGCACTCATCATACGTCAGCTCTTGCCGATAATGCTTTAACAACATTATTTCCGCTCCTTTCAAATGTGCAATTCAGGCTGAAATACCCTCCTTAATTCCATTATAGCACACATCGCCTAAAAAGTCAATACCTATTATGGTTTTCTAAGCATTTTGCAATATTCTGGTAAAAGCCAGTCTTGTTTCATCATTCACGATCCAGCCGCTAAGAAGTGAGAGTGCCCCTAACAAAAGCCAAGCGAACTATAATTATGTAACAAGACCAAATAAGCCCAGGTTCAGTAAACGAATTTAGAACAACCCCTAAGTTTTAAGTAGCTATCTACATTG
>CAZETG010000023.1:0-17845 GCA_964514875.1 uncultured Candidatus Saccharibacteria bacterium | reverse complement strand
TGACAGGCCCTTATAGGGCAGAGCAAACCACCCCTTGAAGGGGTGGTTTTGATTGGTATGGGATTAGAGTGTAAAATTATAATTACAAGTCAGTCAGTTATTCATGTTGTTGAAGTATAAAACCCTAGTGGGGGTGCGACGCCCAGTCTTGTTCGGGTCTAGCGTTTTTGTTTGCGTTAATGGTTAAGTTTATGATAATATAGAATTATGGATGAAGCGACTTTTTTAAACATTATGATTTTGGTATTAATGTTTATGCTGGGGGCGGTGTTTGGCTCGTTTGCATGTTGCCAGGCATGGCGGTGGCATTATAAAGTGCACGATAAGAAAGATTTGGGGCAGTGGTCAGTTTGTTTACATTGCAAAAAGAGAATTAAATGGTATGACAATATTCCGATTATTTCTTGGTTGGTTTTGCGTGGAAAGTGCCGAAAATGTCATAAGAAAATTGGTGTGGCGGATTTTCTGTCAGAAGTGAGTATGGCGGTGGCGTTTATGATGTTGTCGTGGGCGTATCTGTTGCCAATCGTGAATCATTGGAATGCGTTGTCAGCGCAGCCGGGTTTGCTGGCGGTGCGATTGGCGGTTTTTATTATGACGCTTTTGATGTTGGTAGTGTTGATGATTTTGGCGGTTTATGATGCGAAATGGGGGCAGTTGCCGGTGGTTCTGCTGGTTATAGCGGTGATTATGGGGATGATCGTGTTTGTACTAAAAATGTACGAGTTGAGCCTGAGTGATAGTGACGTTTGGCAGGGAATTGGAAGTACAGTAGCTAGCGTGGGGATTCTGGCGGGGACGTGTTTTTTGATTTACAAAGCGTCGCATGAGCGACTCATGGGGGGCGGGGATTGGATTTTGGCGCTGGCGTTGGCGCTGGCGTTGGCGGATTGGTGGTTGGCGCTGTGGACGATTTTCTTGGCGAATGTCTTGGGTGATATAATTGCGTTGCCGGGCGTATTGAAAGCCAGCAAAACTGGCAAAATCGGCAATACAAAAGTACATTTCGGACCGTTTCTGGTGTCGGCGTTTGTGATTGTGCTGGTTTTGGGAAATTGCTTACCGACGCTTTTGAATGCGTTGTAAGGAATGTGACGCGGAATTTTGCGCAGATTTCGTTTTGCAAAAATGCAATTTTGTAGAGTTTGCGAAATGGTAGTGCTAAAATAACAGAGGTAGTTCTCAAAGTTGGAATTTTGGAGAGTTTGAGAAATGAATTGAGGAAAATGTTTCTTAAACTGGTGATTTTGCTGAAAGTGGAAAGTGAAATGGTGGGTTTGTTTCTCAAAAAATGTATTTTATTGAAAATGAGAAATGGAGTAGGAGGAATAGTCTGCAGAAATGCGATTTCGTAGAAAGTGAGAAAAGTTTTGTCTACTCGGTGTCGGTGTGGAATTTGTTGTGGACTTCTTTGAGGTGCTGGTCGGTGACGTGAGTGTAGATTTGGGTGGTGGAAATGTCGGCGTGGCCGAGCATGGTTTGGACGGAACGGAGGTCGGCGCCGTTCATGAGGAGATCGGTGGCGAAGCTGTGGCGTAAAGTGTGCGGGGAGACGTGCTTGGCGATGCCGGCGAGTTTGGCGTATTTTTGGACGATACGCTCGACGGAGCGGGTGGTGAGGCGGCGGTAATTGCCGGAAGTGTCGACTTCGTTGAGATTGCGACTATTATTAAGGAAAAGCGGAACAAGAGAATCGGTACGCGCATCGAGGTAATCTTGGACGCGTTCGGCGGCGGCGGGAGAAATAAAAACTGGGCGATCCTTCTGGCCTTTGCCGCGGACGATGAATTCACGGCGTTCGAGATTGATAGAATCACGATTAAGCTTGACAAGTTCGGAAACGCGTAGTCCGCCAGAAAATAAAAGTTCGATAATTGCACGGTCGCGTAGGCCAGTCTCGGTAGTGAGGTCGATTTGATCGAGGAGATTTTCGACTTCGTCGTAATGCAGGAAGGTAACTTGTTTGCGGACGACGTGGGGAAGCTCGACGAGGGTGGCGTCAAGGGATTTGATGTCGCGCTTGGCGAGATATTTGAGAAAACCGCGTAGGGCGATGAGATGATAGGCTTGCGTGATCGCTTCGAGATTTTCGCCTTTTTGGTCGGTTTCACGATTGAGCTGGAGACGGAATTTGCGGACTAATTCGGATGTAATATCTGCTGGTGTGAAATCATCGATTTCTTGGCTTTTGCTGACGCGGAGCTGAGGTTCTTTTTCTAGAACATCAAGGGCAATTTCCCGAAAACGCAGCAGATAGCGTTCGTAATTTTCGGCAGTTTTGCGGGAACGGCCGCGCTCGACTTCGAGATGTTCGACATAATCACCGATTAGTTCTGAGATATACATAAGAGTATTATAACACGGATAGGGATGGAAAATAGGGAATTTCTATTAGAGAGAGTTGTTAGTTTTAAGGCTTATGCGACTAAAACGTAGTGCCATGATTTAGCTTGAATAATTATGGTAAAATATAAGTAATGAATCCACAAAATAGTTCAAATTTTGCGTTTATTACGGATAGCGTACAGAATACGAATGGTGCACAGAGTCCGGAGAATGGAAAGAAGTCGAATGATTCGGAATACTGGGATGATTCGTTACATAATTATATGCCAAAAGTTTATTGGTTGGGTATTTTGGGTATAGTTGTGCTAGCGGTGGCGTGTATGATGATTTCGAATACGATGATTGGTGCATCTGGGGCGGTGTGGAATATGGTGGTGTTCTTTTCGCTCTTGTTGGCGGTAGTGGGCGGATGTTTGTGGGTGTCAACGGGAGTAGTGTGTTTGTTTAAGATGAAGACGGTGACGAAATGGTTTCGGCCGGAGTTGAAGTCGATGGGGATTATTAATATTACGGGGACGATAATTGTGTTGGGATTTCCGTTGTTGGCGGGGTATGGTTTGATAATTGGATTGATTTATTGTGTGGTGACGTTAGGATGGCAGTTTTATTTGTATTGTCGAAGGAAAAAGGCAATGAAACAAAATGTGCCGATAGGCGTGAAGAGTGCGGGGGCGGTTGTGGTAATGATATTATTTGGCGGGTCGATTGCGATGGGACTGTCGCACGTCGAGGCGTACGAGGAAGCGCGAGAAAAAAACGAATCGCCGGCTGAGCGGGTGCCAGGGTCGGATTTGCAAATAGTGCCGTTGCCGGAGAGGTTACCTGGGCTGTGATATAATTTGGTTATGGTAAAAGTGAAGACGGCATATAAGAAGAATAAGCAGAAAGTGGAAACTAGTGATACCTTTTGGTTGATTGTTGGCGTTGTTGGGTTATGTTTAATGATGTTAGCGTGGTTATATTGTTTTGTGCTGAATTTGAGGGCGTCTGAGGCGGCAAGAGGTCTCGAGGTGATGACTGCATTAGGGATTGTAATGATTGGTATATGGTTGTGGTTGCCGATTGGAGTGATATGTTTGATAGCTAGTAAGAATGCTCTTGTGGAGTATAAGCCGGATTTGAAGTGGATAGGGATTTTTAGCATTGTTGGTGTGGTGACGATGCCGGTGATGTATATATTTGTTTTACCATATTTTAGTGTAGTTTTTGGATATTTAATTTATCGAGCGTATAAGCGGGATTTGAGCGATGGTAAAATGAAGTAGTGAAAGTTGTTCGGGGATAATTAAATGCGATGAAGATTGAAAATGATTGCGGTTGCGGTGGAAAATATTGGGGTGATGTGGTAATATTTGTAGGTAAGAGTATGGCTTGGTAGCTCAATTGGATAGAGCAGCTCCGTCCTAAGGAGAAGGTTGTGGGTTCGACTCCCGCCCGAGTCACCAAATTCGAGTTAAAACTGGCTATTTTGAAAGTTCTATCGTCGCTCACTCGTAGAGAAGACGCGTTTCGCTAGATAGAATTCAAAATAGCCTAGTTTTATTCTCGAATTAATCATGCTAATGAAGTTAAGCTTACGTTCGTCATGAAGATGTGTGTCATTCTTTGATTTAAAAATGATAATTTGAGTTGCAGTTTACTCATACTCTATTATCCCTATCGTACTAGACAGCGGAGGGGAAAGCCATACCAACGAGGATCTCTGTATGAGTGGGTTAAGTGGCTTCCACCAATAAAAAGATAGTATGCTGTTTGATACGATTCGTTTAAGAACGCACGAGAAGACCAAAAACCGCCAATAGCGGTATTATCCCAAATATTAATGCGTCCATTACTCCAGATCGCTCCGCTCCGCACGATCATACTCATTATCCCTACCGTACTAGACAGCGGAGGGGAAAGCCGTCTGGCCATCCAAAGCCGCCTTGAGGATAAACATCTCTGTCCTCAAAAGTTAAATCATGTGCATACATATAGTTGGTCGTTGTACGACTACGTAAACTTCGTATACCACCAAAACCTCCAGCAGATAATAGTAAACCGTCATAATGCCAATATCCGCTCCGCACGAAGAAAATAGTAGCAATGGTTGATAAGGGTTGTGTTATAATAAAGCCATAAGGAGAATATATGGCGGAAAGACTTGGCAATAGAGCAGAAAGTTTGGAAAATGGTGGTGATAATTCGTGGGGTTGGCTTGGTGATGAGGTGGAGTTGAGGGGGCGTGGTGATGCCGATAGAACTTCTGGTCAAGGTGAGGTGACTAGAGGAGAAGCAGAGAAACAACGGCAAGAGCGGATCGAGCAATTGCGGAGCGAGGCGCAGAATGCGAGTCGAGGTAGTCATCCTGAGAGCGGGCGTCAGAATTTGAACACAGTACAGAGTGAAAGCCTCAATTTGAATAATAATGAGAGCAGCGAAGTTACTGGTCTGGGATATGAGGCGGAATTAAATACGCCGAATGATGTGCTAAGGGACATTCGGAATTATGTGATTCAGAATGGGGTCGTGTATCGTAAGGTGGCGCGTGGGGAGCGAAGTAAGAAAAAAGGTAATGAGAGTGTCGAGTTGATGCCGGAAGCGGACGAGGATGTGGTTTTGCGGGTGAAGACGTCGCGGTTTTTGTATAATGAAGCGTTGGATTTGCGTAATGCAGCGAAGCGAGTGGCGGGGAAGCGGTTCGTGGATCGTGGGCCACAGTATTATATAAATAAGGCGATGGAACGCTATGCGGTTCGCGATGAAGAGAATGATTATGCGACAAATAAGTTGGTGCGGAATTTGGTTGATCAAGGTGGCGTGCAAGAATTATTCGCGGGTGAGGACTTGAATGAGTCGAAATATTCGATGTTAGTGGGGCTGAAGAGTGATTATGGTCGAGCTTTGTTGGAACGGAAAATGCGGCAGCGCGGACAGACGATCAAGGATCTACAGGTAAATGTTGATACTTCGGAATTTAAGAAGAATGGTCATAGTACGGTCGAGGTGAAGCTGAACACTGGGGAGTTTGTTGACAGGTCATTACACCATCCGGCGGCGGGGGAATTGACCGCATTGGATGAGAAACTGTCAGACGCTTTGCAGAAGAAAGACAAAACTGCTTATGAAACAGCTTTGACGGAGGCGCGAAAAACGGTGCGCGAGCAGGCGCTGCAGGTTACGCAAGAGGAATGGCAGCGTGCAAAGGAGCCGCAACGTAAGCGGATGGCGGATTTGAAGATGAAAGAAGCACGGGTTTTGGGGAATAAGCGAATGTATACATTGTGGAGAGAACGACGTGAGTCGGGTAATTGGTAAAAATAATCCCCTAGAGCAGGGGATTATTGCTACCAGAAAACCCCCGGATAGTCCGGTGGTTCGGTTAAGTTCTACATTTCAGTATCTGGCACGCTCACCTATAATGATTATGTAATCCGTCAGATTGCATAATAACATAAAGAAAGGATAAAACGTATGCCAGATACAAATACATTATCTCATACAACTTGGAATTGCAAATATCACATTGTCTTTGCACCGAAGTATCGAAGAAAGGCTTTTTATGGTCAGAAACGTCTAGAGATTGGTGAGATTCTTCGAGAGTTATGCAAATGGAAGGAAGTGACAATTCTTGAAGCAGAAGTTTGCCCCGACCATATACATATGCTTGTAGAAATACCGCCCAAAATGAGCGTCTCTAGCTTCATGGGATACCTCAAGGGCAAATCTAGTATCATGATTTATAACAAATGGGGTAATATGAAGTTTAAGTATCGGAATCGACAATTCTGGTGTCGAGGCTACTATGTTGATACGGCCGGTAAGAATGCCAAAAAGATCCAAGAATACATTAAACATCAGCTTGATGAAGATCGTAGCCTCGACCAACTTACCTTTGATCTAAATGACCCGTTCAACGGGTAACTAGTAATAAACGCAAAAGACGGATTACAACATGCCACTCTGGTGGCTGCTAGTAATAAGAGGGCTATCGCCCGTCCAGAGAAAAACCACCGGCTAAGCCGGTGGATGTTTATTATTGAATGGGAATTTTTTATGAATGTTTGAGTGCTAATAGGAGATCATTGAGTATTTTGTGGAAAGCTTTGGCGACGCTTTGTGGTGCAGTATCTAGATCAAAATCGCCTGCCACACCGTGAACCCAGGCCTGAAATGTCACTGAATTGTTTTCAACATCATAATTAAAGAACTTACGACCAGTCCAGATGTTTTTGCTGACATAGACTTGTTCGCCTTTGAGATCGGTGGGCTTGAATTTGTTAGCAATGAGCCATTTCTTAATAGTTGCTTCTGCGGTAGTGGGATTTTTGATTTCCACCGTAAAAGAACTTCTACCTTGTGCCATAGAAAACTCCAATTAACGAGTGTACTTTTCGTTGAGATCGGAATAATCGTAGAGTTCTTCAGGCTTGAACCAGAGGGCGATTTCGCGCTTGGCTTCTTCTTTGTTGCCGCTGGCGTGGACAAGATTAGGCACGCCCATACCCTTGGCATCAGAATAACCGAAGCTCATATGTGAATAGTCGCCGCGAATAGTACCCATTTCGGCGGATTTTGGTTCGGTCGGGCCGACGATTTTGCGAACGAGAGGAACGGCTTCGACGCCTTCGAGAACGATCGCAATAACTGGACCGGTCATCATGTAGCTGAGATTGTAGCGAAAAGCTTGCTCACCACGGCGAGTAATCATTTGGCCGATGTCTTCGTAATGTGCGCGATATTGATCTTCGTCTGGCATGACCATTTTCATGCCGACAATTTTGAGACCAACGCGCTCGAAACGTTGCAGAATCTCACCAACAATACCGCGCTGGACGGCATCTGGCTTCAATACGACAAGACTGCGCTCAACTAGATCTTTTTCTTTTCCCATAGAACTCCTTTTATAGTGCTGGCGTTTTTGCCAGACGTTGGTTACTTGCTCTTATTAATCAGTATTATAACACAAAACCATGCAAACAGAATGACTTTAGTGTGGAAAGTGCGATGATTTTAGGGCGTAGTTTATGATATAACAAGGAATCCGAGCGAAGAAATACTGTTAAAATATTTCTTCCGAGGTGACGCAGTTATTTCTATGGAGTATGATATAATATATAGTATGAGTATGTTTAAGCAAAAGCCAAAAACTGAGCGGGAGAAAGTTGAAGAGCGACGTGATGAGGTTTTGGCGCGGGGGCGGAAGTTTAAATATCCGATGCAATACGCGAAGCATCGTTTGATTATTAATACAATTGTGATTGCGGTAATTGCGATTGTTTTGATGATTGTGGTGGGCTGGGCGATGCTGTATAAGATTCAGGATACTGGTGACATGATTTATCGAGTTACGCAAGTGATTCCAGTGCCGGTAGCAGAGGTGGAGGGCGCGAATGTGCGTTACAGTGATTACTTGATGATTTATCGTAGTAATTTGATGACAGCGGAGCAGCAGGGTGGCCAGCTGGGTGATAGCGAAGATGCGGAAGCAGTACGAGAGGGCTACAAGCAGGCGGCGTTGAGTTCGGCGATTGAGTATACTTATGCTTTGAAGCTGGGTCGAGAACTGGGGATTAGGGTGACAGATGAAGAAATTGATGTAGCATTTGATGAACATCGTAAGGTTGGCGGAGTGGATCGGAGCGAGGAAGGATTTTTGAAAATTTTGCGAGATAATTTCGGGATGAACAAGTCGGAATACCGGCGGATGTTGTATTTGTCGCTGATGAAGGCGAAGGTGACGCAAGAAGTGGATGAGCCGGCGAAAGAATTGGCACAGCAAGTCGAGCAGCTTTTGGCGGAGAATGATAATGATTTTGCGGCGGTGGAGCAACATTTAGAAGGAAAGGTTGAGCATCAGGCGACAGGGAGGTTGGTCGATAATATGAATGTGGACGGTGGGCGTTCGATGAAGGCGATGACGCTGGAGCCGGGGCAGGTGAGCGAGAGGTTTTTGTCGAGTAATGGTGATGGATATTATTATGTGAAGTTGAATGATAAAACCGATTCTGAGGTGAATTATGATTCGTTGAAGGTGAGTTTCTCGAAATTTGACGAAATGGTGGCGGCGTTATACACCGATGGCGAAGTGAAGACATATATTACGGTAGGCGGAGAAGAACAGTAAGATTTTGGTAATGTTTGGCGGGGAGGATGAGGTGTGCTATAATAGAGATAGTTGCGGGTATCGTATAGCGGCTATTATGTATCCTTCCCAAGGATGAGATTGGGGTCCGACTCCCCATACCCGCACCAGAGAAAAACCTCGAGCATTCGCTTGAGGTTTTTCTCTGAAGGGGCAACAGGTATCGTATCGTGACGGGTTCGAACTGGCGAGGATAGCGAATAAAGAAAAAGTATACTTTTTCTTTTGAGCGACGCAGCCAGAGAATAATTTACGTTAGTAAATTGTGAATTTCCCATACCCGCACCAAATTCGAGTTAAAACTGGCTATTTTGAAAGTTCTATCGTCGCTCACTCGTCGAGAAGACGCGTTTCGCTAGATAGAATTCAAAATAGCCTGGTTTTATTCTCGAATTAATATTGCTAATTAGGTTAAGCTTTCGCTCGTCATAAAGACGCGCTTCAATCTCTCGATTCAAAAAATAGCTCAATTTTATCATCAAAATTCCGCTAAAATGTGCTGTACTAGATAGAGTTTTATTCTCGGATTAATATTGCTAATTAAGAGCAGAATAGTATGGGTTCGAACTGGCGAGGATAGCGAATAAAGAAAAAGTATACTTTTTCTTTTGAGCGACGCAGCCAGAGAGCGATTTGCGATAGCGAATTGTGAACTCCCCATACTTCTCATGTTCTTTACTTTTGATAGTTGGACGCAGTATACAGAGTTGGTTCGTACACGGTGCCGACGAACCAGATAGTTCCGGAGTCTTTGTCGCGGATCAAGAAAAGATATGGATTATCAAAGGTCAGGTCGATTTTTTCTACTGGAACATCAAAAACATATCTGAAGCCACACCCAGTAGCACCCTTACCGCCAGCTATAACCGTAGCCGCCGAAGCCTTAATGCCATCGTTACTGAAATCTACTGTAGTTTGGTGTATGGCTTGGCCGATATACAGGCCTGTAGAATCATTCGCTAGATTAGAGAGATCAGCTTGCGTACTACTAAAAACATCCGTAACCCCGACATTCTCGAGTGCATTCATTAAATCTAGCCTGTCTTGAAACTTAAAAACTGGGATATTAGCAACGATATTCGTTACGACACCGTCCTTAAAATTCTCAAGAGTAAGCGGCTTAAGTTGACTGATTGTTGAGGCGAGTTTGTCTGTGGTAAGGTTTTGCATGTAATCTTTGAGCGAGGTAGATTTAGGCATAATACCTACATATTGCAAAGTGATATCATCATAGGTTTGCAAATCTTTGGCGAAAATTTTAATTTCGTCATCATCGTAGAGTGAGAAATCCGTAGAACTTGAAACGGTCTTATAGCCGCCATTGCCGAGTTGCTCGAGATATTCTTCAACGTAAACTTCGGGAGCAGGCCAATCTTCGTTGCAGGGATTGCCATTATTATCGTTTAGCCAGTCGGTGTATTCGTCAATAATGGTTTGACGAATGTTATCAACGCCGAGTTCGTTGAGGATATCATATTTATGAATGGTGGCGGCAAGACGTAGGGAATTAACATCGATTGCGGAGTTGTTAAAAGGTAATTTCGAAAAACCAGTAAACTTGAAACTATTGATTGAAGAACTGTAGTTAATGTTCGGAAAACTGATAGAGTAATCTCTATCATCAGGTTGAATTTTATTAACCCATTCCATGTCGATTGCTAGCGCATTGACTAAAGCGAAATATTGTTCTGGCCCGCCAGTAGGTTTCAGCATTTCGTCAGTGACGAGATCATTAATCAGGCCGAAAGTCTTGTCGCTAACCCAGTTATTAATTGCAACCGCAGAAGTAAAGGGAACTTGCAAGATTTCTGCTCCAAACTGCTCGTTAATAGTTTGGGTGTAGGAACTTTTAATTGTATCGTCGGGAAGATTTTTATTAATAAAAAGCGCATTGGCAAAGGACATGTTTTGATTATTTGGATATTTTTGAGGAGATAATGGGCCAATAGCGGATTCAATTTGTTGCCGAGAATTGCCCGCTGCACCGGCCTCCAGCATGCCTAAGGCATATTTGATCGAGAGTGGACTATAGAGTTGGTTGGCTTCTTTTTTTTCCAAAAATGCCAAATCAAAATTCGGAATAGACTGGGGATTAGTGTTACTAATGGATTGATTCTCGGATTGGTCTCCAGAGTTGCTTCCTGTATTATTTTGGTTAAGAACCAACGCCCAGACAGCGCCGCCTATGCCGAGGGCGACAAGTAGAATCGCAGCAATAATGACTAATCCTTTATGAGATTTTTTAGGTTTAGTGGAGGCGATACTTGCTGTGGTAGGATGATTAGCGGTAATATCATTGGTTGCCACTGGTTGAGGGTCTTGCGGTTGAATTGAAGTAGCCTCGGTTGTAGTGGGTTGTGATTCTTGCGGTTCTGCTGAAGCGGTTTCGCTTGTAGTTAACTGCGAATCTTGATTTTCAGCCTGTGGTTCAGTCTGCGGTTTTAGGGGGTTAGTCTCAGTGGAAACTGGTTGCGACTCATTATCATCCATATATTCTCCTTATGTATGTCTGGTTTTATTATAGCATAAAGATTTTGTGTGGATAAAACTGCGGATTGATAATATTTGAGGTTAATTTAGCAAAAACTCCCCATTTCTGGGGAGTTTGAGGAGTCATAAAATTGGGCCGATAATTTCGCCTTCTGCGAGCATAGTCTGATTTTTGTCTGTAACGTCGAAATATCTGAGCGCATTCATAGTGCGCTTGTCTTGGATATTGATCGTGTTTGCGAAGCCGGATTTTGGTAGGCATGAGACATAATCATGTACGCCGGTGATTTTGACACGGACGAGGTCGCCAGGGTGATAATAATGGTGAGTTTGTTCGGCGATGATATTGATAGCGTAATGCGAGGCGCAAAGATAGATACTGTCGTCGTCGATTGCAGTGATCGTAGCTTCGATGGCGTCTTTTTTCGTGAGACGTTCGAGTAAAAGTTGACGCTCTTTGCCGATGGTGCATAGGAAAGTGGTGTGATAGTAAGTGTTAGTGGTTTGAGCGACTGGCATGTAAAGATCATGACTGGGCGTGCCGGGCGTATCATCGTAGGCGTCGAGGGAAAGAAAATACAGATGATGTGACCGCACTAAACGCATTTCTTTGTCAAATTCAGAAATTGAGTGTCCAGGAAATCCGGTCATGAAGTTGCTGACTAGGAATTTGTTGGGCGAGAGAGCATCCAGAATTGCTAAAGCTTCTTTGGTAGTCTTGTGTAAATTCATATTGGCGCGAATTTTGTCGTTGAGGCTTTGTACTTCCAATTGCAACATACGAATTTTAGGGTGTTGCAAGGTCTGTAAAAGTTCTGGCGTCACTTCGTCAAGACATAAACCATGTACATCTAGAATATGCAAGTCTTCGAATGCTAAAAGTCGCTCAAGTAAAGTTTGAAGATTGGTGCCAATGTCAATACCGTATTCGGTAGAGTTTTCCGCTGAGAGGGCGATGACATGCACGCTTTTGGCGAGAGCTTGCTGGGCGAGATCGAGGATCTCTTCGAGCGGACGACTGGTCAATTGCATATGATCGAGAAAATGGACTTTGCAAAAAGAACAACGCCGATTACAACCTTGAGCAATACTAATAATCGCGACGCCGTTTGTGATAGTGGGCGCTAAAGCCGGCTGCGTATCTTTGCCAAGAAAGGTTGCCAGAGTAGCGGCTTCGGCTTGGTGGGGAAAGATGACATCGGCAAAACCAAGGTCTTTTTTCTCCGCTAGACCTTCAATGCAGCCGCCAGCGAGGATCTTCAGGTTTGGGTTGGATTTTTTGTACTGGGTAATTTGGTGGCGAAATCTTTCGAAATCATTCAAATTCTTCGTGCTCATGGCGCAGAAATTAACCATGAGAATATCACTGTGACTTGGGTCGCTGACTTCACGGCAATTGGGATTGGCAGTGATAATATCGCGTGCTTGGCCGAAGCAGTTCTGGCAGCCACTGGACAGAAAAGCGATCTTTTTCATAAAAACAACTCCTTAATGTGCAAGATGTGAATCTCGTGTTCTATTATAATGTAATTTTGTAATAAGTCAAGATTCTTGCTGCTTCGCGCTAGAAATATCTGCGTATCCTTAAAAATAAAAGTAAACTTTCATGCTGCTTGGATACTTAATATTGCGTGCGGAGCGAGGCAATTTGGAACCGAGGTTACGTTGGCCAATTTACGGGTAATCGCGCCTTCGCTTGGTCGTCTCGTGTATCTTTTGATATGACATTTCAGAATGCTATTACCTTCTATGCTGATGTTTCAAGTGTCGCCCCGTCCCACACTATTGGTCGTCACTTCGGTATTCCCCTCCGCTGTCTAGTACGGTAGGGATAATGAGCATGAAGTGTAATACTAAAAACTTCGTGCGGAGTGAAACAATATATCCGGCTGGAACAACTTGGGGTGGTAAGTGGTGGAGCGTATGGTAGTCGTTGCATGCTGATGATATACACGATAATAGAGCTTATGATCTTGCGGTTAGTGCTCAGGAGATAGACCTAGTAAGCTATAATGAACGTTGGTACGGCTTCTCCCTCCGCTGTCTAGTACGGTAGGGATAATGGTATGTCTATGTATAGGAGTGAAGTGGTTTGGTGATGAGTAGTTGGTCGAGATTGCTAAAGTCGGTTTCTAAGTATTTGCCTTCGGGTAATTGCGAAAGTTCTTGCGCTTCTTGAAAGTTGACAGTACGTATGCTGATGCGTTCGCCGGCGTCGAGTTGTTGAGCTTGTTGGTGAATGAGACCAATTGCGACGAAAGTATAAACAAGCCAATCGATTTTGTTTAACGGTTGTTTGACTTTGATTAATTTCCAGTTTTGGAAGGTGAGACCAGTTTCTTCGAGCAATTCACGCTTAGCGCCGGTTAGCTCATCTGCATCGGCGGGGTCGACGCGACCACCGGGGAAACTGTAAAATATGCCTTTGCTAGGCTGTTCCTGAGAGGCAATAACGAGTTGTGGCCCTGGGCTATTGGAAAAAGTGATCGGTGTGATGCCGGATGAATTATTTTCTTGTAAAATTTTAATTTCCTGTTCTGTCAATATGGCGATAACGATTGTTGTATCTGGGCGCTGTAACATTTCAAAAGTGGTAAAACTGCCGTCAAAAAGCTGTTGTGGCCATTGATAAACGTCGTAAATTATGCCAGAAAAGACTTTTTTGGCGCTTTGAGGGATTGATTTTGTCCAAGGGGGAATATAACTACGCATAGCTCTATTATACAGGATAATTGTTCCGTTGATTCGACTTCGTGCGGAGCGGAGACGTTTATTGGAGAGGGTATGATAGCTGGTCAGGTGCAGGAGCATATTACTGGAGTAAAATGACACGCTATATGGAGGATACTGATCAGACGCTGAATTTAAACTTTGAAACTGTCGTTTTTCCTTCTCAAAATAATTTACGTGTACGAGGTCGTCCTCTTCGCTGTCTAGTACGGTAGGGATAATGGTAGGAAAGATTCTTCTACTATTTTATGCCAGACAAGCCCGTGCATTCTCGTGCGGAGCGGATTTACTATTGAGCTCGGTACCGTGCATTGGGCGCCAGTCGATGCTAGATATTGGTCGTCGACTACTTCTAAAACAAGTGGACTGATTCACTACTTCGGCGCTAATGCTTCAGAAGTCGGCTCGTCCAGCCTCAACTACCGCCAGAACGGTCTTCCTCTCCGCTGTCTAGTATGGTAGGGATAATGGTAGTGAATATAATTTAGTTAGTGGATTGGTTGGAAGATTTAGGTTTGATAAAAACGAGGAATTTGCTAAGAATATAATTGAGAATGATGACAACGACTTGAATGATAAGTTTGATGATTTTGTCGTCGAAGTGGAGGAGGGAAACGAAAATATACATCATGCCCATGTCGACGAAAAGAGTGAAGAGACGACTGGCGAAGAACTTGAGTAGTTCGCTGGCGAGATGTTTGTCTTTGACGCGGAAGACGTAGCTACGGTTGGTGAAATAGGCGAAAGTGACAGAAATGAGCCAAGAGATGACGTTGGCGATCTGGAGCTGGAGGTGATTATTAGGGTCGAGAATGGTGAAAGTGAGGCCATAGTAGGCAATGAGGCTGACAAGCGTGGTCATGACGCCGATGATGAGGTAGCGGATGATTTCGCCATATTTAGTAAGGAAAGAATGTAGATTCCGTGGAGAGGCAGAAGATTGAACAGAGCAGTCGGGTGAATTTTGAGGAGAATTTGAGGTGGGATCTGAATTTTTTGAATTAGAATTATTCACAGGTGAATTAGCTTGAGCGGATTTATTCAAATT
Organism: uncultured Candidatus Saccharibacteria bacterium; assembly: GCA_964514875.1. Taxonomy (GTDB): domain Bacteria; phylum Patescibacteriota; class Saccharimonadia; order Saccharimonadales; family Saccharimonadaceae; genus Nanosyncoccus. The sequence goes on along the minus strand of CAZETG010000023.1, from coordinate 3,107 downwards.
TGATTTTTGTTTTAATGGTTTATGCATGAGATGAATAATCCTGAGAATGATGATTCGGTTTGTGAGTGGTGGATGTGGCCGAGCTAGGATAATTGGAATTTTCGTCTAAGTGGCGAGAAAAGGCAGGGTGGTTTTTGGTGAAATTATCTGCGTAGGTGACGTAATGGGGGCGATGTTTGGTCTCGAGGTAGGTTTTGGCGAGATATTCACCGATGACGCCGAGGAAGAAAAGTTGTACGCCGCCGATAAAAGTAATGAGACAGGCGAGGCTAGGCCAGCCGCCGACTGGATCGCCGAACATGAGGGTTTTACAAATGATAACTATAATGGTGATAAAGGAAATTAAACAGAGAATAATGCCAAAAAAGGCGGACAAAGTGAGTGGAACAGTAGAGAAGGCAACAATGCCTTCGATGGCGTATTTGAAGAGCTTCCAGAAGGACCATTTGGTCTCGCCCGCGACGCGCTGGACGTTTTCGTACTCGACCCATTTAGTTTTGAAACCGACGAAGCTCCAGAGGCCTTTGGAGTAGCGGTTGTATTCTTGACAGGAAATGATTGCGTCGACCATTTGGCGGGTCATAAGGCGATAATCGCGGGCGCCGTCGACCATTTCGACTTTGCTCATGTGATTAATTATTTTATAAAAAAGGCGGGCACAGAAGCTGCGAATGGGCGGCTCACCTTTGCGGGTGACGCGGCGAGTAGCGGCGCAACTGTACTTTTCGGCAGATTTATCTTTTGGATCGACATATTTGAGAAGCTCTGGCAAGAGACTGGGTGGATCTTGACAATCGGCATCCATGGTGGCAATAAAATCACCGGAAGCGTGCTCGAGCCCAGCAAGTAAGGCGGCTTCTTTGCCAAAATTGCGCGAGAAAGAGAGGTAAAAAGCGCGCGGATCATGCTCAGCGAAGGATTTGATAATTTCGAAAGTGTCGTCGTTGCTGCCATCGTCGATAAAAATAAATTCAAATTGATAATTGGGCAGGGAATCGATAACCTTGAGCGTTTCTTGATAAAAAAGTGGTAGAGCTTCGGCTTCGTTGTAACAGGGGACGATAAGGCTGATTTTTTTCATATATATATTATAGCATGAAATTGATGATATATTTGGAATGAGGAAAAAGTGTGTTACAATTGAAGCATAAGTAATTTATCAACGTGGGTTGATACAAAAATAGGAGGCAAAATGGCAACGAAAACGAAGTCGACTGCGTCAAAGGCGAAGGCGACAAAGCGTTCCAGTGCGAAGTCCGGTGGTGCTGAGAGTCCAGTGGATTTTATTGTGCGTCGTGCGAAAAGCACTGGTTGGATGGCGATTATGGAGTCGCTGATTATTGGTTTTTTGGGGATACTTTTGATTTGGAATCCACAGGGAATTGTAAAGCTGATTTTCTATGTCGTTGGTATTTTCTTAATGGTGAAGGGTGTTTACAAGATTTTGAACTATTTCGCGGTACACACGAAGTATGAGTTCTATAATAATGACTTGCTTTATGGCGTAATTGCGTTAGTGTTTGGTTTGCTGGTGGTGATTTTCTGGGAGCAGCTCAACGGTGCAATTAGTCTGATCGTAGGCATGTGGATGTGCTATGGGGCGTTGGTGCGTCTGAATACGTCGATTAAGCTGCATGCGGCGGGTGTGTCGGAATGGTTTTATGTGATGTTGCTGTCGCTCGTGATGCTTGCGCTTGGTCTCTATATGATTATTAGCATGCAGGTTGGTATTGCGCTGGCGGTAGTTGGATGGGTTATGTTAGCTTCGGCGATTGTTGGGATTATTGATGACATTATCTTTATGCGTCATATTGATGAGCTGAAAGATTAGCATAAGCGTAAACGTAAAAATCCCTGCTGAAAAGTGGGGATTTTGTTTGATTATGATTGTGTGGTTGCGTTTTGAACTCCTCTTGTAATTTGGCTTCTTCATGTTTTGGAACAATTTAGAGTTTTTTGCTTGTAATTTAGGAGGAGATGAGGTATAATGACAGTAGTGGAATCGTAGCTCAGTTGGTTAGAGCGCTGCCCTGTCACGGCAGAGGTCGCGGGTTCGAGTCTCGTCGGTTCCGCCATTTTTTGTGGGAAAATAAAGTCCGTAGGGGCTTATTTTTTGGCTGTATAATGTTGAACTTGTACGCTGTGTACAAGTTGAAAATGGACTTTACAGAGGTAGATTTAAGGACTTCTGGTGTTAATTAACCAAAAATACTAATAAAACAATCATCTTTGCCTCATTCCTACCATTATCCCTACCGTACTAGACAGCGGAGGGGAAAGCCATCCGTAGAGCTGTCGCTATATATGGCTTCAACAATTGGAAAAGAAAATCGAAAATCATAAGCTCGAGTAGGATCCTGGATCGCTAAATTTCGTGCCCAGTTGAGCCCAAATAGTCCTGCATTCTGGAGACCTCCCTGCGCGTGCATCGCATCGCTCCGCACGAAGCATTGTTGTAGTCTTGTATTCTTACCATTATCCCTACCGTACTAGACAGCGGAGGGGGAAGCCGTAAGTACGAAGATTCACGTATGAAGCTTGGACATCATCAATGTTTAGCCCCAAGAAAAAAGCTCCGGAAGCAGAGGTATCATCACCGGGCCAAGATCTCTTTGACCAAAGCCTGCCATCATTACCATTTTCTGGATTGTTACCATTTGACCAGATCGTTCCGCTCCGCACGAAGAATAAGGTCGTGCATCGTATTCACTACCATTATCCCTACCGTACTAGACAGCGGAGGGGAAAACCGAAGTGGTGGAAATTACTGGTGGATGGATCAACGCCTAAAGAACCAAAGCCAAGACGTAAGGCATTTTGGAAGTTTGCGTCAGGTTGAGCACAGGAAGACCAGAAAGCTGCACTAGATCCTGCATAAGAACTAATACGACCAGTATAATAAAAGCCATCGCTCCGCATGAAGGAGTGGGATTGGCATCTACTTTCTATTATTCGTGAATCGTTAGGATAATTTTCGACATTAATTAAGTATACAAAAAACAAGAATAGAGTAGTAAACTACTCTATTCTTGTTTGGAGCCGTTGACTGGGGTTGAACCAGCGACCTGCTCGTTACGAATGAGCTGCTCTACCAACTGAGCTACAAC